>NZ_JCAUAP010000007.1:0-551994 GCF_059692015.1 Paenibacillus sp. J22P165 | reverse complement strand
CCAACCCCAACCCCAACCCCAACCCCAACCCCAACCCCAACCCCAACCCCAACCCCAACCCCAACCCCAACCCCAACCCCAACCCCAACCCCAACCCCAACCCCAACCCCAGCCATCATGCCCCTTAACGTAGTTAACTACTTTATTTTCTTCGTCATTCGGATCCCGTGCAACATTCGTCAATCACATTCCGTTTAGAGGGTGGATAACCTAAAAATGGAAATTGGGGGCTGTTAAAATGGGGGCTAAGACAAGAGCTAGTTTGGCTTTGATGATCGTGCTGTTGCTGTTGACCGTGGGGGTGCTTGCTGGTTGTAGTGCTTCCTCAGAGAGTAAACAGGACACGTCTGCATCGTCTGCAAAAAGCGAAATGAACAGCGTGAAATCGTCGACAGCGACTACGGATCAACTCGCAGTCGCCAAAGATGCTGCTCCTGCAGCTGATGCGAAGGTAGCGCCTGTGGCAGGTGCAGCATCCGTCGGTAAGACGGCTGCGCCCAACGTTGTCATGTCAGCGAGCGGGAACGATCAAGAAGCAGGCTTTAACCGCAAGCTCATTTATCGAGCGAATCTGGTGATGCCTGTTGAGGACTACGCGAAAGCACAAACTCAGCTGCGCGATCTGGTCGCATTAAGCGGCGCTTACATTCTGCAATTTTCCGAGAATGCGAATACGGGGGAAAAGGGCGGAACTTACACCATTAAAGTAGCGGCGAACGGTTTTGTATCCATGCTGGACGGTCTAGAGAAGATCAGCTCCGCGCTACAAAGAAATGTGCAAGGGCAAGACGTGACGGAAGAGTACGTGGATCTTAGCTCTCGTTTGACAGCCAAACAGCTCGTTGAAACGAGACTGCTTAGTTTTATGGAGAAGGCTTCGAAGACAGACGATCTCCTGGCATTTTCGAACGAGTTAGCTAAGGTGCAAGAGGCAATAGAGCAAATCAAAGGAAGGATGCGATACTTGGATCAAAATGTTTCGTACTCAACGATTGAGCTGCGCATGTATCAACAAACAGGCAAAAAGCCGCTTCTTTCTGACCCGAATGAACTAACTTTAGCTGAACGTGTTGAAAAGGCATGGGGCTCTAGTCTGAATGTATTGGTCGCTGTATTGCAAGGAGTCCTCGTATTTCTGGCTGCCGCGGTACCGGTTTTGGTGCTTTTAATCTTGATTGCTGTCCCAGTCTGGGTATACAGACGCAAGCGCAACAGGCATTTGAAGGAATTACGATTGCAGCTAAAAGAACAAAATGAAGCTGAACAAGCACTTGATGTGACCGAACAAGGAACAAAAGGCACAGAATAGACCTAAATATTGAAATAAATTTAATTAATCCTGCTAACTAAGCAGGATTTCTTTTATTTTTAGCGAATATTGATTCAAATGTGGTGGAAAGTGGTACAAAGTGGAGGAAAAGGGGGCGAGATGCTATGTTTATGGGTGAATATCAACATAGCATTGACGAGAAGGGCCGAATGATTATCCCGGCTAAATTTCGTGAAGCCCTTGGCGAAGCTTTTGTCATCACCCGTGGATTAGATCAATGTTTATTTGTTTACCCACAATCCGAATGGTTAATTCTCGAACAGAAGCTGAAAGCATTGCCATTAATGAAGTCAGATGCACGTGCCTTTACCCGTTTTTTCTTCTCTGGTGCAACAGAATGTGAGCTGGATAAGCAAGGAAGAGCCAACATTCCAAGCAATCTCGTCGACCATGCTAAGTTAGAGAAAGATTGTGTCGTGATCGGTGTTTCTAATCGTGTGGAGATTTGGAGTAAGCAAGTTTGGGAAAGCTATGCTAATGAGTCTGAACAATCATTCAATGAAATAGCAGAGAAGCTGGTCGATTTTAATTTTGATCTATAGAAATATAGAAATATCGTGTTTAAGAATAGGCTTATGAAGTCAGTTTTGCCAAGGCAAAACTTTTAGGAGGACAACAAGTGTTTCATCATGTGACTGTACTAAAAGAAGAATCTGTAGAAGGTTTACATATAAAACCTGATGGTGTTTACGTGGATTGTACAATGGGAGGCGCTGGGCATAGCTCACTAATCGCATCCCAATTAGGTCCCGATGGGTTGCTGATTGCCCTTGACCAAGATGATATCGCTCTGGCAAACGCGCAAACCGTGCTGGCCCCTTATCTGGATCGTGTAGCGATTATCAAAAGTAACTTTAGAGACATTGAATTAGTCTTACGAGGAGTTCCCAAAGCAATGCGGGATGGAAAGCCGCAGGTGGATGGCATTTTGTTCGATCTAGGCGTGTCCTCCCCACAATTGGATGATGGTGATCGTGGTTTTAGCTACAACCAGGATGCTGAACTGGACATGAGAATGGATCGTGACACATCCTTAACGGCCAAAACGATCGTGAATGAGTGGCCAGCTGAACAAATTGCACGAATTCTATTTGAATATGGCGAAGAGAAGTTCTCAAGACGTATTGCAGGTGTGATTGTGGAAGCGCGAGCGAAGAAACCGATCGAAACGACTGGGGAACTAGTTGAGTTGATCAAAGAGGGGATCCCAGCGGCCGCTAGACGGACTGGTGGTCACCCAGCGAAACGAAGCTTCCAAGCGTTGCGAATCGCCGTAAATGATGAGCTAGGGGCGTTTGAAGAGGCGCTGCAACAGTCGCTTAACTGTCTAGCTCCACAAGGACGTATTGCGGTGATAACCTTCCACTCGTTAGAAGACCGAATTTGCAAGCAGTTTTTCGTTAAAAATGTAGAGAAATGTACCTGCCCGCCTGGTTTTCCAATGTGTGTGTGTGAGAAAGCTGGGGAGCTAAAACTAGTTACTCGCAAACCTATTTTACCTAGTGAACATGAACTGGAAGTGAATCAGCGAGCCAGATCGGCTAAGCTGCGGATTGCAGAAAAGCTTTGAACTAAGGGAGGAATAAGCGATGTCATCATATATCCAAGGCAATTTGGCACTTGATCCTAAACGCAAACCGAACCCGCAACAGCGTGTAAAGATAAAAGAAACAACCAAAGTTGTTTATCGCAATTCCTCATTGCCTGCACAAGAAAAAATGCTTTATTTATTCACGGTCGTCCTTTGTGTTATTGTTGCCGGTGTCATCATTTGGCGATTTGCGGCCATCTATCAGATGAATGCGAATATTCTCAAAATGCAAGGTGAGATTCGTGAAATTCAGGCGCAGAACAGCGCCCTTAAGCAAGAGGTAGAGAAACTACAAAGTCCTGATCGTTTAAAAGAGGAAGCTGTTCGCCTCGGGTTTAATTTACAAGAGGAGAAGCAAGGTAATGCCGTTGCGCAATCAACGACAACTACGAAATCGAAAACTAGTTCAACAACGGCTTCGACGAGTGGCAAAAATACGAAATCAGCTTCTAAACCGTAACAGGCAGGTACTCATATGACTAAAAAAATTAAGTTGCGTTCGTTGCTAATTGGAGGGTTTTTTACCCTTCTTTTTGTTGTCCTCATGGTTAAAGTCTATTGGATTCAAGTGGTAGAAGCCTCTTGGTTGCTAGAGAAAGCCGAGAAGAGATGGGAAACGGATAAGGTGTTAGCGCCGGTTCGCGGCTCCATATTGGATCGTAATGATAAGGTGCTTGCCGTAGAAGCGACTGCCTATACGATCGCTCTAAATCCAAAGGTAATCGATGCGTTACACATTGCTGAGGATGTAACCCAAGGGTTAGCCGATATTTTGAAGGAATCCGAGGCGAAGCGTGCCGAGTTAGTAAATAAGATTCGCGAAAGAGCAACGAAAAAAAATCTCGATGGTACAGACTTCGCTGCAAATGTAGAAGTGAGGAACGAAGGCTGGAAGATTGATAAAGAGAAAGCGGATCAAGTCCGTGTGCTTATCACTGATCTTCAAACGAAGCTGAAGCTGGGCTCCAGAGCATTAGTAGGAATTTCCATTCTAGAGGATAAGAAACGCTACTATCCAGGCGAAACCTTAGCCTCTCATATCCTTGGGTATACGAACAAAGAAGGCGAAGCAGCCCAAGGGATGGAGCTGAAGTTAAACGATACGCTCAAGGGTGTTCCGGGTATGCTGAGCTACGAGAAGGATGGCAAAGGCGTTGAGCTTCCCGATTCCAAAGTGAACTATAAGCCTGCTGAAGACGGCAATAATGTGAGACTTACCATTGATAAAAACATTCAATTTTACTTAGAGAGTGCATTAGCTAAAGTAAATGACAAGTGGCACCCGAAAAGCCTAACGGCCATTGCGGTGGATCCCAAAACGATGGAAATTCTAGGAATGGCCAATACACCAACCTTTAATCCAAATACATATTGGAATTATGATCCACAGAAAGATTTTAGAAATGGCGCTATTTCTTCCAGGTATGAGCCTGGCTCTACATTTAAGTTAGTTACTCTTGCAGGTGCTGTAGAAGAAGGGGTATTCAATCCGACGGAAACCTATCAATCGGGTGCGATTAAAGTGTCTGACAGGGTACTTCATGACCATAATCTCGTCGGGTGGGGAAAAATTACGTTCTTAGAGGGACTCAAACGGTCAAGTAACGTTGCCTTTGTGAAGCTGGGGATTGAGAAACTGACTCAGACAAAACTTAGTCAATATATTGAGAAGTTCGGCTTTGAACAGAAAACAAACATTGACATGCCAGGTGAAGTTTCGGGCCTTATTGATATGAAATATCCATCAGAGTATGCAACAGCAACCTATGGGCAAGGGAAAGTCGTGGTAACGGCCATTCAACAAACGGCAGCCTACGCAGCCATCGCCAATGGCGGTAAATTGATGTGGCCACACATTGTCAAGGATATTGTTGATCCGAAAACAGGCAAAGTAGTAACTGCTTTTGAACCGCAAGTGATTAGACAAGTGGTGAGTCCTCAGACAGCTGCGACAGTGAGTGGCTATCTTGAGCAAGTCGTTTCGGACCAAGAAGTCGGGACAGGTAAGCTTGCTTATATGGAGGATTATCGGATAGCGGGAAAAACAGGGACAGCGAACATCGTACTTCCTGGTGAAAAAACGTATTCATCCGATACATGGGTTATCTCATTTGTAGGCTATGCGCCTGTAGAGGATCCACGCATTTTAATTACATTGATCGCAGATCAACCTGATCTTGGCGGAAACTATCATTTAGGTGGACAAGTTCTAGCACCTGCTTTCAAAGAAATCGTAGGCGAGTCCCTGCAGTACATGGGTGTGCCATCAAGTAAAAAACCGAAAACCGTAACCAAGGAAGCGAATCGACTGAATGTACCGAATTTAATGGATGTTTCTTCGGCGAATGCCAAAGGAACGGCCAAGGATATCGGTCTGTCCCTTGAAGTATTTGGTAAAGGGGAGAAAGTGGTTGATCAATTCCCGAAGGCGGGTACTCAAATTTTGTCTACACAGCACATCTATGTTGCCATGCAGCCGGTTGAGGAGATGCCTCTTCCGAATTTAGTAGGCAGATCGCTGCGTGATGCTGTAGAGACGTGCTCCTTCTTCAAGATTGATTGTCAAACCTCTGGAGAAGGCTATGTGTCTGAGCAATCAGCTGCTGATGAGACTCGAGCGGTTACCCTGCAACTTAAGCCACTATGGGATAAATCAGCAGGAACAGGATCTACACCTAATGCAACGCCTGCAGGTTCACCTGCACCTTCACCATCACCGAATGCCAAAACAGAAACACAAAGAGCGACGACAAATAAGCCGTGATCGTGAACAGCTTGTTCTAACCCCTGGTTGTCCCGAATAGTCATGTTAGGAATGAACATGACAATAGTGGGAAGGGAGACTGAACGTTCATGCGGGCTTCTAACGTTACCGTTCGTCGCAGATTATTTACGGCGTTAATCATTGGAACTGTTATCTTTACAGCACTTATCATTCGTTTGGCCTATGTTCAACTTTGGATTGGACAAGAACTCGCGATAAAGGCGGAGGAAAGCTGGCGGAGAGAGATCGCTTTTGCGCCTAAACGGGGTGAAATTCAAGACCGCAACGGGTTGACCTTGACGTATAGCATGAGTACACCCACGATTATTGCCATTCCCGTACAAATTAAAGATCCCCGTAGCACGGCAGCAAAGCTAGCACAAGTGCTGGAAGGCAATGAAGAAGATATTTTCAAACAAATAACTAAAAAAACCTCGCAAAACAATATAAGACCTTCTGGTCGTAAAATTTCGATTGAAAAAGCGCAAGAGGTTAGAAAGTTGGAATTGCCAGGTATCGTTGTAGCAGAAGATAATAAGCGCTATTATCCCTATGGATCTCTTGCAGCGCATATCCTTGGATTTGCGGGGATAGATAAAGGTCTAACAGGGATAGAATCCAAATATAATTCACAGTTAACAGGCCTAGCAGGAAGTATTTCCTATATGACAGATGCTGCAGGTCGCAAATTATTAGGAACCACAGATGTGTATACACCGCCTAAAGATGGACTGAATGTGAAGTTAACCATCGACAGTCATTTGCAATCGGTTATGGAACGCTCGCTAGATCAAGCCATGGTCCAATATCAAGCGCAAAACGTCATTGCGATCATGATGGATCCGAATACAGGCGAAATCTTATCAATGGGTAGTCGTCCGACCTATGATCCTAGCAAATATATGGAGTCACCAGCAGAAACGTATAATCGAAATTTACCTATTTGGAAAACGTACGAGCCTGGTTCTACTTTCAAAATTATTACCCTTGCCGCAGCGCTAGAAGAGAAGAAAGTGGATCTAAAGAATGAGCAATTCTTTGATCCAGGTGCCATTGAAGTTGGGGGCGCTAGGTTGCGTTGTTGGAAACGTGGCGGACATGGCAGTGAAACGATGCTGCAGGTTGTTCAGAACTCATGTAATCCGGGTTTCGTCGTGATGGGACAACGTTTAGGGAAAGAGAAATTGTTTGATTATATTTCCCGGTTTGGTTTTGGTAAAAAGACAGGGATTGATCTCGGCGGAGAAGAGAACGGAATTATGTTCAAACCGTCCCAGGTAGGTCCTGTTGAGTTGGCAACGACGGCTTTCGGTCAAGGGGTTTCCGTAACACCGATACAACAAATTACAGCTGTTTCAGCTGCGATCAATGGCGGCAAGTTGTTTAAACCTTATGTGGCCAAATCCTTTTCCAATCCAGATACGGGAGAAGTGGTCGATGTCGTAGAGCCAGAGCTAGTACGCAATGTCATCTCTGAGGATACGTCTCGACAAGTTCGTGAAGCGCTGGAGAGCGTTGTAGCGAAAGGGACGGGTCGCAATGCATTTATTGATGGCTATCGTGTTGGCGGGAAAACAGGAACAGCGCAGAAAGTTATCAACGGACGTTACTCGCCAGATGAGCATATCGTATCATTCATTGGCTTTGCGCCAGCGGATAATCCCAAAATTGTTGTTTATGCGGCAGTGGATGATCCGAAAGGGATTCAATTCGGGGGTCTGATTGCAGCACCTTTAGTAAGGGATATTATGGCAGACGCTTTACGCTATATGAAGGTAGAACCTGACAAAAATCAACTTGACAAAGAGTATCGTTATGGAGAAATTCCAGTTGTTGAAGTTCCGGACTTGGTTGGAGCGTCAGTTGATGATATATTAGAAGACCTGAACATGAATTTTAAGCTAGCTAAGTCAGGGAATGGCAAGTACGTCATCTCTCAAGCGCCTAAAGCAGGTTCAAGAGTAGATCAAGGCTCAACGATTCGTATATTCTTATCCGATGTGGATCCTGAGAAGTAGGGATTCTGATAGAAATAAAAAAAGATTTGCGAAGAAGACATGTTTGGCTTTTCTACACGCATAAAATTGTCCATAATAGATAGGGAATTCAAGGAAGAGAGGGTTGCTTATGAAACTGCAGGAGCTTGCTTCCGCACTGCTCATTACCCATATACATGGCGATAAAAATACGGAGATTACGGGAATTGAGGCAGACTCTCGTAAAATAAAGCCTGGGGATTTGTTTTTCTGTATTCCCGGATTACTACTAGACGGTCACGACTACGCCCCTAAAGCGATTGCGCTAGGGGCTTCTGCGCTTGTAACGGAACGCGTATTGGACGTTGCTGTCCCGCAGCTTGTTGTAAAAGATGCCCGTTATGCGATGGCAGCTCTTTCTGCCCACTTTTTCGGGTATCCGAGCAAAGAGATCAAAATTATCGGTATTACAGGAACGAATGGGAAGACAACGTCCACGTATATACTTGAGAAAATCATCGCGGATCAAGGCTATGTAACAGGACTAATGGGCAATATCCATATCAAAATTGGTGATAACTATATTGTAAATAAAGCAACGAATACACAGGAATCCATTGAGCTTCAGCGTATACTGCGAAATATGGTCGATCAAGGCGTGCAATACTGTGTGATGGAGGTTACGTCAAACGGCTTAGATATGGGAAGGGTGAAAGGGGTCCATTTCCGTTCGAGCATTTTTACGAATCTAACGCAAGACCATTTGAATGAACACAAAACAATGGAAGCGTACGCTGCGGCCAAAGGATTGTTATTTGGAAGACTAGGGAATGGTTTTTTCGCTGATCCAGATGCAAGGCAATACGCCATTCTCAATGTTGATGATGATGCATCGCAAATGTTACACAAATTAACTGCTGCACAAGTCATTACATACGGCATTGAAAAGGAATGTGATGTACGGGCTACGAACATTCGTATTTCAGCAAAAGGAACTGAATTCGATTTGAAATCCTTTGCTGGTGATGCATTCTTACGCATGCAATTAGTAGGGAAATTTAATGTGTATAATGCGCTGGGAGCTATAGCAACTGCGTTAGCCGAGGGATTCGAACTGGAAGCCATTCGTGAAAGTCTAGAAGGAATTGCATTTGTAGAAGGCCGGATGGAAGTTGTGAATGAGGGCCAGGATTTCTTGGTTCTAGTTGATTACGCACACACACCAGACGGTTTAGAGAATGCGCTCTCTACGGTACGTGAGTTTGCTGAAGGCAGGATAATTACCGTTTTTGGGTGTGGCGGTGATCGAGACAGAACGAAGCGTCCTATCATGGGAGAAGTCGTTGCCAAGTATAGTGACTATATATATGTGACGTCAGATAATCCACGTACAGAAGATCCTGAAGCGATTCTTGCGGATATTGTACCAGGTTTAAAAGGTATCCATTACCCAGAGAATCAATATACGTTACTGGCAGATCGCAAAAAAGCGATACAAAAGGCTATTGAAGGGGCAGGCCCTAAAGATGTAATATTGATAGCGGGAAAAGGCCACGAAACGTATCAGGATATCATGGGCGTTAAGCATGATTTCGACGATCGTTTGGTGGCTAAGGCTGCGATAAGGGAGAGAACACAATGATTCAGCGTACATTAAGTCAAATTGCAACGATGCTCTGCAGCGAAGTGCCCGGTGATCATGGTGAGATTGCGATAACAGGTGTTTCAACAGATACGCGTTCCATTCAGTCTGGCAGTCTGTTTATCCCGCTTATCGGAGAAAATTTCGATGGCCATGATTATGTAGGAGATGCTTATCAAAAAGGAGCTGCGGCTATTCTTTGGCAAGCGGATCACGGTGTGGTGCCAGCTGGCATTCCCTTTATCCTGGTCGAGGATACGCTTACGGCCCTGCAGGACTTGGCCAAAGCCTACCGCAAAGAGCTTTCTGTGCGCATCATCGGGATTACGGGAAGCAACGGAAAAACGACGACCAAAGATTTGGTAGCGGCCGTGCTGGGCAGTACTTATAACGTTCATAAAACAAAGGGCAACCTGAATAATCATATTGGATTACCCCTAACACTTCTACTTCTTGAAGAATCGACGCAATTTGCTGTCGTAGAAATGGGAATGAGTGGACGTGGGGAAATTGCACTGTTGTCAGAACTGGCTGAGCCAGAAGCTGCCATTATTACAATGATTGGCGAATCGCATATGCTGCAACTAGGCTCACGAGACGAGATTGCGCGCGCCAAGGCTGAAATTGTGACAGGCATGCCACAGGATAGCTTGATTATTTATAATGGCGATGAGCCATTGATTGAACAAGCACTGGGCGAACTTGATCTGCCATCAGGCTTGCGCCGTATACGCTTCGGTCAGGAGCAAAGTAATGATCGCTACCCGACGGATATCCGTATGGATGCGGAAGGGGCATACTTCACCATCAATTCACCGGGTTACCCAGAATTGTTCATTCCGTTGCTCGGTACGCATAACGTAGTGAATGCGCTAGCGGCTATCGCCATCGGTGAGACCTTCGGCGTCACGCCAAGTGCGGTTGCAGCGGGGCTTCGCGCGCTGCAGATGACAAGCATGCGCATCGAGAAGCTAACGGCAGCCTCTGGGCTGACCGTGCTTAACGATGCGTACAATGCCAGCCCCGCCTCCATGCGGGCGGCGATTGCCTTGACCGAGCAGCTGAGCGGCTTCGGTCGGAAGTTCCTCGTGCTCGGCGACATGCTGGAGCTTGGCGAGCACGAAGAGCAGTTCCATCGCGGCATTGGCGCGATGTTGTCCCCGGAACGTGTAGACTACGTCTACACGTTCGGTCGTCTCGGCCGCTTCATCGCAGATGAAGCGTCAAATCAGTTCCCGGCGGCGCACGTACGCGCCTACGACGACAAGGCGCAGCTCGCGGAGGAGCTTGCAGCGCTCGCTCGCGCCGAGGATCTCGTGCTCGTGAAGGGCTCACGCGGGATGCGGCTTGAGCAGGTTGTCCAAAGCTTATTAGCTGACTAAGTGTGATAGATTTAACCAATAGGAAATAGAGTGACGGAAATGAGCAGGGGGAACCAACGTGGAAAACGCAGTATTATTAACAATGGGTGTGGCATTTGTGCTCGCGCTAATCATGGGGCCATTATGTATACCTATTTTAAGACGAATGAAATTTGGGCAACAAATCCGTGAGGATGGCCCGCAAGGACATCTCAAAAAACAAGGTACGCCAACAATGGGCGGCGTCATCATTTTGCTTGCGCTTTCCTTGGCTACGCTTCGGTTTGCGGACAGAAATATAGATTTGCTAATCCTTTTAATTGCCTCGCTGGGGTACGGTCTAGTTGGATTCTTAGATGACTATATCAAAATTATTTTCAAACGCTCTCTGGGACTTACGGCAAAACAGAAGCTTTTCGGTCAATTATTGATTTCTGCCATTGTCTGTTATTTACTTATTATGCAAGGACACAGTACTGATATTTATATTCCATTTGTTTCTTATCATATGAATGCAGGTTGGTTGTATTTCCCACTTATGGCAATCCTAATGCTAGGAGCTTCGAATGCGGTTAATTTCACAGACGGCTTGGACGGCTTGTTAGCAGGGACAAGTGCAATTGCATTTGGTGCCTATACGGTTATTGCTATGAACAATACACAGCCAGAAGCAGCCATTTTCTCAGCAGCAATGGTTGGTGCCGTACTTGGATTTCTTGTTTTCAATGCTCACCCAGCTAAGGTGTTCATGGGAGACACGGGTTCACTAGGAATCGGTGGCGGACTTGTCGCAGTAGCGATTTTAACGAAAGCAGAACTACTGCTTGCGATTATTGGCGGTGTATTTTTGATCGAGATCCTATCCGTGGTAATCCAAGTCGTATCGTTCAAAACAAGAAAGAAACGTGTATTCAAAATGAGTCCGATTCATCATCACTTTGAATTGGTTGGTTGGTCCGAGTGGCGAGTAGTTATTACGTTCTGGGTTGTGGGTCTCGTACTTGCTGTGCTCGGATTATATATGAATGAGGTGTTGTAGAACATGAAGCATCCGCGGGATTATCGTGGACTTGAAGTGGTTGTACTTGGCTTGGCTCGCAGCGGTGTCGCTGCAGCTAAGCTTTTTCATCAAAAGGGAGCAATCGTCACAGTCAATGACAAAAAGGACCGAAGTGCATGCCCTGAAGCCGACGAACTGGAGGCTCTGGGTATTTCTGTTGTATGTGGGTTTCATCCGGAGTCCCTTGTGCATGATGGGGTTGCGCTCGTTGTGAAAAACCCTGGAATACCTTATTCCGTTGATCCAATTCGGAAGGCGGAAGCGATGGGGATTGAGGTTGTGACGGAGGTAGAGGTTGCTTATCAATTCTGTGAAGCTCCGATTATTGGAATCACAGGATCGAATGGCAAAACAACAACAACTACGTTAATTGGTTTAATGTTGGATGCAGCGGGATTGAAGCCGGTTGTTGCAGGGAATATTGGCCGCGCCTTGACGGAGGCCGCACCAGAAGTGACCGCGGAGAATTGGATGGTTGTGGAATTAAGCAGCTTTCAACTGAAGGGGACAACATCGTTCCGTCCAACAATCGCGTTACTGTTAAATGTGTTTGAGACGCATTTGGATTACCATGGCTCCATGGATGACTACATAGCTTCTAAGGCCAAAATATTCGATAATCAAACTGAGAGTGATACGGCGATTCTAAATTGGGATGACGAAGTCTGCCGACGTCTGATGCCTAGCCTGAAGGCGAAGCAGTTCCATTTCTCTATGAACGAAAAGTTGGCAACCGGCGTCTATTTGGATGCAGATACGGATTGCCTCGTCTATGCGAACGGTCAGGCAGGCATTCAAACCATCATGCCGGCTTCCGAAATGGGCATACCGGGCAGCTTTAATGTGGCGAATGCGTTAGCAGCCGCTGCAGCGGCTATTTCAGCTGGTGTTGATCTAGCGGCCATTGCTAGTGTGCTTAGAAGTTTCCGCGGCGTTGAGCACCGTCTAGAGCTCGTTAGAGAGCTGGATGGAGTTACGTTCTACAATAACTCGAAAGCAACGAATGCGGCAGCTTCCATTGTGTCTATCGAGGCTTTTGAACAACCTATCGTATTAATAGCAGGCGGGTTAGATCGTGGGTCGGATTATATGGAATTACTGCCTATCTTCCGTGAGCGTATCAAAGGTCTTGTCACTTTAGGTCAAACAAGAGAGAAAATCATGCATATTGCCGAATTGGCAGGGATTAGTAAGGTTCAAACCGTCGATACTGCTAAGGATGCAGCGGACGCGGTTTCTCAAGCCGTTCAGCTTGCCTGGCAAATGAGTGAGCAAGGAGACATCGTTCTTCTCTCTCCTGCTTGTGCGAGTTGGGATATGTTTCCATCCTATGAGGACAGGGGACGCATGTTTAAGGAGTCCGTGCATAACCTTTAAGTAGGGCTTATCCACACGAAGGGACTAGTTTCGATGACGGACCGTTGTCTGTTATCCTGCCTTTCGTAGGGAGCCCACAACTGACAAAGAGGTGTCTGTAATGGGTAAAGCACGCTCCGCTCCTGACATTTGGATTATTATTCCAACCTTGCTGCTTTTGACAATCGGCGTTATTATGGTCTACAGCGCAAGCAGTGTACTTGCATTTCGTGAGTTTGGTGATTCTTTTTATTATTTAAAAAGACAACTCATCTTCGCCGTTCTAGGAATAGTCGCGATGTTCTTCACCATGAATGTTGATTATTTGGTATGGAAACGTTTTGCCAAATTGGCACTGATCATTTGTTTTGGCATGCTCGTTATTGTATTGATTCCCGGTATCGGGGTCATACGTGGTGGTGCCAGAAGCTGGTTAGGGATTGGTGCATTCGGGATTCAACCATCTGAATTTATGAAAATTGGGATGATTCTCTTTCTTTCTAAAATGTTGTCCGAAAATCAATCCAAAATAACGACATTAACCAAAGGGTTAATGCCGCCGCTAGGTATTATGGGATTAGCATTCGGTCTCATCATGCTTCAGCCTGATTTAGGGACTGGGGTTGTCCTTGTCGGTGCTTCCCTATTAATTATCTACACAGCTGGTGCAAGATTGCTTCATCTCTCTTATCTAGGTATGATAGGGGTTGCGGGTTTTGTTGGGCTAGTCATCGCCGCTCCGTATCGACTGAAACGGATCACAGCCTTTCTTGACCCTTGGCAGGATCCACTAGGCGCTGGCTATCAATCTATTCAATCCCTGTATGCGATAGGACCAGGGGGGCTTGTGGGCCTTGGACTTGGCATGAGCCGGCAGAAGTATAGTTACTTACCAGAACCGCAAACTGATTTTATTTTTTCTATTATCGGAGAAGAACTTGGTTTTATTGGCGGTAGCTTAGTCCTGTTGCTCTTCACCATCTTAGTATGGCGGGGAATGCGTGCAGCTATTACAGCACCGGATACATTTGCCAGCTTAATTGCAGTAGGAATTATCGGCATGATTGCCGTTCAAGTCATTATTAACATCGGTGTTGTTATTGGCATGTTTCCAGTAACAGGAATTACACTGCCTTTCATAAGTGCAGGGGGGTCTTCATTGACACTCATGCTGACATCTGTCGGTATCCTGCTTAATATATCCCGCTATTCGAGGTGACAGGGGAATGAAGACGATCGTATTTACCGGAGGAGGCTCCGCTGGGCATGTAACCCCTAACTTAGCGCTGATGCATAAGCTGAAGCAGTTAGGTTGGAATGTGGAGTACATCGGTTCTGCTACAGGTATTGAAAAAGACATCATAGATCGAGAAGGGGTTCCTTTTTATCCAATCTCATCAGGGAAATTGCGTCGGTATTTTGATCTCAAAAACATGAAAGACCCTTTCAAAGTCATAAAAGGTGTTTATGAATCCTATCGGTTGCTCAAACGCTTGAAGCCCGCCATTGTCTTCTCAAAAGGCGGGTTCGTTTCCGTTCCCGTCGTTCTTGGGAGTCGTATGAACAATATTCCTGTCATTATTCATGAATCCGATATGACGCCAGGATTGGCGAATAAAATTTCAATTCCATTTGCAACGAAGGTCTGTGTAACGTTTCCAGAATCCCTTTCGCATATTAAGGGCGGAAAGTCTGTTCTTACTGGCTTGCCGATCCGTGAACATATCAGCAGTGGTAAAGCATCGCGAGCACTTCAGTTATGTGATTTCCATACACAGAAGCCCGTGATCCTTGTCATGGGTGGAAGCTTAGGCTCGCAGGTACTGAATCAGGCTGTACGCGCTAACTTAGGTCGTTTGCTCCAACAATTCCAAATTGTGCATCTGTGCGGCAAAGGGAATGTAGCTGCGGAGCTGCTTACGACCCGTGGTTATAAGCAATTTGAGTATTTGAATGAGGAACTCCCAGATGTGTTAGCGATGACAGACCTTGTCATTTCCCGTGCTGGGGCAACTTCAATCTTTGAATTTCTGGGCTTGGAGAAGCCGATGCTCTTAATACCGCTTTCCCGTCAGGCAAGTCGTGGTGATCAAATTTTGAATGCCGCATCCTTCCAGAAGGCAGGATATGCCGATGTGATTCAAGAGGAGGGTTTAACTGCCGACGGACTTGCCTCGCATGTAGAGGAGCTTTACAAGAACCGTGAGACTTATAAAGCAGCAATGCAATCACGCAATGAGAGTGATGCCGTTGCAACCATCGTGAAACTGATTGAAGCGCACAGCAAATCGTTTTGAATTTGTTAAAGCGTATAGGCGATTGTCACACTCTATCCGATTTTACATAAACTACACTATAACCGTGACAGACACCTAAGGCTTCCTAAGTGAGCAAGATCGAAGACCGGCCAACTTCGTAAAGCTCCTTATGAATGAAATGTTGGAATTCCTAGTTGAAGATCATACATTTCGCCCTATGTTCTGTGAAGGAGGTTTTCCCATGCAGAAGTTAATAGCCGACTTAAAGGCATCAAATATTGGCGAGATAAGAACGAATGAACGACTGGCTCCTTATACCACTTGGAAAATCGGCGGTCCGGCTGATTGCTTGATTATTCCCCATTCCAAAGAGCAGGTTGCTGCTGCCATCAAGTTTCTTCATGAGCGTGGCGAACCTTGGACAATAATTGGGCGGGGCTCCAATTTGCTAGTTCGAGATAAAGGAATTCGTGGCGTTGTAATTAAACTAGGTCAGGCGTTGGATACTCTACGCTTTGACGGAGCGATGGTTTACGCTGGAGGTTCCTATTCGTTCATTAAATTGTCTGTACTCGCAGCCAGAGAAGGTTTAACCGGTCTGGAGTTTGCTTCAGGGATCCCCGGTTCAGTGGGAGGCGCCGTCTACATGAATGCAGGGGCTCACGGGTCCGATGTGTCACGCATACTCAAGCAGGCTGAAGTCATCCTGGACACAGGGGAATTGGTCGTCATGCAGGCAGAAGATTTACAATATGCTTATCGACATTCTATTCTGCACACATTGCCTGGCATTGTAACCGAAGCTGTCTTTGAATTACAGGTAGGAGACCGCAACGAAATTGCAGGTGCAATGGCTGCTTACCGAGATCGACGTCTACGCACGCAACCACTGCAATTGGCTTGCGCAGGAAGCGTGTTTCGCAACCCCGAAGGGGGCTTCGCAGCCAAACTCATCGAAGAAGCAGGCCTCAAAGGCAAACGTGTCGGTGGAGCAGAGATCTCCATGCTTCACGCCAATTTCATTGTTAACACAGGAGAAGCTACAGCCGAGGACGTTCTCACGCTTATCGGTGAGGTACAGCAGATCGTAGAGCAAGTATACGGGATTAAGCTGATACCTGAGGTTCTGGTAATGGGTGAGAGGTAAATCGGAGGTGGAATTTTGGAGAAGCTCGTTATCGAAGGTGGAAGACCCCTTACGGGAGCCATCCAGATACACGGCGCTAAAAACGCCGCATTACCCATATTAGCTGCGTGCTTACTCGCTAGTGGCACGCATACTTTACACAATGTTCCTAATCTGCTCGATATCGACACCATGCTGCGTATTCTACGCTCACTTGGTTGTCGAGCTGAGCAGCAAGGAGATACGGTTACCATTACAACGTCCACAGTTCATTCCTCCCACATCCCCGAAGAATTGATGGGGCAGATGCGCTCTTCCATCTTTCTCATGGGTCCGCTACTCGCTAGATTCGGCAGTGTCACTGTATATCAACCTGGTGGCTGTGCGATCGGCGAACGTAAAATCGATTTGCACCTCAAAGGTTTGCAAGCTCTTGGAGCTGAAATTGAAGAATTTTCCAATCGAATCGTTTGTACGGCAGAAACCCTCTTAGGTAATGAAATCTTTTTGGACTTCCCAAGTGTTGGGGCGACCGAGAATATTATGATGGCCGCCGTGAGAGCGGAAGGCACAACAACGATTTATAATGCTGCGCGCGAGCCAGAGATTCAAGATTTACAGAATTTTTTGAATGCGATGGGTGCTGACATTATCGGTGCTGGATCGGATACGATCACCATTCGCGGTGTTACTACGCTTTCGCCTTGCACGTATCGGATTATTCCTGATCGAATTGTTGCAGGTACCTTTCTAGTCGCTGCAGCGGCAACCAGAGGGAACATTACCCTAGAAAGAGTAAATCCTGCTCATTTGACCTCGGTCATCCATGTGCTTAAGCGTGCAGGTGTTCAAATCATTGCTGACGGTGATATAATACATGTAAGCTGCAAGGCAAGGCCTAAGGCAGTTGAACGTATCGTGACTTCACCGCATCCTTCTTTCCCAACGGATTTACAATCACAGGTCATGGTGCTGTTATCTCTAGCAGATGGACTAAGTGTGATGAAAGAAACGATATTTGAAGGTAGATTTAAGCACGTGGATGAACTGTCCCGAATGGGTGCGGATATTCGCGTAGATATGAGTTCAGCCTTCATCCGTGGTGTTCCAAGGTTATATGGGGCAACGGTTGAAGCCACTGATTTACGGGCTGGTGCTGCTCTTGTTATCGCCGGTCTAGCTGCGCATGGCACAACGATCGTTGAACAAATTCATCACATTGATAGAGGTTATGATAGGATTGAACATATGCTAGTCAGACTTGGGGCTTCTGTGCTTCGACAAGCGCCGGTTCCAAGTGAGTAATATCTTGTGTCCAATCGCGTATCCCTTCCTGTTAGCAGGAGGGGATTCACGATTTTCCATTACGTCGTCATTCATATAACTAGGTGGTGCCCCTCTTGTCCGAAGATAACAAAGTACCAACGCTGCCGGTACCTAAGCCGCGTACACGTACGAATCGGAAACTGCTCACATTTTTAATCATTTTCTTCCTGACTGTCTTGATTATTTTATTCTTTCAATCCTCACTTAGCCGCATTAGTCGTATTGAAGTAGAGGGAAATGTCTTATTAGGGTCTGACGTAATTGGACAAGCTAGCCAAGTTGCTATTGGCGACCGGTTCTTCGCAGTGAGCTCAGGAACAATAGGCCAACGAGTTTCTAAAGTGCCTATGATCAAGAAGGCCTCCGTGAAGAAAGCATTTCCTGGCGTGATTCACATTCAAGTTGAAGAGTTTCCTAAAGTAGCATTTCAGATTACTCCTGATGGGAAGAAGCAAGCCGTGCTTGCTGATGGCAGTGTCATTACATTGCCTGCTGGAAGCGGTGTACCACTCGATATGCCAATCCTAACAGGTTGGGCGGATGATGATCCGAATAAAGCGGCGCTTTGTAAAGTGCTTGGAGAGATTCCGCAGAGTGCCTTATCCGATGTATCTGAAATTAAGCCAGATCCTTCAGAATCTTACCCGGATAAGATTAAGATTTACACACGCTCCCAATTCGAAGTCCATACAACGATTGCCTATTTACCAGACAAAATTGATAATTTACCAGGTTATGTGGCTAGTTTAGTAGAGGATCATATTACAAATGGGATCATTACGATGCTCGAAGCTGAGTACCACTCACCTTTCGCAACTACTGGGGACGGCAAGACAGATTCCAAAACAGATACCAAGACGACACCGAAGCCAACGCCAAAACCATAACAACTGTAACTGCGCGGGTTTTCTTACAAAAAATCGCAGTAGAGACTACTCAATCTCTGAAAAAAATGTTAAAATTAGTTTTATGGTTAAATAGGCTCTATCTGCTTACTCTATTTTTTCTTATGCTTACTAGACAAGATCACTTGCATTTCACAACAATTGGATGAGAAATTAATGCTGGTTTTTAAATGCAAAAAAAATGTAGAAAAAAGAGGGAATATGGCGGTTGTGTGGAATACGTATAAAAGTATTTGTGAAGATTTTGCAATTTTACCTAAGTTACAGGAGGTGCCAGGGGCTTGAGCAACAATGATATCATTGTTAGTTTAGACATCGGTACATCCAAAGTTCGAGCTATTATTGGGGAAGTTGTTAACGGAACCATTAATATAATAGGAGTGGGATCTGCCGAGTCAGAGGGTATTCGTAAAGGCGCAATCGTTGATATCGATCAAACTGTGTATTCCATTCGCAGTGCGATTGATCATGCAGAACGAATGGTCGGTATACAAATTTCCGAGGTTTACGTTGGAATTTCAGGAAATCATATTTCTCTTCAATCGAGTCACGGCGTTGTTGCAGTCTCAAACGAAGACCGCGAAATCGGAGAAGAAGATATTGATCGTGTCATTCAAGCGGCAAGGGTCATCGCATTACCTCCCGAACGTGAAATAGTTGGAGTTGTACCTAAGCAATATTTGGTTGATGGACAAGAAGGCATTAATGATCCACGCGGTATGATCGGAGTTCGTCTGGAAGTAGAAGCGACGATTATCACTGGCGCGAAGACGGGCATACATAATTTAATCCGAGTTGTGGAAAAATCCGAACTGAAGGTTGCAGGGCTTATTTTAATGTCGCTCGCATCTGGTAATTTGGCACTTTCCAAAGATGAGAAGGCTGTGGGAACTGTATTAGTGGATATCGGAGCTGGAGCTACAACAATTGCTGTCTTTGACGAAGGTAATTTAGTTGCAACGTCAACGATTCAAATTGGTGGGGAATTTGTCAGCAATGATATTTCAATCGGTTTGCATACACAGTTAGAAATTGCTGAGAAGATCAAGCTAAAGTATGGCTGTGCATCCGTTGATGATGCCGCGCCTGATCAAGTGTTTAAAGTGACGAGAATGGGCAGCAATGTTGAAAAAGAGTTTTCTCAAGTTGACCTTGCTAATATCGTTGAACCTCGTGTCGAAGAGATTTTCCAATTAATTCGCGCCGAAGTTCATCGTTTGGGATATGGTAATCTTGCAGGTGGCTATGTACTCACTGGCGGCACGGTTTGTATGCCAGGCATGCTGGCGATTGCACAATCCGAGCTGGCTACATCGGTTCGTATTGCAGTGCCTGATTTCATTGGGGTACGTGATCCTTCCTACACAAGTGGTGTTGGTATTATTCAATTCGTCTCCAAATACATGAAGAATCGTAACTCAGGTTCAACCAAAAAACTGGTGACCAAGACTACCAAAAAATCCTCCGATAGTCAAAAGCCTGGTTTGGTAGAACGAGTTAAAAATTTCTTCAGTGAATTCATTTAGTGAACGTTAAGTTAGGGGGATATGGCTCATATGTTTGAATTTGATATGGATTTAGACCAATTGGCTCAAATTAAAGTCATCGGTGTTGGTGGCGGCGGTAGCAATGCAGTAAATCGCATGATTGAAAACGGTGTTAAAGGTGTTGAGTTTATTACCGTTAATACGGATGCGCAGGCGCTTCACTTGGCCAAGTCCGTACATAAATTGCAAATTGGCGATAAATTAACCCGCGGTTTGGGTGCAGGTGCGAATCCTGAAGTCGGGAAGAAAGCAGCAGAAGAGTCAAGGGAGACGATTCTGAATACACTTCGCGGCGCAGATATGGTTTTCGTAACAGCGGGAATGGGCGGCGGTACTGGTACTGGCGCTGCACCGGTTATTGCGGAAATTGCAAAAGAGGTTGGCGCACTTACGGTTGGTGTTGTAACACGACCGTTTACTTTCGAAGGACGCAAGCGTTCTTTACAAGCGGAGCAAGGGATTGCAGCGTTGAAAGAGAAAGTAGATACGCTTATTATTATCCCGAACGACCGTCTACTTGAGATCGTTGACAAAAAGACGCCAATGCTGGAAGCATTCCGCGAGGCGGATAATGTACTTCGTCAAGGTGTTCAAGGAATTTCAGATTTGATCGCTGTACCGGGACTTATCAATTTGGACTTTGCCGATGTCAAAACGATTATGACTGAACGTGGTTCCGCCCTTATGGGGATCGGTGTTGCGACAGGTGAGAATCGTGCAGCAGAAGCAGCGAAAAAAGCGATCTCAAGTCCATTGCTAGAAACTTCAATCGAAGGCGCACGTGGTGTTTTGATGAACATTACAGGCGGCATGAACCTTAGCTTGTACGAAGTGAATGAGGCTGCTGATATCGTAGCATCTGCTTCTGACATTGAGGTTAATATGATCTTTGGTGCTGTAATTGATGAAAAGCTGAAAGACGAGATTCTAGTTACGGTTATCGCAACTGGTTTCGAGCATAAAGCAGCGCCAATTCATCAGTCTATCAAACGTCCTGTGGCACCTGGACAACCTGAGCCGGCAGCTCCTGATAATCGTTTGAATAATCTCAAACCATTTGGTGCTCAGCCTTCTAATGATCAATTAGATATTCCGACTTTCTTACGTAATCGCGGACGCAATACTGACAAATAATAACATAATAATTGTCTAGAGACCGAAGCCCTACTTGATGTAGAAGCTTCGGTTTTTTGTTGTTCTATAAGCTTTTTTCTTGTGGACGAGACCGCGTCAACTGACAAAAAAAGTAGATTCCTACTAGCATGTTTAGACAGACTTTGAACTTGGAATCCAATATACTGATTTAGAACCTTAAAGTTTCGTCAGGAAATTGCTAGATAGTGTCCTTCTTGGAGGTGAGCATGGCATGGTCGTCTATGCGGATCTCATCTTCCTACTGAATTTTGTGGTGGATGCGGCCTTACTATTGGTGACGGCAAAAACGCGGAAAATAGCGTTCACATGGTGGAGGATTGCACTTTCTGCAGCATTAGGAGCATCATATGTCGTCATGATGTTCTTACCAGTACCAACCTTGCTTTTTACATTTTCTGTGAAATGTATGTTTTGTATAGGCATGATTATGACCGCTTTTGGTTACGGTTCGTTACAAAATTTATTGCGGAATATGGGGACATTTTTGCTCATCAACTTTGCTGTTGCTGGAGGCATGTTCGGCATCCACTATGTACTCGCTTCTTCTTCCGATGTGATGAAGGGAATCTTATTTACTCAATCGGGCGTGGCCGTCTTTCAATTTCAAATAGGCAGCATCCTGTTTGTGATTCTTTTATTACTTCCGCTTGTATGGTGGTTTCGAACGGTGTTCCAAAGTAGTAAGCAACGTGAGGTTATGACGACTTACTTGGCAGAGGTCACCATTCATATTGGTGATTTCCGGGCTACGTGTAAAGGCTTAATCGATACCGGTAACCAACTGTACGACCCACTAACGCGTACTCCTGTTATGGTCATGGAGGTTTCAGAATGGGGAGATGTGCTGCCTGAGCAATGGTTGCAAAGAATACGCTCATCCGATGTAGATCAGATTATTAGCGGTCTAGGTGTAGAGGAGTTTATCTGGCAGGATCGGTTGCGACTCGTACCTTACCGTGGCGTTAATCGAAATACCCAATTCATGCTGGCTATTAAACCTGATAAGGTGGTGATCATTCATAATGATTCGCAATTGGAGGCGACGAAGGTGCTTATTGGGCTCGATGGAGGAAAGCTGTGCAGCGATGGTACCTATCAAGCCATTATCCACCCTGCTTTGATTCAAGCTGGTTAATGCACCAACATTCAATGACCCTAGAGAGCTTCAACGGCAAAACACAGTTCATTTTTACAAAGTCAGTTTTCCAATGGAAAACGCAGCTTAGCTTACGATGAAAGTTTTGCCATGGCAAAACTCTTAGGAGGAAACTAACATGTTCTTGAAGTGGAAACTGCTATTTCAGCTAACGTACTATCGTATTTTGATGATGCTAGGACTCAAAGGTGAGGAAATCTATTACATAGGTGGTAGTGAAGCCTTACCACCACCGCTTACGCGAGAAGAAGAAGAATACTTATTGGAAAAGTTACCATCCGGGGACGCGGCTATTCGTGCTATGTTGATTGAGCGTAACCTGAGATTGGTTGTCTATATAGCGAGGAAATTTGAAAACACAGGGATTAACATCGAAGATCTGGTTTCGATAGGCGCTATTGGTTTAATCAAAGCCGTCAATACATTCGATCCCGAGAAGAAAATTAAACTGGCTACGTACGCGTCTCGTTGTATTGAGAATGAAATTCTGATGTACTTGCGCCGGAATAGCAAAATTCGAACAGAAGTTTCATTTGACGAACCCCTGAATATTGATTGGGATGGCAATGAACTGCTGCTGTCAGATGTGCTTGGTACCGAGAATGATACGATTTATCGTAACATTGAAGAACAAGTGGATCGGAAGCTGTTGCATAAAGCACTTGATAAGCTAAGTGAACGTGAGCGAATAATTATGGAGCTGCGCTTCGGGTTGCAGGATGGGGAAGAAAAGACTCAGAAAGACGTTGCAGATCTACTCGGTATTTCGCAATCTTATATCTCTAGATTGGAAAAACGCATTATTAAGAGGCTTCGCAAAGAGTTTAACAAGATGGTCTGAAAATTTTTTTTGGCGGTAAATGTCGAAATTGTTCAGCAGTCACGGGAGGGAGCGAGTCGGTACCCTTTTGTCAAGTGGCTGAGCAGGGGATAGGGCAGGAATAAATCGACCGCTCACGGGGATAATTAACAGTAATGTTTCTCCTTGGGAGGTAATCACGGTGACCCGAAATAAAGTTGAGATATGTGGAGTTGACACCGCCAAACTGCCTGTGCTGACCAATGCAGAGATGCGTGAGTTGTTCACTGACCTGCAAACTAAGCAAGAACGAACAGCAAGAGAGAAATTGGTCAATGGCAACTTAAGGTTGGTACTAAGTGTGATTCAACGGTTCAACAATCGTGGAGAGTATGTGGACGATCTCTTCCAAGTTGGCTGTATTGGTTTGATGAAAGCCATTGATAACTTTGATTTAAGTCAAAATGTCAAATTCTCGACCTATGCTGTTCCGATGATTATAGGTGAGATACGCCGCTACTTACGAGATAATAACCCGATTCGCGTTTCTCGTTCCTTGAGAGATATTGCTTACAAAGCATTACAAGTTAGAGACAGTCTAACCAATCAAAACTCACGCGAGCCATCTATTTATGAAATCTCTGAAGCTTTGAATGTACCGAAAGAAGACGTTGTGTTCGCGCTTGATGCGATTCAAGATCCCGTTTCCTTATTTGAGCCGATCTACCATGATGGGGGCGATCCCATTTATGTGATGGATCAAATCAGTGATGAGCGGAATAAGGATATGTCTTGGATCGAAGGTATTGCTTTGCGTGAAGCGATGCATAAGTTAAATGCCAGAGAGAAGATGATCCTTTCCATGCGATTCTTCGAAGGTAAGACACAGATGGAAGTGGCGGATGAGATTGGTATTTCTCAAGCACAGGTGTCCCGGCTGGAGAAATCAGCGATTTGTCAGATGCAGAAACATGTAAAATCCTAAAAGTAATTAACAAAGACTGGAACGGCCTTGGTAGACAAGCCGTGAAGGTCTTTTTTCATATTACAGGACATTTTGCCCATAAGACACATATACTAATAAAAAATCAGTACAAATTCTAATGAGATATGTGGTGATAGGCCTCATGAAAATATCTGATTTCCAAACGAAGGACGTAATAAACATTGTCGATGGTAAAAAGCTTGGTCAAATCAGTGATTTGGAGCTTGACCTCCGCCAAGGACGCATTGAATCCATCGTTGTTCCCAATCAGAGTCGATTTTTTGGACTGTTTGGAACAGGGACCGATGTCATCATTCCTTGGAAGCATATCGTAAAAATTGGTGCTGACGTTGTGCTCGTGAAGCTAGAAGACGTTCGGCCCTATCGTCAAACGGACGACACCGAAGGGGTATATGAGTTTAATCGTCAGTTCCGCAATTGACGGTAGGCACACGGGTTGAGGCTGCGTAGCAAGATGGCAGCTAACGCAGCCATCGTGTGTCTTTTTATTTTGTGTGCTAAAGTAGAGGTATACAAGACCGAATGGAGGAGAATGGAATTGGAACCATTTGTCGTTCAACCCACCTTACAGCCTATTGAGGATCAACCAGTCCTTTTACCTATAGCCCCTTGGATGTCATCTTTTCCTGAGATTACTACTGGGTTCAGTTCTCGCCTAGGAGGTGTAAGTCAGGCCCCCTTTTCAACGCTAAATCTCGGCTTGCATGTGAATGACAACGACCTAGATGTCATACATAATCGTGAACGCGTTGCAGTAGCCTTAGGACAGTCATTTACGTCATTTACGTACGCAGAGCAGGTACATGGGAAAGACATCGCTATCGTCACACTAGAAGAGCAAGGAATGGGGCGAGAAAGCCGAGCAACCGCTTTACAAGCGAAGGATGGTTTTATAACGAAGGAGAAGGGAATTGTGCTTTGTGCGCAATTTGCCGATTGTGTGCCCTTATATTTCTATGACCCTGTACAACGCGTGGTTGCTCTAGCACATGCCGGTTGGAAAGGGACTGTGTTAAACATTTCCATGGCTACAATATCCTTAATGACACATACTTTTGGTAGTCAACCCTCAGATATTTATGCAGCGATTGGTCCTTCGATTGGCGCCTGCTGTTATGAGGTTGATGCAACGGTTGCATCTCGTGTTTGGCTTGCTTTTGAGGAAGCACTGATCCCGCAAGAGGAACAAGAAGCTATTATTACTGATAAGGGTAATGGGAAGTATATGTTGAATTTGCAACAATTGAATCGAAATTTGATCGAGCAAGCAGGAATTTTGTCGTCCCATATCGAAGTAACTCAGTTATGTACGAGTTGCCGAACCGATCTTTTCTTTTCTCATCGAAAAGAAGGGGGTTCCACTGGCCGAATGATCGCATGGATCGGTCTTCGTTAAGAGGAACTGGCAAGGTTGTGTTGAATTGAGGTGTAAAGAAAATGAGCGTTTTGGAACGCAAACTAGAAGTTGAAGCTAGAATAGCAGATGTATGTCGGCAGTCAGGCCGTCAAGAAGATGAAGTTAAGATCATTGCAGTAACCAAATATGTTTCTTTAGAAACGACAGAACAAGTGTTGAATACGGGGTTGCTGCATATTGGTGAAAATCGTTGGCAAGATGTGAAGCCGAAGTGGGAAGCCCTTCATGAGCGAGGTACTTGGCATTTTCTAGGCCATCTGCAAACGAATAAGGTGAAAGATGTTATCGGTAAATTTGCCTATATTCATTCCTTGGATCGGATATCGCTTGCCAAAGAACTGGACAAGCAGGCTGCCGCATTAGGGATTGAAGTCAATTGTTTCTTGCAGGTGAATATTTCTGGTGAAGCAACGAAGTATGGCGTATCACCCGAGGATTTCTTTCCATTTGCTGAAGAAGTGAGTAAGCTTACGCATATTCGTGTTTGTGGCTTGATGACCATGGCACCTTATGAGTTAGAGGCGGAAGAAACGAGACCTGTTTTTCGAGGCTTACGTACGTTGAGGGATCAACTGAATGAACGGCATACATTCTCCTATGAAGTGACAGAGTTATCGATGGGTATGTCAGGCGACTTTGATGTGGCGGTTGAAGAAGGCGCTACCTGGGTGCGGTTAGGTACAGTTTTGGTTGGCAAAGAGAGCTGAATACTAGGAACTTAATTTCGAATAATGAATTGTCAGGAGGGAACAACGATGGGTGTGTATAACCGATTTATGAATTTTCTGGGACTCCAAGAAGAGGAAGAAATTGTAGAGCGGGAACGGATTGTAGAAGCAACAGAAGAACCTGAAACCAATCCATATGAATTACGTAATAAAAATAAGGCGAATGTCGTTAGTATACATTCACAGAAGAATTCACGCGTTGTCCTAAGTGAGCCTCGTACCTATGAGGAAACACAGGACATTGCAGATCATCTACGTGCGCGAAGAGCCGTTGTCGTTAATTTGCAACGTGTTCGTGGCGATCAAGCCATCCGAATCGTGGATTTCTTGAGTGGTACGGTTTACGCATTGAATGGGTCTATCTCTAAGCTTGGACCGAATATCTTTCTCTGTACACCAGATTCCGTAGATATTCATGGCCACATCTCTGAGATGATGGGCGAGGAATAGACGCATATCCCAAACACATAGACAGAGGTGGAAAACAAGGTGGATACCGTTTACTCTTTTTTAAGCATTTTGACAGAAATTTATTATTTTATGATTATTGGTTATTTGATCTTATCTTGGTTTCCAAACGCACGTGGCAGTTTTGTCGGTGGACTGCTCTCGAAGCTGGTTGAACCGTATTTAAGCCCATTCCGCAAAATTATTCCAAGCATTGGTTTCATTGACCTTTCGCCAATCGTGGCGTTGATCGCATTGAAATTCGTCGTGATGGGTATTTTTGCAGTACTTGATTTCATCGTGGGGATTTTCTAGTCTTGGCGAAAGATATCTATGGCCATTTTCATCCCGACGAACATCATTTTGTCGATAAGGCCTGGGATTGGGTGGAGCGAGCTGCCGAACAGCATGCCGTGAAGTTAACCGATTTCCTCGATCCCAGACAAGCTTTCATCTTGAATTCACTCGTCAACCGACATCCGGATGTACATTGCCGACTGGATGGCGGCTATGAAGCAGCTGAACGTAGACGAGCTATTATTGCTCCTGACTATCGCAGCTTAGAGAGTGAAGACATGGCTATGGCGGTGTTGGCGGTATCCTCAGGTGATGGTAAATTTCTAACTTTAGAACACGGAGATTACATGGGCGCCATTCTTGGACTCGGCATGAAGCGAGACAAGGTTGGCGATATTCATGTTATAGAGGGTGGCTGCCATTGCTTAGTAACCCAAGATGCAGCCGACTATTTGCATTTGAATTTATCACAAGTACATAGAGTGCACGTTCAAACCGAATTGCTCTCTTTAGATAAGTTAGAGCTAGCCCAAGTGCAATTAGATGAGCTACATCTGTCTGTTGCCTCCATGCGAATGGACGGGATTGTAAGCGATGTATTCCGGCTGAGTCGAGCGAAAGTGCTTGTACCGATCCAAGCAGGCCGTTGTCGCGTGAACTGGAAGCTGGAAGAAGATCCAAGTAAGCCTCTGAAAGAGGGGGATATGATCTCCTTGCAGGGTTTTGGTAGATTTAAAGTGCTTGAAGTGGAAGGCGTATCGAAAAAAGGTCGTATTCGTGTGAAGATAGGCAAGTTTATTTGATTGTGGATAATTTATCCACGAACTTTGCAGGAATTGCTAATTTTCTGTCGAACTGAACTGTATAGACATGGGTGTAGGCTAAGCTTTCAGATAAGCTCAGCTTATACTTACGAAGTCAGTTTTGCTGCGCAAAACGCTAAGGAGGGGCACTGATGCCATTAACACCGCTAGATATACATAATAAGGAGTTTTCACGTTCGTTTCGTGGTTATGATGAAGATCAAGTGAATGAATTCCTAGATCAAGTCATCAAGGATTATGAAGCGCTCATTCGTGAAAATAAGGATCTTCAGAATCAGTCAATGGCCTTACAAGAACGTTTGGATCATTTCACACATATTGAAGAGTCTCTAAGCAAGACAATTATCGTAGCCCAAGAAGCTGCTGATGAAGTCAGAAGTAATTCGAAGAAAGAAGCTCAGTTAATTCTGAAAGAAGCGGAGAAAAATGCCGATCGGATTATAAATGAATCTTTGACGCGCTCGCGTAAAGTGGCACTTGAGATTGAAGAACTCAAAAAACAAGCTTCCATTTATCGTACACGCTTCCGGACGTTACTTGAAGCTCAGCTTGAATTATTGAACACAGAAGGCTGGCAAAGTATGCAGTTTGAAACTAAGGAAGAGTAACCGATAAGGTACAGGCAGTTCTCATATTGACTATGCTTGCCAGATTGGTTATACTCCATTTAAATGTATCGCAATAAAGCTATGACTGGAACGAGTAGGGCGTTTGAGCAGTGTCAGCGAATTAGGGTTTTGGTGTGAGCCTAATCTCTGCAGCGTACCGAATATCCCCCAGGAGCGTCTCTTGAATGAAGTAGGGAGAAACGGGTCATGCCGTTACACATGATCGAGTGAAGAAGCGCTGTTCGACTACCTTTAGGTGGTTGTTTCATAATGCTTTTTAACGAGGGTGGTACCGCGAGTTTGAGTTTCTCGTCCCTTTTTGGGGATGAGAGGCTTTTTTTGTTTGGACAGATTGAAGTAGGGATGGAGTGGTTAGGATGGATTATGGCAAAACATTAAATCTATTACAAACAGAATTTCCGATGAGAGGAAATTTACCGCAAGCGGAACCGAAAATGCAAGAGCATTGGGAATCCGAAGACATTTATGCCAAAGTACAAGAAAGCCGTAAAGGCAGAACGAAGTTCATTTTACATGATGGGCCGCCTTATGCGAATGGAGATATTCATATCGGTCACGCACTAAACAAAGTGCTGAAGGATATTATCGTACGTTTCAAAACACTGCAAGGCTACGATGCACCGTACGTACCTGGCTGGGATACACATGGTTTACCGATTGAGCAAGTGATCACGAACAGTGGTAAAGTCGATCGCAAGAAAATGACTGTCCCTGAATTCCGTGAATATTGCAAGGAGTATGCGCTGCAATCGGTTGAGAAGCAGAAGAGTCAATTCCAACGCTTAGGTATTCGCGGAGATTGGAAAAACCCTTATATCACACTACAGCCTGGTTATGAAGCACAGCAAATTCGTGTTTTCGGTACGATGGTGCAAAAAGGCTTTGTTTACAAAGGGTTGAAGCCTGTTTACTGGTCCCCGTCCTCTGAGAGCGCATTGGCTGAAGCGGAAATCGAGTACAAAGAGAAAACGTCAACGTCCATCTACGTAGCGTTCCCTGTGAAAGATGGCAAAGGCAAGCTTCCAGCAGATGCAGCTATCGTGATTTGGACAACGACGGCTTGGACATTACCTGCGAACTTGGGTATTTCCTTGCATCCTGAATTTGAGTATGCGGTTGTTCAAGCAAATGGGAAGAAGTACGTGCTAGCACAAGGACTTCTTGCAACAGCAGCGAAAGAAATCGGCTGGAGTGAATACGAAGTCTTGTCGACAATCAAAGGCAGTGAGTTGGAGTATGTTACATGTCAACATCCATTCTACGATCGTGAATCCCTCGTTATGGTTGGCGAGCACGTGACTTTAGAAGCGGGTACGGGTTGTGTACACACGGCCCCAGGACACGGGGAAGATGACTTCGCGATCGGACAACGTTATAACATTGGCGTGTTGTGCCCAGTGGACGACCAAGGTCATTTTACAGCTGAAGCACCTGGTTATGAAGGTTTGTTTTATGAAAAAGGCGGCAAGCTGATCATTGAGAAGCTGCAAGAGTCAGGTCTATTGCTGAAAGCGGCTGATATTCAGCATCAATACGCGCACGATTGGCGTACGAAGAAGCCTGTTATTTATCGTGCTACAGAGCAGTGGTTCGCATCGATCGATAAGTTCAGAGCTGAAATGCTGGATGAAATCAAGCAAGTGAAATGGACGCCAGAATGGGGCGAAGTTCGCCTACATAACATGATCGCAGATCGTGGAGACTGGTGTATCTCTAGACAGCGGGCATGGGGCGTACCGATTCCGATTTTCTATTGCCGCAGCTGTAACGAGCCGCTTGTCAACGAGCAAACGATTGAGCATGTTGCTCAGTTATTTGAGCAAGAAGGCTCCCAAGCTTGGTTTACTAAGGAAGAAAAAGATTTGCTTCCACATGGCACTACATGTTCCAAATGTGGTCATGGCGAGTTCCGTAAAGAAACAGACATTATGGACGTATGGTTTGATTCCGGCTCCAGTCATGTCGCTGTTCTTGAGTCCCGCCCTGAGCTTCAATGGCCTGCGGATCTATATCTAGAAGGTTCTGACCAATATCGTGGTTGGTTCAACTCTTCCCTCATCACAGGTGTGGCTACGAGAGAGAAATCGCCATATAAAGGCATTCTAAGTCATGGCTTTACTTTAGATGGCGAAGGGCGCAAAATGTCCAAATCCATCGGTAACACGATTGACCCGAATGTGGTTTGCGGCAAGCTAGGCGCGGATATTCTTCGTCTTTGGGTATCTTCGGTCGATTATCAATCGGATCACCGGATTTCGGATAATATTTTGAACCAAACGACCGAGGTTTATCGGAAAATCCGTAACACGATGCGCTTCTTGCTTGGGAATTTGAGTCAGTTCAATCCAGCTACAGATCGCGTTGCTTATACGAGTTTGTCCGAGCTTGATCGCTATGCGTTGATTCGTTTGAATCGCATGGTTGAGAAGGTTGTCAAAGCATACGAAGCATATGAGTTCCATGTCGTGTACCAAACGATTCACCATTTCTGTGCGGTGGAGATGAGCTCCTTCTACTTGGATATCATCAAAGATCGCCTCTATGCGAATGCAGCAGAAGACCCAGCACGAAAAGCATCACAAACCGTGCTATACGCAGCATTAACAGCCATTACGAAACTAATCTCACCTATTCTTCCTCATACAGCAGATGAGGTTTGGAAGTACATCCCTGGTGTTGAGCTAAGTAGTGTTCAACTTGCGGAGTTGCCAGAAGTAGATGCGAATGTGTATAACGAGGAATTGGAAAATAAATGGAATTCCTTCTTGGAAGTACGTGATGATGTACTTAAAGCGCTTGAAGAAGCGCGTAAAGAGAAAGTCATCGGTAACTCCTTAGGAGCAGCTGTGAATTTGTATCCAAATGAAGCGATGTTTGCTTTGTTAACACAATTTGAGCAATTGGATCAATTGTTCATCGTGTCCGCTGTTAACCTACACCCTGTAGGTACTTCACCAGTACCAGAAGGTGCTCTACAGTCCAAAGATGTTGCCATTGCTATCGCTGTTGCAGACGGTGAGAAATGTGAACGTTGTTGGATAGTGACGCCAGAGGTTGGGCACAGTAAAGAACATCCAACACTGTGTGTCAGATGTAATGATGTTGTGACTGCTCATTATCACGAGTAGAGGAACCAAACGAGCTTACGCGAAATGCGAAGCTCGTTTGTCCTGTTTTTAATCAGGGTAGTAATCGTTACTCTTCGTCTAAATCAGTAGCTCTGTCGGGTTCTAGAAATGGATCACCTTCATCACTGTGCATATACTCGTTGTAAGCTTTACTTCGCACAATGGTTACATGCTCACCATATAGATCTGTCGCTACAAAGCTTTCGAAAGATTCTACATAGCCTACCAACTCATCCGATTCGATGTACATGTCGTTGTAATCTTCCACTTGGTTGCTTTCGGCGAAAGCCGGCGTGTTTGAGGTACCCCAGCTTTCAACGATTTGCCAAGCGTCTTCGCCATCAAATTCCGTTTCGTTGTTCTTTTCGTCGAAGCTCGTACGACCGAATGGTGGATACAGGATCTGCTCCTCAACAGGCCGTCGGAAAGATAGATCCGGATCAGGCACATGTTCGATGCTGTATAAGGTTGTGGGAATGGCTTGCAGACGCTCATACGGAATAGGTTGGTGGCTAAAAATACAAATGCCATATTGGCCGCTTTCCATACGTGCTAAAGCTTCATTGACTTGCTGTAAATGCATCTCGGCATGCTCATTAAGGGAAATATCTTTCGCGCGTTCGAATACTTCGGAACCGATATCACCGGGATGATTATCATACATGGAGAGTTCGCCTATAGAATCTGAGAAAGAATTAGCGAGTCCAAATTGATCATTACTGGCAAAATGCTTTTCAAGTGCAACCTTTTCCTCCAATAGTTGTACATATAATGTGTTTAATTGCTCCTCGGTTAAATGGCTCATAGGTCATATAGCTCCCTTCTAACAGCTCATTCATACCGTTTAGGATGCCGATAGACCGCTTTTTTTAGTGAGGTAATTCCTTGAAAATAAGGAATGGACAAGCTTTCCACCCTGTAGGAGGTACACGAAGATGAAATATATAAAATATTACTTGTATGCACTTCTTGCATTCATTCTAGATCAAGTTACGAAATGGATTATTGTCAAAAGAGTTCCACTTGGCGAAGAACGCCCCGTCATTGGAGATTTTTTCATGATAACATCCCATCGTAATCGTGGTGCGGCTTTCGGCATTTTGCAGGACCAACGGTGGTTCTTCATTATTGTAACAAGTGTTGTGCTTTGCGCGATTATTTGGTACATGCAGCGGACAATTCGTGAAGGTAAAGTGCTATTACCTTTCGCCTTGTGCTTACTTTTTGGCGGAGCGCTCGGTAATTTTGTTGATCGTGCCTTATTTGGTGAGGTTGTCGATTTCTTTCAATTTACATTTGATTTCAATTTCTTCGGTAAAGAAGTCGACTATATCTTCCCAATTTTTAACGTAGCGGATTCCTGTATAGTTGTCGGGGTCATCCTCATTTTTATTGAGTCCCTGCTGGCATCACGAAAAGAGAAAAAAGGAGCAACACATGAACACAAACCAGACCTCACCTGAGACCGTGTCGCAAGATGCGATTGAATGGAAAGTAGAAACCCAATTTGGCGGCGAACGGATCGATAAGTTTATTACAGAGGCGTTGGAAGAAGATATTTCGAGAACGCTTGTCCAACAATGGGTAAAAGACGGTCACGTGAAGGTAAACGGGAAAGTCGTGAAGCCGAATTATAAATTATCGGTGCAAGATGTGATTGCTTTACAGATTCCTGAGCCCCAGGGGGTTGAACTGGCTGCAGAGAATATCCCGCTGAACGTCGTCTATGAGGATAGCGATGTCATTGTGATTAATAAGCAGCGAGGTCTCGTTGTTCATCCGGCGCCTGGCCATTATTCAGGCACTTTGGTGAATGCATTAATGTATCACTGCAAAGATTTATCAGGTATTAATGGCGAACTGCGTCCAGGTATCGTGCATCGTATTGATAAAGACACCTCAGGTCTCATTATGTCAGCAAAAAATGATAAAGCTCACGCAAGTCTTGCCGAGCAATTAAAGGCGCATACCGTAAACCGTAAGTATATTGCTTTGGTACACGGCTATATTCAACATGATCAAGGAACGATTGATGCACCTATTGGTCGTGATTCTCATGATCGTAAGATGTACACCGTTACGGACAAAAACAGTAAGACCGCGGTAACGCATTTCGTCGTTATTGAACGGTTTGGTGATTTTACATTAGTGGAGTTAAAGTTAGAAACAGGCCGCACCCATCAAATTCGTGTGCACATGAAGTTCATCGGGCATCCGTTGGTTGGAGATCCGATGTACGGTAAAAGTAAAGGCATGCTGATGGATGGCCAGGCATTGCATGCGGCGATTCTAGGCTTTAAGCATCCGAGAACGGGAGAATGGATGCAGTTTGAAGCACCTATTCCACCTGATATGGAAAATCTAATACAAACGATACGGACAACATAGTTCTTGTTCAAGGGAGGGGAGAGCTACTTATGTTGGAGCATTTGGTAAACCCACAAGTAAAAGATATTCAAATTTCCGGTATTCGCAAAATATCCAATCTGGTCAGCACGATTCCTGGTGCATTGACTTTAACGATTGGACAGCCTGACTTCCCGACGCCGCGGCATATTATTGAAGCGGGCCAAAGGGCATTGGATCACAACAAAACCGTTTACACTCAAAACCCTGGCTTAATTGAGCTTAGAGAAGCTGTCTCCAATTTCGTAAAGGTCAAATATGGCCAAGAATATCGCGCGGCAGATGAGATTATCGTCACAGCTGGTGCTAGTCAAGCTGTGGATATCACGCTACGAACGATCCTAACGCCAGGTGCTGAGGTTATCATCCCAGCTCCGATCTATCCGGGTTATGAGCCGTTAATTCAGCTAGCAGGTGGAGTACCTGTGTACGTAGATACGCGTGAGAATGGCTTGAAACTAACAGCAGAGCTGTTGAAGCCTTATCTTACTGAGAAGACACGCTGTGTTATTCTATGTTACCCATCGAATCCCACAGGTCAAGTGCTTACGGAGCAGGAAATCGCAGATTTGGCTGCATTATTGGCGGATCGAGAGCTTTTTATTTTATCCGATGAAATCTATAGTGAGCTGGTTTATGGTGTTCATCATCATTCTATTGCTACTGTTGGCAACTTGCGTGAGAAGACAATTGTGATAAACGGTTTGTCCAAATCACATGCCATGACAGGCTGGCGCATTGGTTTCACATTGGCGCCTGCGTACCTCACCGCGCACATGGTGAAGGTTCACCAGTACAATGTGACCTGCGCGAGCTCCGTGAGCCAATATGCGGCATTAGAAGCTTTGACAGTAGGCATCGATGACGCGCTTCCAATGCGTGAAGCTTATGTAGCACGTAGGGATTATGTCTACGATCGCTTGATTGCAATGGGATTTGAGCTTGAAAAGCCGGATGGCGCCTTCTACTTGTTCCCTTCCATTACGAAGTTCGGTTTATCCTCGCAAGAGTTCGCGATGCGACTGTTGCAGGAGGAACATGTAGCCGTCGTGCCGGGGGATGCCTTCACTTCCTATGGCGAAGGGTATATTCGTATTTCATACGCCTATGCACAGGAAGTGCTGGAGCAATCGTTGGATCGGTTGCAGCGGTTCGTGAGCAAGCTTTAATACAAACAAAACGCACCTAATCGGTAATCGATAGGTGCGTTTTTTATTTATTTTATAACCAGCTTGAAAAAGGAAGGTAAATAGTTTGTTTATGTCGAAAAGTGTATGAAATATCTCGAAAAATGTCGATTATTATTGCATCATCTAAGAAGAGGGAAGGGGAAATATAAACATGAAAATTCGCATGAAGCTATTTTTGTCTTTTACGGTTATCGTAATATTGTTAATTGCACTTTCCCTGTTCACGACAAATTACTTGAATAAGACATTATCTTCTTACGAGGAAATGTTGCAGGATGGTGATTTTCATTACGATTTACGAACGATACAGTTTAGTCTCACTGGTAGGTCTAACGATGAGCGTGCTTATTTGTTGAATAAGGACGAACAATTCCCACTAGCAATGGGAGATAAAGATAAGCAAATCAGACAGCTATTTACAAAAATAAAATCATATCCGACACTCGACTCTGAAGATATTGACCAAGTAAATACCATTATTAAGCTCTATGAAGATTACTTTGGCTTGAGCCAGCAGGTGATTGCAGCTGTAAAGGCAGGGAAAGCGGATGTTGCCTTGAAGCTTCACTTCAATGAAGAAAGAGGCGTCCGTAATCAGCTTGATACCTTAACCCTGCAGGTGCTTCAGAAGCTGGAAGATGAGATACATAGTGACAAGGTTGACCGAAAAGTAGAAGCAGGAGATCAAAATATGCTTATGCTAATGATCGTCATAGCTGCGGTCATTATCGCGGTGGTGATTGGGATGGTGCTCATTCGTTCCATTACTCGTCCACTTAAAGCTATTCATCGACAGATGCAGGAGATTGCCAAAGGTGACGGTGATTTAAGCCGCGAAATCGTTATTACCTCTCGAGATGAAATAGCTGAGGTAGCGACTTCATTTAATCAAATGGTAAGCAAGCTGCGCCAGATTCTTTCACAGGCGATGGATACGGCGGTTCAAGTGGCAGCATCTTCTGAACAGCTCAGCGCAAGCAGCGAACAGACGACGAAGGCAACAGAGCAAATTGTTGAGGCCACATTGGTTATTTCGGCAAGTGCAGAAAAAGAACAACAGCATATGGAGGAAGCGATTGAGGCTATCCAGCAGATGACAGCAGGCATCGAGCAAGTAACTGTTGGCAATGAGGAAGTATCTAGACTCACGCAATCGGCTGCTGATGCATCAAAGCAAGGCGCTATCGCGGTAAATGCCGTTCTGGGCGAGATGAACGAGATAAACGAAACGGTACAGCACGCGTCTGCGAACATTCAATCGCTTGGTGAACAGTCCCAGCAAATAAGCGGTATTATTAGCATGATTAAAGACTTGGCGAGCCGTACGAACATGCTTGCGCTTAACGCTTCCATTGAAGCAGCGCGGGCAGGTGAACACGGCAGAGGATTCGCTGTCGTTGCGCAGGAAGTACGTAAACTGGCGGAACAATCGGGGCAATCCGCGCTTCAAATTGCTGAATTAATTGAAGAGATTGTATTAAGAACGAATAATGCTGTAGTTTCGATGGATACAGTATCCAATAAAGTGAGTACAGGTTTGGTGAAAACAACACAGGTTGACGAAGTCTTTCACACGATCGAAGCTACGGTTTCTGCTGTCTTCTCGCAAGTAAAGCAAACTACGATTACGACCGAGGAGCTTGCTTCTTCCAGTAAACAAGTGGTTGCACTAGCCGAAACGGTATCCGTAGCAAGCGATCAAGTTGTGGCATTCTGTCAGAACAATGCAGCTTCGACAGAAGAGCAATTGGCGACAATGGAGGAGATTACTTCTTCTTCCGTCGCATTGTCCAGATTAGCTGATGATCTGCATAGTGTGTTGAGTCGGTTTAAATTGAATTAGACGTTGTCCTTTAGAGCTTGAACCCCGCAGCGTGTTGCTGCGGGGTTCTTTTGTATATGACAAGAAAAAACCTCATCTCCAACTACAAGAAGTAGTGGATAAGAGGTTCATTTCATTAATTGGATTTATATCGTAGGTATGCCGTGATCGTATCAATGGCTACATCAATGGCACCCTCATCTGGATCAAGCTTGGCATTATGCAGTCCATGAGGGGTATCCACCCCTAACCAGAACATAAAGCCAGGTATTTTCTCTAAAAAGTAACCAAAGTCTTCGCCAGTCATGGCTTCTGTACACTCGAACAGCGTAACATTATCGCGTCCACGAAGCCAGTCCATGAATTCTACGGTCAAAGCAGGATCGTTATACACTTGTCGATAATTCGAGCCCCAGTCTATAGTGACTTGGCATTCGAAGGAAGCTTCAATACCCGCGGCAACCGCTTCAATACGACCTTTGATCTTGTTCATAGATGCAGCAGATAAAGTGCGAATGGTACCCTCTAAGCGAGCCTTCTCCGCGATAATATTCTGCTTCGTCCCAGCTTCCATTTTGCCAATCGTAATCACTGCGGAATCCAGCGGGTTCACGTTACGGGATACGATGGTTTGAAGCTGACCAACCATCTGCGTTGCTGCAATGATCATATCATTGGCTTGATGCGGGTAGGCCGCATGACCACCTTTACCAAGCAGATCAATGAACAGCTCTGACGTGTTGGCGAACAAGATTTCAGGTCTGACAGCAATCGTACCAACAGGATACTCTGGCGCAATATGGAGCGCGACCATTTGGTCAGGCATCCAATCTTGCAATTCCTCGGCAGCCAACATCGGTAACGCGCCGCCAGGACCTTCTTCCGCCGGTTGGAAGAGCACGACAAGATCATCCTGCATTGGATTTTCTGTGAAGTGCGTTACTACCCCCATGCCAATCGACATGTGAAAATCATGCCCGCATGCGTGCATATAGCCCGGATGCTGAGAAGGGAAGGGGAGAGTGGTCTCCTCCGTAATCGGAAGCCCATCCATATCTGCGCGATAACCAAATCGTTTAGATGGATTTAAGCCTTTGATATAGACCAGAATGCCTGTACGCCATGTGCGGATCGTGAGACGATCTTGCGGCAGCTTGGCCAATTGCTCGAGCAAGAGCTGCTGCGTTTTGAATTCTTGGAATCCCGGCTCAGGGATTTGATGAAGCTGACGTCGCAGCTCTACGAAAGGACTAAGCATAAGGATTCCTCCAGATCAGATCTAGATTACCTTATAGGGTACGTAGGTCTGCTAGAATTTCGGTTTTGGATTTCGTTTTGTCGTCTACTTTTTTGATAACACGTGCTGGTGCACCTGCTACAACAGTGTACTCTTCAACATCTTGAGTTACGATAGCTCCCGCTGCAACAACGGAACCTTTACCAATGCGTACGCCTTCTAGGATAACCGCGTTAGCGCCTACTAGAACGTCATCTTCGATCACACATGGTTGTGCAGAAGGTGGCTCGATAACGCCTGCTACAACGGCACCAGCACCGATGTGACACATTTTACCTACTTGAGCACGACCGCCTAGTACTGCGTTCATGTCGATCATTGTGCCATCACCTACGGAAGCGCCAATGTTGATTAGTGCACCCATCATGATAATCGCGTTATCGCCGATATGTACTTTATCGCGAATAACTGCGCCTGGCTCGATACGAGCATTAATGTGTTTCAAATCTAGCATTGGAATAGCAGAGTTGCGACGATCGTTTTCAACGACGAAGTCAACAACTTTATCTTTGTTCGCTTCTAGAATAGGTTGAAGAACACTCCACTCACCGAAAACAACACCGCTCCCACCAGTAATAAAGGATTGGCTGCCTTCGCCGAATTCAAGACCATCAAGGTTTCCTTTTACATATACTTTCACCGGAGTTTTCTTTTTGCTTTCTTTAATAAACTGGATAATTTCTAGGGTATTCATTTCTGACATGGTGACATCTCCTTCAAATTTATGATTGACTCTCCTATATTAGCAGAAAGGAGGCGATTGAGCCAATCTGTTTTAGACAGCTTTTTGTGCAAATTGACTCTGATAGAGGTCAGCATAGAAGCCTTGCAGTTCAAGCAACTCGCTATGAGTACCTTGTTCAATGACACTACCTTGATTCATAACTAGAATTATATCTGCTTCTCGGATCGTAGATAACCGATGAGCAATGACGAAACTTGTACGATTCGCCATCAAATTGTTCATTGCACGTTGGATAGAAACTTCTGTCCGTGTATCCACACTGCTCGTCGCTTCATCCAGAATCAAGATAGCTGGGTCTGCTAGAATCGCACGCGCAATGGTAAGCAATTGTTTTTGACCATGGGACAGGTTGGAGGCTTCTTCATTCAAAATCGTATCATACCCATCCGGGAGTGTTCGTATGAAATGATCTGCGTATGCCGCACGCGCTGCATCAACAATTTCATCTTCCGTGACACCATGGCGTCCGTAGGCAATATTGTCGCGAATTGTACCATTAAAGAGCCAAGTATCCTGCAACACCATACCGAATAATCCACGAAGATGACTTCTCGACATCTCGCGTGAATCCACGCCATCAATCGAGATTCGGCCGTTTTTTAATTCGTAAAAGCGCATGAGCAAATTGACGATGGTTGTTTTGCCTGCACCAGTTGGCCCTACGATAGCTACGGTCTGTCCTGGCTTTACATCAATATTCATATGCTCAATAAGAGTAGTATCTGATTTGTAAGCGAAAGAGACATCTTCAAATTGCACGTGCCCATGCACCTTTGGTACGAACTGTGACTCTTTTTTCTCCAAAACTTCTTCTGTTTCATCCAATAATTCGAAAATACGCTCCGCCGCTGCGATTGTAGATTGAATGACATTCGCGATATTTGCCACTTGTGTAATCGGCATGCCGAATTGTCCAGAGTATTGAATAAACGCGAGAATATCCCCAATTTTAATAGCGTTATGCGTAACCATGATACCACCGATGACACTCACGAGCACATAACCAATATTCCCGATAAAAGACATCAGAGGAAAGATAAGCCCCGAGATAAACTGTGCTTTCCAACCCGAATGATACAAGCGATCATTAATCTCATTGAACTTCTCAACCGAATGTCTTTCTCGGCCAAAAGCTTTTACAATGGCATGACCTGTATACATTTCCTCAACATGTCCGTTGAGCTCGCCTAAAGTACGTTGCTGCCCTTTGAAATATTTTTGGGAGCGGGAAGCGATCATTTTCGTTCCCCAAATACTAAGCGGCAGCGTAACAATGGTTGCAAGTGTTAACAAAGGTGAGATGGTCAGCATCATAATAATGATTCCGAGTAATGTAACAACGGAAGTAATGAGCTGTGTTAAGCTTTGCTGCATCGTGGAACTAATCGTATCCACATCATTCGTTGCTCGGCTCATCGTGTCGCCATGGCTTCTTGCATCAAAGAAGGAGAGAGGCACGCGCGTTAGTTTCTCACTGATATCTCTTCGTAAGTTGAAGACGATACGTTGCGTAACGCCAACCATGATCTTTTGCTGAATATACAAAAGAACTGCGCTGAAGATGTAGAGTAAAGCCAATGTAAGTACAATTTTTAAAATAGCATCAAAATCAATTGCGGCACCTGCGACGCCTTTAAGTTTAGCCATAGAGCCTTCGAAAAGAATCGTTGTCGCATTTCCCATTAGTTTGGGACTAACAATACTAAATACTGTGCTTAATATTGAGGCTAACAGTACGCCAAAGATTCGGACGCGAAATGGCTGCATATACGCAAGTAGTCGTTTTAATGTGCCTTTAAAATCTTTGGCTTTCTGGACAGGCATCCCCATGCCAGCCATCCCGCCACGGCCAAAATGTCCTGGGTTAATACCAGCTGCGGGACGCCCCGGTTCTTTAGGTTTCTCACTCATGCACTTTCCTCCTCTGATAGCTGAGAAGCAACAATTTCTTGATAGACGTCACACGTTCTCATAAGTTCAGTATGCGTACCGATTCCAGCGATTCTGCCTTCGTCCAAAACGATAATTTGGTTCGCGTCCATAATTGTACTCACACGCTGTGCGACGATGATCATGGTTGCTCGTGCGGTTTCTGATTGGAGAGCGGCGCGAAGCTTGGCATCAGTTTTGAAATCAAGCGCTGAGAAACTGTCATCGAACACATAAATACTTGGCTTACGTGCGAGTGCCCGCCCAATGGCAAGCCGTTGCTTTTGACCGCCGGATAGGTTGGTGCCGCCTTGTGCAAGTGATGCTTGGAAGTTATCTTTCATGCCGCTGATAAAGTCAGCTGCTTGGGCTGTAGAAGCAGCCGAGTTCAGTTCCTCATCGGTTGCTTGATCGTTGCCGAATCGCAGGTTATCTGCAACTGTACCTGAGAAGAGGATAGCTTTCTGTGGAACATAGCCGATGCGATTCCGCACGCTTTCCAATGAAAGAGAAGGTAACGACTGACCATTCAACGTAATCGAACCGGAATCCACATCATAAAACCGCAGTAACAAATTGATGAGTGTCGTTTTGCCTGAACCTGTGCCTCCAATAATCGCAGTAACTTCGCCAGGCTTAGCACGGAAGGAGATATCTTGAATAGCAGGCTGTTCGGCACCTGGATAACTGAAGCTCACCTGATTAAAGGCCACAATGGTTTGATCATCTTGATAAGTTTGGGCGTTAGCTGAGTTGTGAATGTTGGACTGAATGTCAAATACTTCATTAATACGCACGGCAGAAGCGGATGCACGAGGAATCATCATGAAGATCATGGTCATCATGAACATGCTGAACATAATTTGCATCGCATATTGTATGAAAGCCATCAAATCGCCAATTTGCATTTGGTTGCTGTCAATCCGAATACCGCCATACCAAAGGATGACGACGATCCCAAGATTGAAGACAAGCATCATGATCGGCATCATTGTCGCCATAATCGTATTGACTTTGATCGCAGTTTGCGTAAAATCGTGATTCGCACTTTCGAATTTCAGCTTCTCATGGTTCGAGCGGTTGAAAGCACGGATTACGCGAATACCCGTCAAATTCTCCCGCAAAACAAGATTGATGCCATCGATTTTCAATTGTAAGGTTTTAAAGAGAGGAAGACTTTTGCGCATAATAACGGCAATGACAAGTACGAGGATAGGAATGACAGCATATAGCACAGTTGCGAGATGAGTATCCTTGTAAGAGGCCATGATGACGCCGCCTACGAGCATAGTTGGAACACCGATAAACATGCGCATCATCACAATCAATTGTTGAACTTGTGCAATATCATTCGTCGTTCTAGTAATGAGGGAAGAAGTTCCGAGTTTATCAAATTCATGCAACGAAAAGCTCTCAACATGCGTAAAGAGGTTACGGCGTAAATCACGCCCGAAGCCAGTAGCTGTCTTTGCGAGCAAGTAACTTGCCACCATGACACAAGCCATCGCTCCCATTGCGACGATGAGCATATAAGCCCCATATCGGATAATGTAACCAACGTCCCCCTTCACAACGCCGACATCCACAATGTCAGAGAGAAGAGTTGGCAAATACAATTGAGCTAGTGATTGCAGGAGCATCAACGTAATGATGACAACCACTGAAGCTCGGTAGGGCTTCAAAAACCTAAACAATTTGAACATAGTTTCCTCCTTAACCTTTTGGCCACAACGATACTAAATAATTGGAAATAAAGATAGTTTTATATGTAAATTATAACACATGGTTCAAATCTTGCCCAAAGAATGATGCATGTAAGATGCCAAAAAAACATTGACATATCATGTCGAAAGTGGCATAATTCTTTTAATTACATATGTGCCTTTAAAAACAGTCCAGAGAGGCTGGCAAGGTAAAACGATAAGAAAAGTCGGGTAATACTGAATCGAGTATTCAGTAAGCTTACGGATGTGCGCATCCAACAGCCCCGCTCTATCTCTTTATGCACTCGTAAACTCCTTGCCAAGAATTGGGCAAGGAGTTTTTTGGTTTTACCACCAGAAAACGTATGTGAATGCTGACGAAGATAGTTTTGCCAGGAGGCGAAAACGATGAATGAGACCACCGAACACACCATTATTGATGAAATGGGAATTCGTAGAGCACTTACGCGGATTGCACACGAGATACTGGAAAAGAATAAAGGTGTAGAGAATTGTACCTTGATTGGTATTCGGACCCGAGGCATTTACTTAGCGAAGCGAGTAGCAGAACGGATTTTAGAAATTGAAGGCGTACCGATTCCAGTAGGAGAGATTGACATTACGTCGTATCGCGATGATCGCGTGAAAGTCAGATCGGTAGAGAACGTGCAAGAAGGCGGCAAAATGCAAATTCAAGATCGCAAAATCATCCTTTTCGATGATGTGCTCTATACCGGAAGAACGGTAAGGGCCGCGATGGATGCGCTCATTGATTTAGGCAGACCGCAAATGATTCAACTGGCTGTACTTGTGGACAGAGGGCATCGGGAGCTTCCCATTCGGCCTGATTATGTGGGCAAAAATGTGCCGACGTCCAAGAGTGAGAGCATTGAAGTGATGTTAACGGAAATTGATGATAAGGATGAAGTTATTATCCAAAGGGGGAAACAGGAGTGAGTAGCGTGAGTACATATACAACTAGACATTTCTTGGGACTGAAAGGCGTAAGTGCAGAGGAGATCACAAGCATTCTTGATCGTGCAGCCTATTGGGAACAAAGCCCTAACAAAGTAAATAACCAATTCAATGGGAAATTCGTATCTAACTTATTTTTTGAAAATAGTACAAGAACCCGGTTCTCCTTCGAGCTAGCGCAAAAGCGCTTAGGTGCAGATGTGCTGAACTTCTCGTCAGCTGAATCCAGTGTGCAAAAAGGCGAGTCCATCTACGATACAGTTCGCACGCTTGAATCCATGGGGATTGACGCAGGTGTGATTCGACTAAAGCCTAATGGCGTGCTGCAAGAGCTCGCTGAGAAAATCAAAATCCCGCTCATCAACGCAGGGGATGGCAACAACGAGCATCCAACGCAAGCGCTGCTTGATTTCTATACGATGCGCAAGCAGTTCGGCGCTATCAAAGGTTTGACTGTCTCCATTATCGGAGACATCCTGCACAGCCGAGTAGCACGCTCGAACCTATGGGGTCTCATCGCGCTAGGAGCGAAAGTTCAATTCTGTGCTCCTGCTAGTATGCAAGCTCCTGAGTTGGCACAATTCGCACCTTATGTATCTTTCGAAGAGGCATTGAAAGCTGATGTCGTAATGATGCTTCGTGTGCAGTTAGAGCGCCATGACACAGGATTGTTGAACTCAGCCGAAGAATACCGCGCACAATATGGATTAACTGTAGAACGTGCAAGCCGCATGGCACCACATGCGATTATCATGCATCCTGCACCTGTTAATCGCAACGTTGAATTGGATGATGAGCTTGTTGAACATGAGAAGTCTAAAATCTTCACCCAAATCGCTCACGGTGTGCCGATTCGCATGGCTGTCATCGAACGAGCATTATCATAAAACCTGAGGAGGATTTTCACAGCATGGGAATTTGGATTCTGAACGGACTTACCGTTGATGTTAATAATGTAGAGACGAAGAAACACATTTTAGTAGAGAATGATAAAATCGCACAGGTTATAGATGCTACGAACGGCGAGACACTACAAACAGACCATCATGAAGTCATTGATGCTGGAGGTAAGCTTGTATCACCGGGATTCGTTGATATGCACGTACATTTGAGAGAGCCTGGCTTTGAACATAAAGAAAACATTGCTACGGGTACTCGTTCTGCTGCAAGAGGTGGTTTTACAACAATCGCTTGTATGCCGAATACACGCCCGGTTATTGATACGGTAGACACCGTTAACTACATATTGGATAAAGCGGCTACAGAAGGTGTCGTTCGTGTCATTCCTTACGGAACGATCACGAAAAACGAGCTGGGCCGTGAATTAACTGACTTCGCAGCATTGAAAGAAGCAGGCGTTATCGGTTATACCGATGATGGCGTAGGCGTTCAAAGCGCGCAAATGATGAAAGATGCGATGGCACTAGCTGCATCACTCGGCATGCCGATTATCGCACATTGCGAAGATGACACGTTGGTTGTAGGAGCTCCGGTGAACGAAGGGACTTTCGCGACAAAGCATGGTCTGAAAGGTATCCCGAATGAATCCGAAGCGATTCATGTTGGCCGCGACGTACTTCTTGCGGAAGCAACTGGGGTACACTACCACGTTTGTCACGTCAGCACAGAGCAATCCGTTCGCTTGATCCGTCACGCCAAACAGTTCGGCATTAAAGTTACTGCTGAAGTGTGCCCGCATCATCTGCTTCTCTCTGAAGAAGACATCCCGGGGATGGACGCAAACTGGAAGATGAACCCGCCACTTCGTACACCACGTGACGTACAGGCTGTTATTGAAGCGCTAGAAGATGGCACCATCGACATTATCGTGACAGATCATGCGCCGCATACCGAAGAAGAGAAGGCGAAAGGCATGTTGTTGGCGCCATTCGGAATCCTCGGTTTCGAAACAGCATTCTCCTTGCTTTATACAAAATTCGTGCTTACAGGCAAATGGACACTTGGGTTCCTTGTAGATCGTATGACGAAAAAGCCAGCTGATGTATTCGGACTTCCGTACGGGACTTTGGAAGTGGGCAGCGCGGCTGACATTACGATCGTTGATTTGGATACAACACGCGCGGTTGTGAAGGAAGAAATCGTTTCTCGCAGTAAGAACACCCCGTTCATCGGTTGGGAGCTGCAAGGTTGGCCGGTTGTCACGATTGCTTCGGGTAAAGTTGTTTACTCCTAAGTTCAAGAAATAGCCTTAAATTTAAAGCCCAAATCATGAGAAGCATCTATACGATGAATGAAAAATCGTGTATATTTATACAAGAAGATTTATGTTTATGCAAGTCCGTGACATGTAGTATCGTAAACATGACATCTGCGGTTCGTGAGAACCGCCTGACAATAGCGAAGGAGTTGAAAGAACATGCAGGCAAGATTGTTGCTGGAAGACGGCACTCTTTTTACAGGAAAATCGTTCGGTAGTGAAGGTGAATCCGTCGGCGAGGTTGTATTCAATACAGGGATGACAGGTTATCAAGAGGTACTTTCGGATCCTTCATACTGTGGACAAATCGTCACGATGACTTATCCACTACAAGGGAACTACGGTGTCATTCGTGATGACTTCGAGTCCGTACGTCCATTCATCCACGGTTTCGTTGTACGTGAGCATGAAGAGATTCCAAGTAACTGGAGAGCGCAATACACACTAGGCAGCCTGTTGAAAGAATACGGCATCGTTGGTATCAGCGGCATCGATACGCGTATGTTGACTCGCAAAATCCGTCACTATGGCGTAATGAAAAGTATCATTACAACTTCCAATAAATCCGTAGAAGAATTGATGGCTACACTTAAAAATACACCGCTTATGACGGATCAAGTTTCCCGTGTTTCAACGAAAAGCGTGTTCGGTGCACCTGGCCACAAAGAGCGCATTGTCCTTGTTGACTTCGGCGCAAAAAGCGGTATTATCCGCGATCTAAGCAAGCGCGATTGTGATGTTGTGGTTGTTCCTCAAAACGCAACAGCTGAACAAATTCGTCGCTTAGCTCCAGACGGCGTATTGCTTTCCAACGGCCCTGGGGATCCGAAAGATGTTCCTCATGCAGTTGAAATGATTAAAGGCTTGCTTGGCGACATTCCACTATTCGGAATTTGCTTAGGACACCAATTGTTCGCACTCGCTTGCGGCGCTGATACAGATAAATTGAAATTCGGTCACCGCGGCGGTAACCACCCGGTTAAAGATTTGATCTCCGGACGTTGCTACATTACATCGCAAAACCATGGCTACACGGTGAAGGAAGATTCCGTTCAAGGAACTAACCTTGAAGTGACGCACATTAACAATAACGATCGCACGATCGAAGGCTTACGCCATAAGCAATACCCAGCATTCTCGGTTCAATATCACCCAGAGGCAGCACCTGGACCATTCGACTCCAGCTACTTGTTCGATGATTTCATCTCGCTGATTCGTCAGCACAAACTAGATAACCCACAGCAGCCGCGCCAAGCGCAAATGCTTGCTCAGTGGAATGCTTCCACGGCATCGACATCTGTGAAGGAGGAACTGCAAAATGCCTAAAAATAATACACTCAAAAAGATTCTCGTTATCGGTTCCGGACCGATCGTTATTGGTCAAGCGGCGGAGTTCGACTACGCGGGAACACAAGCTTGCCAAGCGTTGAAAGAAGAAGGCATGGAAGTTATCTTGATCAACAGCAACCCAGCTACGATCATGACAGATACGAACATGGCTGACAAAGTATACATCGAACCCATTACGCTTGAGTTTGTGACGCAAATCATTCGTCAAGAACGTCCAGACGGATTGCTTCCTACCCTTGGTGGTCAAACGGGTCTGAACATGGCTGTTGAGCTTGCACGTGCAGGCGTACTAGAGAGCGAGAACGTTAAACTACTAGGTACACAGCTGACAGCGATTGAGAAAGCGGAAGATCGTGATCTTTTCAGAGACTTGATGAGAGAACTAGAGCAACCGGTACCAGATAGTGTTATCGTAACGACAGTAGCACAAGCGGTTGATTTTGCTAATGAAATCGGCTTCCCAATCATTATTCGTCCTGCTTACACACTAGGTGGTACAGGCGGCGGTATCTGTAACACAATGGAAGAGCTAGTGGAAATCGTTGCTTCCGGTATTCGTTACAGCCCAATCGGTCAGTGTCTCGTAGAGCGCAGTATCGCGGGTATGAAAGAAGTCGAGTATGAAGTTATGCGTGATGCGAACGATAACTGTATCGTTGTGTGTAACATGGAGAACTTTGACCCAGTTGGCGTACATACAGGCGATAGCATCGTTGTAGCACCTAGCCAAACGTTGTCAGACCGTGAGTACCAAATGCTGCGTTCCGCGTCCTTGAAAATCATTCGTGCCTTGAACATCGAAGGCGGTTGTAACGTACAGTACGCGCTTGATCCGCACAGCTTCCAATATTACGTAATCGAAGTTAACCCGCGTGTTAGCCGTTCATCCGCGCTTGCTTCCAAAGCAACAGGATATCCGATTGCGAAAATGGCTGCGAAAATTGCGATTGGCTACACGCTTGATGAGCTTGTCAATCCAGTAACAGGTCAAACGTATGCTTGTTTCGAGCCTGCGCTAGATTACATCGTATCCAAAATCCCACGCTGGCCGTTTGATAAATTCACTGCGGCTAACCGTAAACTAGGTACACAAATGAAAGCGACTGGCGAAGTGATGGCGATTGGCCGTACGTTCGAAGAGTCCATTCAAAAAGCTGTTCGTTCCCTTGAAATCGGTGTTCACCGCCTGTTCTTGAAAGAAACGGACTTACTGGATACAGCAACATTAGAGCTTCGTCTTCAAAAACCAGATGATGAGCGTCTGTTCTTACTAGCAGAAGCGTTCCGCAGAGGTTATACTGTGGAGCAACTGCAAAATTTGACGAAAATTGACTGGTGGTTCCTAAACAAATTAAGTGGACTTATTGCCTATGAAACTGAAATTGCAGCGAAAGAGTTGACAGCTGAGCTTATTTTCGAAATTAAGCGTAAAGGCTTCACAGACCGTGCTGTAGCAGAAATTCGTACATTGGCAGGTTGCACGACCTATACGAAAGAAGCCGATGTAAGAACATTCCGTTTGCAAAACAACATTAAACCTGTTTACAAAATGGTTGATACTTGCGCAGCTGAGTTCGAAGCTTCAACACCTTACTACTACTCAACTTACGAGCAAGAAGATGAAGTGACTGAAACGACGAAACAGAAAGTTGTTGTTCTAGGATCGGGTCCAATTCGTATCGGTCAAGGGATCGAGTTCGATTACTCCACCGTTCACGCGGTATGGGCGATCCAAGCTGCTGGCTATGAAGCGGTTATTATCAACAACAATCCAGAGACAGTATCCACGGACTTCAATACATCGGATCGCTTGTACTTCGAGCCATTGTTCTTCGAAGATGTTATGAACGTAATCGAGCGTGAGCAACCGATCGGTGTTATCGTTCAGTTCGGTGGACAAACAGCAATCAACTTGGCTGCACCACTACACAAAGCTGGCGTTCGCATCCTTGGTTCTGACCTTGAAAGTATCGATACAGCGGAAGATCGTAAGAAATTCGAAGCTTTGCTTAGCAAAATTTCGGTTGCACAACCTCCAGGCGGTACAGTAACTTCTGTTGATCAAGCGGTAGGTACAGCAGCGAAATTCGGTTATCCGGTTATCGTTCGTCCTTCTTACGTACTTGGTGGACGTGCTATGGAAATCGTCTACTCGGATGAAGAGCTTTTGAGCTACATGGAGTATGCGGTGAAAATTAACCCAGAACATCCGGTTCTAATTGACCGCTACATGCTTGGTAAAGAGGTAGAGGTTGACGCGATTTGCGATAGAGAAACGGTTCTAATCCCAGGGATCATGGAACACGTGGAACGCGCAGGGGTTCACTCTGGTGACTCCATTGCGGTATATCCACCACAATCCATCTCGGATGAGATTAAGCAACAAATCATTGATATCACGACGAAAATCGGTCTTGAGCTGAATGTCGTTGGTCTTGTGAACATCCAGTTCGTTATTCATAACGATCAAGTGTATGTGATCGAGGTTAACCCACGTTCATCCAGAACAGTACCTTTCTTGAGCAAAGTGACGAACATCCCGATGGCGAACGTGGCAACACGCGTAATCATGGGTCAATCGCTTGCTGATATGGGTTACCAAAGTGGTCTATGGCCAGAAGATAAATACGTTTCTGTCAAAGTTCCTGTATTCTCCTTCGCGAAGCTGCGCCGTGTAGATACAACACTCGGACCTGAAATGAAATCAACTGGTGAAGTGATGGGCCGTGATGTTAACTTTGCAAAAGCGCTATACAAAGGTCTAATCGGCGCTGGTATGAAGATCCCTGCTGCAGGTTCCGTCGTGGTAACCGTAGCGGATAAAGATAAAGATGAAGCGATTGAAATCTTGAAAGGCTTCTACCGCCTGGGCTACAAAATTATCGCAACAGGTGGAACTGCTGAGGCGATTGCTCAAGCTGGCCTTCCAGTTACAACCGTCAACAAACTTAGTGAAGGTTCACCAAACATTCTTGACCTCATCCGCAGCGGTGATGCTCAGTTCGTGGTGAATACGTTGACTAAGGGCAAAACGCCTGAGCGTGACGGCTTCCGTATTCGTCGTGAAGCAGTAGAGAACGGTGTTGTGTGTATGACATCCCTTGATACTGTAAGAGCGCTAGTGAATATGCTTGAAGCCATTAACTTCTCCTCACGTGCAATGCCAATACATGTCTAAAGGACGGTGCCAAAGATGAGTACGTTAACTTGCAACGATGTTACCGGACGCATTATGGTCGCCTTGGACTACGCGAACGCGGAAAGTGCTGAAGGGCTGCTTAAGCAGCTCGAAGGCATTCCGTGTTATGTAAAGGTAGGAATGCAGCTGTTTTATGCTGCAGGTCCTACCTTTGTCGCGAGTCTGAAGGATCGCGGCTATAAGGTGTTCCTCGACGTGAAGATGCATGACATTCCGAACACGGTCAAGGGCGGCGCGGAGAGCGTGACGCGCCTTGGGGTTGATGTGTTCAATGTGCATGCAGCCGGAGGCAAGTACATGATGGAAGCCGCCTTGGAGGGTGTCGACAAGGGGCTGGCTGTTGGGGCAACACGCCCGATCGTGATCGGCGTGACGCAATTGACCAGCACCTCGCAGCAGGTGCTGAATGACGAGATCGGCCTTGCCGGTACAACCGAGCAGGCCGTCATTCGGTATGCCCGCTTGGCGCAAGCCGCGGGACTGCAAGGGGTCGTCGCGTCACCGCTTGAGGTGACGGCGATTAAGGCGGCGTGCGGTGACGGCTTCGTCACCGTGACGCCAGGCATCCGCCCGGCGGGAGCGGACGTGGGCGACCAGTCGCGCATCATGACGCCGGCTGAGGCGTTCGCGCAGGGGACGGACTACGTCGTGATCGGGCGTCCGATCACAGGCGCAGCGGACCCGAGAGCAGCGATTGAAGCGATTATCGCTTCCGTCGTGTAGTAGTGAAGTGGAAGCTAGTTGAATTGAACATCGAAAGGAACGGTGAGGTATGAGTAAGCTCGAAACCATCGCGCAGCATATTGCAGCGTCGTTATTAGATATTGAAGCGGTAGCGCTTCGTCCGCAACAACCTTTTACATGGACATCTGGCTTGAAATCACCGATTTATTGTGATAACCGTTTGACGATGTCCCACCCAGCGATTCGCGAAGCGATTGCTGATGGCTTCGTCGCGTTGATCAAAGAGAAGTTTCCAGAGACTGAAGTTGTTGCAGGAACAGCTACGGCTGGTATCCCTCACGCCGCTTGGGTAGCTCAAAAGCTAGGCCTTCCGATGATCTACATTCGCGATAAAGCGAAAGGGCATGGCAAAGAGAACTTGATCGAAGGTTCTGTGAAACCAGGTCAAAAAGTCATCGTCATCGAAGATCTGATTTCTACAGGCGGAAGCTCGTTGAAAGCAGCAGTTGCGGTAAAAGATGCAGGAGCTGAGGCACTCGGTGTCCTTGCGATTTTCTCCTATCAGCTGGATAAAGCGACAGATGCTTTCGCGGCAGCAGATATGCCACTTCAGACGCTTTCCAACTATTCGACTTTGCTTGAGGTTGCTTTGGAAAAAGGAGCCATCCAGCAATCCGATATGGAGCTTTTGCGTTCGTGGCGAGTTAATCCATCTGCTTACGGTGCTTAATTAGGCAGATCTGTGACGCGAATTGACGAAGTGTACGGATTCACCTATACTAGAAGAGTCTTAAACCAGACGACAAGATCTTGCCGAAACCAAGTTAAGTTACCGTTCCAGCGGCGCCGCACTTGGGGCTAATCTGGCAACTTGCGTTTATACATTAGAAGAAGCTCTACCTTTTCGCAAAGGAGAGCTTCTTTTTTTACGTTTATTTCGACAGTTGTGATTTCGTAAGCAATTGGAGGAATGTGTGCAGGGGTTGTGACATCCATTTTTTCGGATGAAGAATGACCTGTAAGTCCACAGAAAGCTGTGTATGGGAGAAAGGGAGCTGTACGAGTGTGCCGCTAGCCAGCTCACTCGCAACGGTGATATGGGGTAATAGCGCGAGCCCTAAGCCGCTCATGACACAGTGTTTGATTGTTTCGATATTGCCTAACTCAAAGCCGATCTGTAAAGCGACGGCGTTGTCCTTCAGCAACCGTTCGAACCTCCCACGATAGATACAACCATTTTCAGTAACGATAAATTCGGTATGACCAAGATCCGCAAGTTCGATCTGCGGTTGTTTCGCCAAAGGGTGATCCAGAGGCGCTATAATTACGAGTTGTTCTTCTCGGATGCGTGTACACGCGAGTGCAGGGTCTGCAGGATATTGATCCAATAGAAGTCCAATATCATAGTCTCCTTCTTTTACCTTGGTGAGGATAGAGGATTCACTGTCAGGGAATAGCTGGATATTCAGTCCAGGGTAGAGTTGTTTAAGCTCATGTAAAAAAGGAGGCAAATAATACGCAGCTAACGAGTTAATCGTCCCGATCGTCAAAGTTCCACTGACTTGATTGGCTATCATTTCTTTGGATTGATCATAAAGCTCCAGCATTTGTTGGGTTAGCACAAGTAAGCTTTCACCAGGAGGCGTAAGGCGCAACTGTCGGCCATACCTTTCGAATAAAGGGACACCATATTCACGTTCTAGCTTTTGAATTTGCATCGTTATGCTTGATTGCGCATAGCCCAATTCCTCTGCAGCACGTGTAAAGCTTTTCCTGCGGGCAACTTCCCGAAAGGTGCGGAAATAGGTCAGATCCATGATTGGCCTCACTTTATTATCAATATTTTTGATGAGTTCTATCATTTATTATAGCTAACTGTGATGGTAAGTTCCATGCTAAAGTAAATGTACAAACAAACGATGCAGGGAGATGGTTATTTTGCTAAAAGAAAAAAAACTACAGGGGATTTACGTACCCATCGTTACCCCCTTTGATGAAGAATTTGAAGTGGATGCCGCATCCTTTTATAATCAAGCGTATAACTTGTTTCAAGATGAAATAGATGGGTTGGTAGTCAACGGGACAACAGGAGAATCACCGACCATTTCGCAAGACGAGTTGGGTGTTCTATTTGCTACCGCACAAGCCGCTCGTGATGCCGCTCATGCTGATGTGCCTATCGTCGTAGGAACAGGAACGAACGATACACGTTCAACGGTTCGAAAAACAGAGGAAGCAGGCAAACTAGGTGCGGAAGCCGTATTAGTTGTGGTTCCATATTATAACAAGCCAAGTCAGCAGGGGATTATTGAACATTTTCGCCGGGTAGCGGAGGTTGGTGTACCTGTGATTTTGTATGAAGTGCCGCATCGCACAGGTGTGACACTTGAGCTTGATACCGTGCGTTCTATCCTGGATATCAATGGTGTCATTGGGATGAAGGATAGCACACCGAACATTGGGCTTGTCACGGAGTTGACTAGACTAGGGTCAAAACCAGTTCTGTGCGGCGAAGACACCTTGCTATATGCTGCGCTACAAGCTGGTGCCAAGGGTGTAATGAGTGCGTCAGCGAATGTGGAGACAGAGAAGTTTGTATCTTTTATCCGCAGCTTTGTGGAGGGGGCACATGCCCAGAGCCATCGGGAATTTGCGGAGTTGTTACCGCTGATTCGTCTTCTCTTTCAAGAGCCGAATCCAGCTCCGATCAAATGGTTGCTTCAACAACAAGGCGTCATCGCGTCTGGCGCGTTACGGTTACCCCTTTTGCCTGTGACAGAGGGTTTACAAGCGAAATTAGCAGCTTACTTATAACGTAGGGGGCATCACAAGAGATGAATCGAACTAGAGTGTTTACGGGCTCGCCTTGGGAACCTGTGGTCGGCTATTGCCGGGCCATTCGTGTAGGTGAACGAATTGAAGTAGCGGGCACAACGGCGATGAAGGATGGCGAGGTAGTTGGTGTAGGCAACCCCTATGAGCAAGCTCGATTCATTCTTCAAACGATTGAACAGGCGTTGCAGGAGTTAGGTGGTCAGCTTTCCGATGTGGTGCGTACCCGGATGTTCGTAACGGATATTTCGTTATGGGAAGAGTTCGGCAAGGCGCATGGGGAATATTTCCGCGAAGTGCAGCCAGTGGCCACGATGGTTGAAGTGAAGGCGCTGATTGACCCACAATTGTTGATTGAGATCGAGGTAGAGGCGATTGTGACGAAAGGATAGATGGATTTCCTCCATTTAATTTCGCTGAATTCATGTGTTTGAATTGAATAGATGGAAAATGTACAGGTAATTTCGATTGATTTGAGTAAATTCCTCGTTTTCGACTAGATTAGCTGTAGAAAATCCATTTATTTCAAATCATGAAGAAGAAAAGCTCGTATTAGCTGTAGTTTTTACATCAAAATGGAAACAGAACTCTGGATTAGAGCAAGTTTTCCCTGAGGATCAGCAAATAAGCGCCACAACTCCCCATCACCGAAATGTTTTTCGCATTTCGCAGGTAGGGAGGAGTAGCGCTTCTTATCATAAACGCTCCCGTCCCCGAAGGACGGTGTAGGCGTTTATTTATTTTGTTTACGAGTATCGTTTAACCTACGCGCTTACCGAGAATAATCAGATCCCGCTCAACGCCATCTAACTCAGCGACGCCAGGCAAATGCGCCCAATTGGTGAAGCCGAATTTGCGGAAAAGCTGGAGGCTTGGCTCATTGTGCCCGAAAATAAAACCAAGCAAGGATTTGAGCCCAAGTCTTGGACTAGCTTCAAGCGCATGCTCCATCAAGTAACGACCAATACCTTGACCACGAGAGGCTTCGTCTACGTAAATGCTTACTTCCGCTGTTGCGTTATAGGCGGGACGCCCATAGAAGGACTGAAAACTCAGCCAGCCACAGATGCCTTTCTCATTTTCAAGTACCCATAGTGGGCGGAAGTCAGCAGAGTGTTCATGAAACCAGTGCTCACGTGAAGCTGTTGTAACAGGCTCTGTATCTGCAGTAACCATGCGTCCCGCAATCGTTGAATTGTAGATACGTACGATTTCTTCTAAATCATCTAATTGTGCATCACGCAAATGTAATTGCTTCCCCATAGAGTTACTCCTTTGCCCCTGGCTTTGTTGGCGTTAGTTAGATTCTGTTGTAGTTGCAGCCAAACCAGCAAGCTTCAACCAGTAACGACTAATCGTCTCTGTCCCATTGTCCCAATTCATGAGATGGAAATGCTCATTCGGCGCATGCAGATTTTCCCCTGGCAACCCGAAGCCCATAAGCACCACAGGTGCATCTAATACACGTCCTAACACTTCAACAATCGGAATCGACCCTCCACTACGTGTATACACTGGCCATTCACCGAACGTCTCTTGATAAGCTTCCGCTGCGGCTACCATTACTGGCTCATCAATAGGTGTAATGAAAGGATTTCCTCGCAATTGGCGATCTAATGTAATGGTCACACCTGGAAGCGTTTGGGCATGAATATGAGATTCGACCAAATCCATGATTTCCTCTGGAACCTGTGCAGCGACTAAGCGACAGGCAATTTTAGCTGTTGCACGATTAGGGATGATGGGTTTAATTCCCTCGCCCTGAAAGCCGCCGCTCACGGATGTGATTTCAAGCGTAGGTCGGGAGGTCGTTTGTTCGTAAAAGGAGAAGCCTTGCTCCCCATAGAGTTCTGTAACGCTCAAATTCGACTTAACCTTGTTCTCATCAGGCTCAACCAGCTTGAACGCTTCACGTTCTTTATCCGAAAGTTCAATGACTCGGTCATAAAAACCTTCTACAGCCACACGGCCATTCTCGTCATGAAAAGAACTGAGAAGCTTGGACATAGCATGAATCGGGTTTTGTACCGCACCGCCGAAAAGGCCGGAATGTAAATCACTGTTGGCACCATCCATCGTGATTTCGAATCCCGCTAAGCCGCGAAGTCCATACATCAGGGCTGGTTTGCCAGGGCCGTGCATTTGTGTGTCCGAAAGTACAATGGAGTCAGCTTGCAATTTGGCGGCATGTTCTTCTACAAATGCAGGAAGATTCTTACTCGCAATTTCCTCTTCACCTTCGATGCAGAATTTCACGTTAACCGGAAGTGAGCCATGTGTTTGTAAGAAGGCTTCAACAACTTTTACATAGAGGAGAAGTTGGCCTTTGTCGTCTGTACTGCCACGACCGAACAATTTATTATCACGGATAATCGGTTCAAAAGGAGGTGTTTCCCACAGCTCTAATGGCTCAGCGGGTTGTACATCATAATGCCCATAGATTAAAACCGTCGGTTTGCCTGGGGCATGCAACCAATCTGCATAAACGACAGGGTGACCTTTTGTCGGCATAATTTCAATATTTTCAAGGCCTGCTTTTTTCAAGGAGTCAGCGGTCCATTCCGCGCAACGGACGATATCTGGTTGGTGCTGGGCAACTGCACTAATGCTTGGAATACGCAAAAACGCCAAGAGTTGATCTATATGTTCGTCCCTATGCGTTTGTAGGTAGCTTTTGATTGTTTCGATCATGGGTGTCTTCTCCTTTTTCTAATGCCAAATAGTCTACATCACTTAACTTCCCCAAAAACAAGGAAATTCCTGCTATTCCAGCAAACCGTCACATTTTATTTATCAACTGGTCAAATAAGTTGGCTTTTCGTTCTTCAAGATCATGTCTAAACATTGAATGCTAATAAGAGAACCTTTTTATGGATAAGCTAAATGTAACGAACTGACTACAATGGAGTGATGAAGATGAACTGGATCTATTGGGCAAAATTATACGATTCGAAGTTTCAAGCAGGTTGTTTAGCGAAACGAATGGAAGAAGATTGGTGGATTTATGGGTACGAATGCCCGCAAGAAGTAGAGGTGTATAAGTCGAAAAAAGGACGCTTTGGCGTCAGATACAATACCTAAATGAATTTGAATATGCATAAAATTAACGCTTGACTAAGTCTGCGCCGTTAGTGTATATTTATTTTTGTCGCTGTTGAGCGGCATACATGACGCGGGGTGGAGCAGCTCGGTAGCTCGTCGGGCTCATAACCCGAAGGCCGCAGGTTCAAATCCTGCCCCCGCAACCAAATTTCATTAGGGCCTATAGCTCAGTTGGTTAGAGCGGTCGGCTCATAACCGATTGGTCGGGGGTTCGAGTCCCTCTGGGCCCATAGTACGGAAACCCTTGGTAGATAAGGGTTTTTATTTATTTAAAAACATAACAAGCCTCTCGTTTTCATCATGCTGTTGATGGGAATGAGGGGCTTGTTTCTTTTTGTGCATACGAGTGTACACACGGCGTTACTCCTTATTGCTTCAACTTTTTTACCGTAGTTACCCAGATTCTAACCCCTGTAACCCATAAGGTCACTGCAGACCCGAAACCGATAAAAGTAGACATCACAACAATAGATACGCTGCCGATCGTGGCGTCGAGGGGGAGGAAGAAAGAAATAATGCCTAATATACAAAGAACCGTACCTGTACCATAATAAAAATTTTCATGAAACAAACGTGCTAAAGGAAAGAAATGAATACCTACAATCATAGCCATGATGGGGAAAAAGAGTTCAAAATGATTGAGCTTGCTGCAGATTACACTTGCTAGAAAGATCGCAAGACCTTCCAACCCAAATATCAAACCGAATTTCCGATTAACTCGTTTCCAGTCTTCTTTTTCCTTCGGCGTTACAGTATGATTTATGCTACGAGATTTAACAAATAGTGAAATGGCTCCACTCAATAAGATGACTGTCACCATAGCGGAGAGAACAAGTGGCCATGGAGCTCCAAATTGATGGGAGCCAACAATACCTATGGAAGCCCATAGTGCTCCAAAAATAGTCATGAACATTACGCCATTTGCAGCCCCCAAAACAGCAGCTTTAGGCAACTTCACCAAATTACTCATCCAGAATCAGTCTCCTACCATTTTAAATTTGGCAGCTACGCCATTTCATAAAAAGAGTTAATACTTTGTTAATAATCCATTTAGATGGATTCAATAAGCGTATAATAAAATAACTAGTAAGGAAACGTTTCCCGCAAATTATTTTTATAAAGGAGAAAAGAGATGAAACTTAGCAAAAAATCAGTTACTGTTCTTTCATTCACGATTGGAGCTTGTCTGTTTGTTTCTACAGCATTCGCTGATGCGTTGCTTGGATCCGGATATGACCGTTTGAAGGATTCAGTGAAAAATACGGCTTCTGTGATGGAAAAGGGTCTTAATAACTACACGGTTGAGACGATGTATACGTTGAAAGATAATGATCAAATTTTACTGCAATCCTCAAATTTCCAGAAGATGGATACGGCTAACCAAGTCAAAGAGAATAAAGAGGTAACGAAAAACGCTAAAGGTGAAACGACCTCCAGATATACGTATTCCGACAAGAAGCAAACGATAGACAAAAACGAATTGGACAATACATATTATGTATTTGATCATTCGGGAGAAATGAACCAAAACCGTAGAGGACCTGCCGATTTCGATAACCCTTTTAATCAAAAAGGTGCAAGTGAGGTAGAGAAAATCGTCGATGCCGTAGTTGGCTCCTTGAAAGATTATGTACAAGTTGAAGAAGGAGCAGACGGCGGTAAAGTGTTTTCCGGAAGTTTGTCCGAGGCACAAGTACCGGCACTCGTGAATGCAGTATCCTCCTTCGGTATTAAACAGATGCTGGATAATGAAAGAGATTTACCAGCTATAGAGAGCGATATTTTCGTGAAAAAGGTTATAGGTACGGCAAATGAAAGTAAGGATGGCTATCTAGAAAATCTAACGGGTGAGATCACGCTGTCAGGTAAAGATAAAAATGGGGTTCAGCATGACTTAAACCTCAATGTTATGCTAAAGCTGTCTGAGATTGGCAGTACGAAGATTAACAAGCCTGATCTTAGCACGGCTAAAGTTGAGAAGGTTAGTCAGAATAGTGGGTTCAGCACTAAATATGTGGGAACCTATCAAAACGATATTATTATGGACAAAAACGGTAAATTCACGAAGATTGGTGAGAGAACAGTTAAAATCACAAGCGTAGAAGGCGATAAAATTTCAGGATCGTATTCCGAAACTGTCATTCCTGGTTTTGAGAGCGAGTATCCAAACAAGGATGCATTTAATTTTGAATACAACCTAGCGACGTCTCCTATGTTTACTTACACGGATTCAAAAGGTGAACAGAAACAAGGAATGGTACATCCTAACCAGCCAGGTAAGATTTATTTTGATATGAATCTTGCAATTAGAGATAAAAATGATTACAAACAAAGCAACAGCATGAAGCCATTCTATGATGGAGAGTTTAGACGGATATTTGAATAGGAATGATTCTCAGGAGGCTGCTTATGCGGCTTCCTGAGCATTTTTAGGGAGATGAGATGAATTGACAGTCAAGGCGATTGAAATAACGGGCTTAACCAAGTCATTTACGAATGGCCGGGGAATTAGCGAGTTGAACTTAGATGTCGATCAAGGGGATATCTTTGGTTTTCTCGGACCTAACGGCGCAGGGAAAACAACGGCAATGAAGATGATAACAGGTCTTATGAAGCCCGACCGAGGCGATGTGAAGATTTTCGGAGCGAGCGTGGCAGAAGATTATGTGAATGCTATGAAACATGTAGGCTGTATTATTGAAACAGCGGAGTCGTATCCCTATTTGACAGCAAATGAAAATCTAAAGCTGTTTGCTAGATTCTATCCAGATGTCGATCAGCGAAGAATTGATGAATGTCTTGAAATCACGGGGATGTTGAAATATAAAAATGAAAAATCACAAAAATTTTCACTCGGGATGAAACAAAGACTCGGTATAGCGGCGGCGATTTTATCTAGACCGAAATTGTTAATTTTGGACGAGCCCCTGAACGGGTTGGATGTAGAAGGCATGCTGGAGATGAGGAAGTTGATTAAACAACTCTCCCAAAAAGGCACGACTTTCTTTATTTCCAGTCACTTGATTCACGATGTGGAATTAACATGTACGAGAATTGGTATTATTTATGGCGGCAAGCTGGTGAATGTAGAATATACCCAAAATATTCTTTCCTTCTATTCATCGCTTGAGAATTATTTTGTTAGTGAGGTGGACAGGAATGGAAGGGTTTAAAGCTGCGTTTATCAACGAGACCGTGAAGCTGCTCAAAAAGAAAAAAATAATGGCAGCCGCGATATTGTCCATTCTTGCCGTACTGATCGGTCAAATTGCTGTCACGACGATTAAGCATGGTTTTGGATTACGAGTGGTAGGGAGTGTTGAATTTCCTATAGCTGTATTAACGTTTATTTCTTACACGCTATTACCACTGTTTGCTGTTTTTGTGGCGATTGATATGTTTAATGGTGAGTCCTCATCGAATACGATGAAAATAACACTTTTGAGACCCGTTTCCAGATTCGGTGTGTTTAGCGCAAAGGTATTGAATTTAGCTCTTTTTATTGCTGGTAACCTTTTGTTTATCATGGTGCTTTCGCTTCTAGCTGGTTTTATTTTTAATCCTTCGTCTGCCAGTATGGTTGGAATTTTTAAAGTGATCGTGGCCTATGGCTTAACTTTTTTCCCTGTATTTGTGTTTGCACTGATCGTTGTGCTGTTATCCAACTTAATTCAGGGAGGACTAGCTGTATTTTTCCTCGCCATCCTTGTGTTTATTGGATTTAATTTTCTTGGCATTGTATTCTCATCGTATTCGAGCTTTTTTATCACGTCGATGTTTGATTGGTATACGCTCTGGATCTCTGAATCGATCAATTTCTTCAAAATAATCCGCCAGATTCTAATCATGTCCGGTTGTGGTATTATGTTATTTACGACGGGCTATTATTTGTTTGACCGGAAGGATATTTAAGAAGGACGTCTAGAAAGGAATCTACATGCACTTAACGAAACGTTTTTTCACGATGAATACACTGGCTGTGCTGCTATCGATTGGTTTGACGATTCTGGCTGTCATTATTTTTGTTGCTGCGTATGCGAAAGTTTTTGGTCGCGAAGCCAGTATAAAAGAATTTCAACATACGTTCGAGGTCCGGGCAGCCATCAGTGAAATCAAAAGAGAAGCGCAGACCTTTAAATTCGAGGAACTTTTGGATAAGAAATATCAACAAGAGTTGTCTGATCGTGTGAACGTTTTGGATGCCCATGCAATCATTATCCTTAATCGAGAGGTTTTGTTTGCCACTCATAATTTTAATAAGATAGAAATAGAGAAAAGCTTAATGCTGACCAGCGAGTCTAATCGGGATGAGTTAGAGCTTGATGGCAGCATGTATATGTTTAATCGAGCGGATTACAATCTCCCTTCTGGCGACAGAGGTGTTCTGTTGCTGCTTGCGCCAATCAAGATAAAGACCAACTTATATTGGTCGCTTGGTATCTTTACGGTCAGCTTTTTCACAGTTGTTTTTATGCTGATGAATTTTTGGATTTCCTATAAGTTCTCCCGCGGAATTATTATTCCGATCTCCAGATTGAAGGATGCTGCGATAAAAATAAGGGACGGCGATCTGAGCGGAGAGATCGCGGAAGATGGCGAAGGTGAGATTCGGGAATTGGGCCAAACTTTGGAATTAATGCGGATTAAGTTGAAGGAGTCTGTTCACTTACAACAAAAATATGATGATAATCGGAAGTTTCTTGTTTCAAGTATTTCGCATGACTTAAAGACTCCTGTGACTTCCATTAAAGGATATATTGAAGGTATTATTGATGGGGTAGCCAAGACGCCTGAGAAAATGGAGGAATATCTGGAAACAGCGCGATCCAAAGCCATTTTGGTCAATGCGATGATTGATGATCTTCTTTTATATTCTAAGCTCGACTTGAACCAGCTTCCGTATCATTTTGAAAAGAGTGATCTGGCCAGTTATTTCGAGGATTGCGTGGCAGACCATAAATATGAATGTGAAAAAGCTAATGTGTCGATTGCCTTAGTGAATGAACTCAAGGAGCCTGTCAAAGTATTAATTGATGGTGAACGATTAAAGAGGGTCGTACAAAACATTATTGACAATGCCATGACCTATGCTGGAAAAGAAAATGGCAAGATTGACATTATCCTTAGGGAAACTAGAACTTCTGCTATTATTGAAATCAAGGATAATGGAAACGGGATACCGGAGGATAAGCTTCCCTTCATTTTCGAGAGATTTTATCAAGTGGATCCATCAAGAAAGAGCGGTAGTGGTTTGGGTCTAGCGATCGCCAAGCAAATCGTTGAAGGACATGACGGAAAAATATGGGCTAAAAGCACGGTGGGTGAGGGTACCGGGATTATGATATCACTGAAAAAGTTCTAAATAGGTTTGGAGGTTATGATGAACAGAATTTTAATTGTTGAAGATGATCAAAGTATTGCTAATCTACAAAGGGACTACCTTGAACTGAGTGGTTACTCGGTTAAGATGGTGAACAACGGGGCAGCTGGTTTGAGAGCGCTCAAAGAGGAAGAGTTTAAGCTTGTTATCTTAGATATCATGCTGCCTGATATGGATGGATTTGAAGTGCTGAGAACGATCCGCGAGCAGGATGATATTCCGGTGCTGCTGGTATCTGCGAGAGCAGAGGAAATCTATAAGGTTAATGGCTTAGGACTAGGTGCGGACGATTATATTACAAAGCCTTTCAGCTCTGGTGAGCTCGTTGCACGTGTAGGTGCCCATCTAAAGAAGTTTGAGCGTATGAAAGAGCGATTTGGTAAAGGGAACGAAGGGACAACGATCCAAATTAGGGGACTTGAGCTTCAAAAGGATGCTCGAAGAGTTTTTGTGAACGGTGATGAAGTGGTTCTTGCCCAAAAAGAGTTTGACCTGCTTCTGTTTCTAGTACAATACCCGAATCGCGTATTTGGCAAGGAAGAGCTATTCGAGCGGATATGGGGAATGGATGCGATGAGTGATGCTTCTACGGTAACGGTTCATATCGCCAGAATTAGAGAAAAGATTGAGGAAATTCCCTCTAAACCACAATACATAGGTACGGTTTGGGGTTCGGGATATCGGTTTATGGTATAAGAGAAAAAAGCCTGGGGATACGTATCCTCAGGCTTTCTTTTTATTCAACAGTCAACGGCAGTCTGACTTCAATCAAGGTTCCTTCATTTATCTTGCTTTGATACGTAATTTGGCCATGGTGATGCTTAATTATCTTATGACTGATCATGAGGCCAAGCCCTGTGCCCTTTTCTTTCAAGCTATAAAAAGGCTCACCTAGACGGGGAAGCATTTCCTCAGGTATACCACTGCCCTGATCTTTAAACATAATTACGCACTTATTCTCCGCATCCTTGTGCAAGCTAATGTGAATCTCACCGCCATTAGGCATCGACTCTATAGCGTTCTTTATAATATTTAAAAAGACTTGTTTGATTTGATTTTTTTCACAGGTAATCAGGAGAAGGGATTCTTCGCAAAAAAGCTTGATTTCAATATTGCGCAAAAGTGCCTGTGGAGAGAAAAACTCGATCGTAAAAACAATTAATTCTTTAATATCCGTCGGAATAAGTTGAATAGCTTGGGGTTTGGCCAATGAGAGAAGCTCACTTGTAATGGTTTCAATACGCTCTAGCTCACTAAGGAGTAAATCATTATATTTAATCGCTGGGTTTTCCTTTTTGTAAATTTGAATAAATCCTTTAATGGTTGTAAGGGGGTTACGAATTTCATGTGCCACACCTGCGGCCATTTCTCCAACGATGGATAGCTTCTCAGACTGCAAAAGGAACTCTTCCGCTTTTTTGCGTTCGGAAATATCTCGACTAATAATCACGATATGGGCAATATTCCCACAATCTGCTTTGACCGGCATGCAACGCGATTCAAATTCGATCCAATGACCATCATTGTGTTTAAATCGAAATTCCATCGAGTGCGACTCGAATTGTTCGAACATGTTTTTTATTCTAGTCAGGAACATCAACACATCATCAGGGTGTACGAACTTACATAATTCTGTACCTTCCAATACAGATTCCTTATAGCCCAGTACAGTCTCATGGGAAGGCGAAAAGTAACTGATGGAGAGATCTTTATCCATAATCATGATCAAGTCCGATGTATTCTCAGCGATAAGTCGATATTTGGATTTACTTGCTTCTAGGGTTTGCTCGATGTGTTTTTTCTCTGTAAACATTCTACGGACTCTCTCATTGGATTCAATGAGTAGGCTTCCTAGGATGACACCTAACATCACAAACAAGAGATATTGCCCATGAAACAGTGGTTGATCTGTTAAAATATGGAAAGTAAATACAGTGAATATATAGAGTGCAATATAGGCACCGAATAGCGTAATGCTTTTTTTCAGTGGTGAAAGATTGGAGATATAGGCATGTATGAGCGAAAAAGCAACCATGATCAATGCCCAGCCGACGAGGGCTGGCGTCCAATTCCCACCCGTATACAGCCTTACAAGTAAAGAGAATAAACCAGTTATTAACCCTGGGACTGGCCCCAGATAAGCAAATACGAGAATGACAGGGGCGTATCGGATGTCGTAAGTAAATCCTTGTTGTTTGACTGCTAAGATCACGAGAACAATCGAAACAAGTCCCCCATAAATGCCTACCCAAAGGCGAAGTTGTTTAAGAGGCCGATGGTTAATGTAGGAACGTATGACTAATGGCGTGCTGACAAAGAGTGAAAAAATAGATAGATTAACAATGTAGTCATAAAGAAACAATATACTCACCCGTATCTAGTTATTATGAATACTCCTATCTATCATAAACCCGTCTGGTCATGATTTCCATATAATTCTTCTTGTGCGCATTCTTGTAAAAATACATAGCATCTATTATATTGGATGAAAAGCCCTGAAGGAGTCAGTTATGTGCCGAAATATTAAGCCGCTTTTCAATTATGAACCAGCAGTAACGGAGGATGAAATTCGTGCTGCGTCTTTGCAATTTGTACGCAAAATTTCAGGATTCACAGAACCTTCGAAAGCGAATGAGGCAGCATTCCAGTTGGCCATTCAAGAAGTAGCGCAAGCTGCACAGAAATTAATGGAATCTCTGGTGACGCATGCAGAGCCCCGTAATCGTGAAGTGGAAGCACAGCGAGCGAAAGAACGAAATGCTATCCGATTTGGTACGAAAGAGGACTAACGGATAGAGGCGTTGCAAATCGAGGCACATGAGATAGTCGCCTAGCGGATAGAAGCAACAGATTGCGTTTAAATAGAAAAATAATGCGGGCTTTTCTCCATGGAGAGGAGCCTTTTTTCGTGCCCGAAAATGGGACGTTAGTTGCATGTAGGTGTCGTGAGTCGCACTTTTGGCATATGCTAAGAATACCAATTGGAAAGTAGGTGATTGCAAGTGACGAAAGGGTTTGATTGTTCAACACCGCTTACGGCACAAAAAGCGGCTGCTTTCGTCGGACAAGGATTCAAATTTGTCGCCAGATATTTGGTGCCAAGTGGTGCGAAGGCATTAAAAAAAGCAGAGGCTGATGCCGTTAGCGCAGCTGGTTTACAGTTGGTTTCCGTGTATGAGACTACTGCAAATCGTGCGTTAGGTGGGAGAAGTGCTGGTTTGGCAGACGGAGCAACTGCTTTACAAGTTGCCGCACAAGTGGGCCAACCGGCGGGGAGTTGTATTTATTTTGCCGTTGATTTTGATGTATCTGCAGCCCAAATGCCAACGGTCATTGCTTATATTAAAGCAGCGAGTGAGGCGACGCCCGCATACACGACAGGTGTTTATGGTTCTTATGCCGTGATGGAGGCTGTGTATGCCGCGGGTGCTTGCTCACGATTCTGGCAGACCTATGCTTGGAGTGCAGGGAAGAAATCGACGTTTATTCATATTTATCAATATCTCAATGATGTCATGGCGAATGGAATTGCTATTGATTATGATGAATCTTACGGAAATGAAGGCTGGTGGAATACACGCATTACGCCGGAACCTCCTAGCTATCCGATGAGTGCGAAAGATGCTAATGCGATCATTCCTTTTCTTTCAGCAGGGTATGGCGCTACATCTTCTGTCCCCGCACAGAATGAGTTCCATCGACTTGCGAATGAATTACGTAAGGTTTCGGGTCAAAGTTTGCAATAATATTCGAAAGAAAAGCCCGACTGCTTTGGAACTTCCAAAGTGGCCGGGCTTTCGTCATTGGATGACTGCACTGCGTATGTACCATCGATCTTGCACCGAGGCACGTTCAAGATGAAAGAGGACGCGGCGACTCGACACCGCGGAAGCTCTAGCTCCGGTCATCGTGACATCGACCGCGGTGTCTAGTTGCAGGAGCTGGGATACATCCTGCTCCGTGAACTTGGACAGGCGGCGCATGCTTCGCACATGCATCGCCTGTTCTTGCCCGGTGGTGACCTGCAGCAGCTGCAGATCACCTTGATGTGCGGCGCTGATCCATACGTCGATCAGCGCCCAGGGCGAGAGCTTGCTGACGTAGTCCTGCAGCAAGCCTGCAGCTCGGTGCACCATGACCTGGTGCGCCGGGTCAACGGAGCGGGAGCCGTGTGTTACGCTCCCGAGGAAGTGAATGCAGAAATGACCGTTGAAGTCATTTCCCGGTATACCATCACCGCCATGCGGCATGCCATGCATGGAGGCGGCGAGCGTGCGGCCGTTCAGCTTCACTAGGACCGCGCGGCGGTCCCAGCTCCATTGGCCGCCATAAATGCTTTTGAGCGTCGCGGAGTCGGCTTTCGTGAGTGGTTGCACATCCGCATGGTGGGAGCCCGCGCGACGTTGTCCGTCGAAGCTAAGGCCGCTTTCCACGTCGAGGATGGAAAAAGAACTAAATTTGGGCAGCACGAGGCTTGCTTCCTCCCATGTGAGCAGTTCGCCATAGTGCTTGGCGCGAAGAGCTTGGACGTGTGCCTTAAGTGTCTCCTGTGCTTTACTGGGTAGCTTGATGATTTGCCTCGCTGCCAAGTCAATTACCTCTCCAGAGGGAGTCACGCCAAACTGTACAGTTTGATTCTTAGTGTTGTAGCGCAGCGTTGTGTCCGGGAGGAGTGGTTCTCCATATGGATCTCCGCTGAGACCGGACTCAAGAGCACGCCTTAACGCTTTATCTACAATCGTCGTCTCCGTCTGATAGACAGCGCGAGGTGATGATGCGACAAGTAATGCTATCGAGTCGGTATCAGCAACGGGCTCGTTTTTTACTGGTGCGCTAACATTTGCTAGGGCTCTAGGACTTACCCATTGAGTCAAAAGGAGCGCAAGAAGGAAGGTGACAAATAGGGTGCGATGCCGGTTTGTAGAGCGGACTGAAGACATGTGAGTGCTTCCTCCTTATTCGTATAAGTTTGCCATAGTTAAGTGTTTACTTCTTAGTATTATTTTATAAAAACGAATCCTAGATGAAACGTGTTCCTTGAACGAATTCATTTATGATAAAATTACAAAAGTAAACAATTGAACGAGTAACTAGAATGAATTAAAGATTAGTAAGAATGAGAGGAAGGAGATTTGTATGGAAGTAACTGAAAGCATACCATTTGAATTACATATGGCAGATCAGCGGGTCGTGCGAGGCGATATTTACAGAGCCAAAAGCGAATCAAGTAAAGGGACATTACTCCTTTGTCACGGTTACAAAGGTTTCAAGAATTGGGGTATGTTCCCTCATGTAGCGAATGAAATAGCTGAAGATGTGGATGTGGTTGCATTGAATTTTTCCCATAATGGTGTGGGTGAAAATTTAATGGATTTTACAGAGCTTGAGAAATTCGCAGGGGACACCTACTCCAAAGATTTAGAGGACATCCAGGCTGTTATTGCAGAAATTCATAAGCATGCAGGGACAACGAAACCGATCCTTTTACTGGGGCATAGCAGAGGAGCTGCGGTGAGCTTGATCTATGCCTTAGATCATCCGGAGGACATCGCAGGTGTGATTAGCTGGAATGGCACTTCGAATGTTGATTTACTTACACCAGAGAATAAGGCAGAGATGAGAGCCACAGGAAGATCCTACACCATGAATGGGCGAACAAAGCAGATGATGCCTCTTGATCTCGAGATTCTAGAAGATATGGAACGCAATGCAGAGAGATTTGATATTATCGGTAGAATCAACGGTGCTACTTTTCCAATCACGCTTATTCAAGGAACAGCGGATGGCGAGCGAGGGATTCGTGGCTCTGAGCAGTTAGTTGCGAATCATGCCGACATCGAGTGGGTGAGGATTCCTGAGGGGAACCATACTTTTGGATGTGTTCATCCTTTTCAGGGCGAAACCCAGCCATTAAGAGAGGCAATTGTTGAGACGAAGCGAGCGATCCGGGGGATGTTGGGGTTGTAGTTAGGGGTATTTTGAAAACGAGACTCTGAAAAGGAAAACCCGTGAAGCTATAGGCTTTACGGGGTTCTTTTGGTTGTTGGGTAAAGTGTAAATAATTAGGTAACGAATTCTGTTATATCTACAATATATTCGTTTGCAATCGCAAGTATTTTTAGAACTGAACGGGGCTCATGGCGGTTACATCTTTAAAATGCAAAAAGTCAGATCAATTGATATGATCCGACTTGTACGGCGGCTTGTAATTGGCGGATTCTTAGAATGGTTTCAAACCAAACCTAGTGCCAATCTAGATCATTTCCTCTTGTCAATGTAGGTTAACAATGTGAGTATAAACAACCCAAAAGCAAACATGATTGAAAGAGATTGAAATATATCCATGTTCACAGCTCCACCTTTCCAATAAGGTGTCCGCCTTGTACAAGTCGTCCTATTGTAAAGTTTATATTGAAATGGATAAATGTGGTAGTGTCAAAGGAACCATATATCTTTCTACATATTTCGATTAGATTGGATAGTTTATTTTAAGAGGAGTACAACTGTGGATATTCGAAAAAAGTGAAATCGTTGGAAGTGGGTAAAAATTCATTATTAAGTGGTAATTATTTGGTTACGAAAAACAAAAAAAGCCTTGTTTAATAAGCTGAATTTTAAAATCAATGATGATCTATCAAGAGGTAGAACGAACAAATAATAACGGTTTGGTTCTTTTGGGATCGAACTTATCGAACCCTTGCGCTGTAACGTCCTTCACGTATTCGCTTACATGTGAGTAAATATCAGTAGTTGTTTGAAGCTTTGAGTGTCCTAGTTGCTTCTGTAAAATCTTAAGTAGCGAATCATGATCGGCCCCAGTAATTGCTCCATCCTCAAGCAATAATGAAGCATACGTATGCCTTAGCTCATGAAAGATTAAGTACCTGATATTGTTCTTCTTACAAAATTTTCTCCACCACTTCGAAATGTACTGGTAATAAAAAGGCTCCCCGAATCCGTTATGAAATACAAATTTCCTCTCGCCGCCTAACCAAACATTTCTCGCCATCATTTGTTGTGCTTTCCAATCTAAATAGAAACTTTTCAATTCCCGAATGTACCAAGTTGGCATCTTTACTTATCGAATGGAACTTTTCGAATAATACTGCATCCCATTCTAAACCGTTCATTTCTCCGTGGCGAAATCCACTTAAAATAGCACCTAAACACATAATCCGTTTTTGTCTAGGTGCTCTGAATAGAGCTTCGATCGTTGAATGAGTTTCCACTTCAGTGTAGGATTGTTTTTCCTTGGTATCTATTGTTGGGCGCTTGACATTGTCCATAGGATTGGACTTTATGAATCGCCATTCTTTAGCTCGCTCAAACAAATTATTGAAAGCTTTATGCACGTTATCAATCGTACTGGTAGCGAGTTTACCATCTTTGCCGTCTAGTCTCTGACCCGGCTCTTCCAAATTTGTTCATGTATTTCACAAGCTCAATAACCTTGATCTCGTCAAGATGACGATGGCCGTATGCAGGGAGAATGCGCGAAGTCGAAATGATTTTTTGCTGCATCTCATGCTCCTGGTAGTAAACTGAAACATTCATAAGTATGCATTTTGCCTTTCTCTTTGTTTACGACCAAATTCCTCCATTACTCGGCGAACGTGCGCCATATTCAACTTTGATGGGGTTTCGCTTACTCTCTATTCTTTTGCTGTATTGGAGACCTGATTCAATACGTCTCTTAATCTGATCTAAACGCCGCTCAACGAATCTTTCAGGAAGCATAAACTCTTCAGTCATGATCTTGATTAGTAGAGTAGGGGAGACATTTTTAAACTCCTCTAGCATGTAGATTGGTATGGCAGCGTAATACTGGAACTGAGTTGCTTGTATCTCCTGTAGCTCTATGAACGCTTTGTTCATCCCGCCTTGGTTTCCAGTATGCCGAAGAGGATGGCAGAGTTCATGAAAGAACTCCGCGCGACGTTTCATTTCATCGTGATTACCGTTCAGGAGTATAAATTGGTGGGATTCATCCGACCAGCCAGCAAGGGATTTTCCATTGTAAATGTGAAGTTCAATATCGAACAATTCTGCTATGCGGTGAATATTCAAATCCGAAGCATAGTGAATTCCAGCGGATTGATAATTTTTATTGATCCAAATTTCAATATCGGTAGGATTTTATAGATTCAGGTTCATGAGGTACCTCCTAGTTGTTGGTTGTTATAAGAATGTATGTTCGATTAATATTTGAAAATAAAAGCCCATCTTTGGGCTTCATTCTTAAAATTGGAAAACTGTATATGGTATTGGAATATAATGAGCTCTGAGATTATTAAAAACAAGCTTGCGTTGGAGTATACTCCAACGTGTATTCTTCAAGGAGTATTCTTATAAAGGAGAGGAATACTGAGATAGGGAGTAGGAAAATATGCAAGAAAGTGAAGGGCTAAATTCAGATATGCAAAATAACGAAAAATATACTATCTCTGAAACCACTGCTCTTACCGGACTTTCCGCAGATACGCTGCGTTATTATGAGAAAATTGGTCTTATTGTTTCGCCGGAGCGCGGTTCTGGTGGACAGCGTATGTACAATGAACAGGATATCGGTAGAGTTCAATTCCTGACCCACCTTAAGCGAACAAACATGCCCTTAAAAAAAATTCGAGATTATGTAATCAGCTACGAAGAGCAGGATGAAGAGCGATGCTACAACCTGCTCTATGAACATCAACAAGCGGTTGAGATTCAGGTAACTGAATTGACGGTAACTCTGCAGTTGATACAATACAAACTTGAACATTTTCAAGATATTAAAGATGGAAAAAGCAAAGGAGAAATTGTCATGACTTCAAGACCAAATGCAGAACAAACACCGCAACAACCACTTCATTCCGGTTATGGGCCGAGGACAACTGCAGAGGAAGTAATTAGGGGAGTTGATTTGAGTGGAAAAACTGCAATTGTTACTGGCGGATATTCTGGCCTTGGTTTAGAGGTTTCCAGAGTACTCGCGGAGGCGGGAGCTCATGTTGTCATTCCTGTGCGAACACCGGAAAAAGCAAAGACTGCTATAGCTTCTATTCCTGGTGCGGAAATGGAGATACTGAATTTATCAGACCCGGCTTCAATTGACGCATTTGCTATACGATTTGAGGAGTCCGGACGGCCACTCCACTTGCTGATCAATTGCGCTGGTATCATGGCCACTCCAGAACAACGTGATAGGAGAGGCTACGAGCTCCAGTTCGCCACCAATCATCTAGGGCATTTCCAACTCGCCTCGCGACTTTGGCAGGCCTTAAAGCGTGCTAACAATGCCCGAGTTGTCTCCGTTTCTTCGGGTGGGCACCGAATTAGCCCGGTTCACTTCGAAGATCCGAATTATCTGATTCGTCCCTATAGTAAATGGGAGGCGTATGGACAATCTAAAACGGCGAACGCGCTATTTGCTGTGCAGCTAGACATCTTGGGAAAAGCACATGGTGTGCGAGCATTCTCGGTGCATCCAGGAACAGTTGTAACGGATCTTTCGCGTCATTTATCTGACGAGGAAATGCGGGCAGCAGGAGCTTTAGATGAGCAAGGCATCCGCAAGTTTTCTGGAACAACAGAGGAAAATAAAACAGTTCCAGAAGGAGCAGCTACCATCATCTGGTGTGCGGTGAGTAATCAACTTGATGGCAAGGGTGGCGTCTACTGTCAGAATTCAGACATATCACCACTAATGTCAGCGGATGGCAACCTAGACCCTAATGTCCCTGGAGTAAGTCCTTGGGCAGCAGATGAGCAAGCCGCCGCTAAGCTTTGGAAACTTAGCGAAGAGTTAACTGGAGTACCTTTCATTACTTAACTTTTCATCACTGGTGCTTAATAATTAGATGAATGGCTCACGGAGTGCTTATTAGCACATACTCCTATCTCTTTCGTACCTACAATCAGTTGAGATATGAGATTATACTTGCAGTTCCTCCTCTGCTATTGTGTAAATAACCCATTTAAACACACCATACAAGAGTGAAAAACAAATCTTATCTCTACAGGAATAATAGCTTAATAACATTTGTATCCCTGAGGAAAAGTTTATCCTTAGGTTTTTTTTGTTATTGAACATATATCCAAATAGATTCGCTTTCATATCGAATGCGTGTTCGGTATATAATAAATAACACAAATATACGTTCGTGTGTGGTGGTGATAAATTTGAGCTTATTATAAAGAGTTGAGAACGAAGAGGATTGAATTGTTGTAATCTATTTGGTACCCAACTTGTACCCATACGAGGCTAGAATATTCGCCTGTTATATATATTTATCATCGCTGTACTAATGCAGAAAACCCATGAAGCACAAGGCTTCACGGGTTTTCTGTTATATATGACCTGTAGTGGGCTCGAACCACTGACCCCTACCCTGTCAAGATAGTGCTCTCCCAGCTGAGCTAACAAGTCGTTTATGGATACAGGTTATAATATACCAAGAATTCGAGAGATTGTCAATTGTTGGAGAGCTTACTTCCGCCAGAAAAAGAGTAGTTTTTTTAAGTTTGAATCAACTTTTCTCTTCTTTTTGGACCGAGGGAGAAAAGCAGTAGGATCACTTTCTGCTGTAGGTGAATCGGTGGTTTTTCCGAGTAAAAGGGATCGCTCTTCTTCCGTAACACCAAGAGTTGTCATTGCGCGTTGTCAGCCTTTCTGGTAATGATTATGAAGTAAATGTAACATATCTATCCGATGTTTCCTAGTATAGCTTTCTTCTTGCGTGAATTTATGGTAACTTGAGATCATTAGAGTTTGGGAGGACTAAGGTTATGACGAAACAACAGCATCGTTGGAATTTACGTTTGAAGAGTAGTAATGTTTATCTAGGTACTGTGTATTTGGGGGATCCGCTGCCGGAAGTGGAAGATGTGATCATGATTGGCGAGAAGAAATATACAATTCTTGAGCTGGGAAGTACACGAGATGCAAGTGACGTATTTGTAGAGGAAGTTAAGAAGAAATAAGAAAGACATGAAGGAAATAATGAAGGAGCTGATCTTTAATGATCGGCTCCTTCGTTTGTTAGGTGTGAATAGTTATGTAAGATGATACAAAGACGCTAGGCAGTCCACAAACATTTTATTGTACTCTTCACGTGTAAGGTCCTTGCTGCAAGCGATGTCTCTTCCTAAAAATTGAAACCAGGTAATTTCAGTACCATTTTTCTTATACACAAACTTGTCTTGTTGAATAAGGAATGTTTCATTTTCAAAAAAGGGGACATTGTCAAATTGAAGGGCAGGTTCGTTTTGCTTTTCGCTGACTAAAGTGGCCAGTAAAATCAACATACGGTAAGGATCGCGGAAAATTTCATATTGCGTGGTCATCGGTTCAACACTCCTTTTTCGGGTATCCGAGCAAGGTAATCATACTAAAACGATAGGATCAATCATAGATGTTTGCAGGAAGTAGTGAGGAAATTGAAGGAAAATCGGAGGAATTTGAAGGGAATAGAAAAAAGACTGAGGTTCACTCTAAGGAGGATCGAGTGAATCAGTCTTTTTTGAGCTTGCTCCTACATCAAAGGATTAGCGTTTGTAGCCGCCGAGAGATTGTTCAGCCATTTGCACTAATCTTTTTGTGATGTTGCCACCGATTGAGCCAGCATCACGGGATAACAAATTACCGTTGTAACCAGAAGGGGAGAGAGGGACACCAATTTCCTGAGCGACTTCATACTTCATTTGATCAAGTGCTGCCTTTGCTTGTTGTACGACTAAAGTGTTAGATCTAGCCATTCAAAATCATCTCCTTTTTTTTGGTACACCAGTATTATTTGAATGTTCAGAATATTTATTCGCGAAATTTTAAAAAAACAAAGAAATTTTTAATGCCAATATTTTCTATATAAAATTAGTCATAATAAAATCAATAAACCCCCAACGGTTAAGTTGAGGGTGATATGTGATCATTTATGATAACGGTTTCATTATTCTTCGGATTGTTCAGCTTCTTCAGCTTGTTCCTCTGCAGCAGCTGCTTCTTCAATCGCTTCAGCGATTACTTCTTCAGCTTCAGCCTCTTGACTCACCACTTCTTCAGTGGATTCAGCAGAGATTTCTTCTTCATTTTGTGAAACTACTTCTTCTTCTTCTTGGCTCATTTTTTGTCACCTCCTCTGATACGTATAGTAACATTGTAGCACTTCTAATAGGTTATACAAGTAGCTTGGACACCTAACTATCAGATTTAATGTAGAATTGATGGGTTTGTCACTTTTTAGGGAAAACGCCATGCGAAACACGTCGAATATGGGGGGGGAAAACCACTGTTTTCGCGGCTTTCAGCGATTGTGCATGTTTTATTTTTCTATGAATATAAATGAGCCTAAGCAACAATATTTGTTGAATTACTATGCTGAGTTTCTATGAAAACTCATAGGAGGAATCCGAATGAATCGGTCGGATGTAATTTTGGAGCTACAACTTGTACCAGAGTTATTGAAACAAGCGGAAGCGATTTATGTGGATGCCGTGTCTGAATTGAATTGGGCAAAACATATGCTTCTAACAAAAGAGTATGAAATAATCGGTGAAGGTCTCGTAACAGGCAAGAATGAGCTTCAACGGCAAGCAGAATTGTGGCCACATACGAAGGACTTGCAGAAGCAGGTATTACAAATGGAAGACGCGGTTGAACATACGAAAGTTGAGTTTCACTTTTACAAACGTAAATTAGAAAACCTTCAAATTATTGCAAAGCTCATGACTATTTTATAACCCTAAGGGAAGATGATGAAAATGCCTGCGATCGAAAGATTGCAGGTTTTTCTATGTTGAAACGGAAGTTTTTGAAAATTTAATAGCTGTCACGTGGTTATCAGTAAGGTCAGTTGTGCATCCTATGGGTAGAATATACCAATGTGTGGTTTTACAGGAGGATTGTACAGGATGAAATCAATTCAAATTATGGTGACCGCGAGCGTGGGGCTAATGCTATTGTCTGGTTGCCAAGCGGTCAGAAGTACGTCAGTCGCTGAACCCACTGCACCCACTGAAACGGTCCGTGTTACGCTCATTGGAGCCGACAATCAATCTGTTGGTTCAGCGCAATTAACCGCTGTCAGTGAAGGTGTACAGATGGATGTGCAGGTTAGTGGGCTTTCACCTGGCGTTCATGGTCTGCACATTCATGAGAAAGCGATATGTGAAGCACCGACGTTTGATTCTGCTGGCAGTCATTTCAATCCCCATCAGAAGGAGCATGGCTTTTTAAATCCAAAAGGAGCTCATGCAGGGGATTTGCCTAATCTCGTTGTAGATGCACAAGGCAATGGGCGATTCAGTGCGGTTACAAAGGCAGTAGTCCTAGAAAGAGGAAAGCCTAATTCGCTGTTTAAGCCTGACGGGACAAGCTTAGTCATTCATGAGAAGGCAGATGATTTAAAGACGGATCCATCAGGCAACTCGGGTAAACGGATTGCTTGCGGTGCTGTGAAATAAAGGAAGGGGTTTCGAGAACATGATTAAAACACAGGATCTCAAGCTGCAAATGGATGAATTAACGAAACAAAACGATATGGTACTCATTGAATTAGAATCGGTAAAGAAAATGTTGATGTCAAGTAGCCAAGGTTCTCAAGACACTCAGGGGCAGCAACAGGCTTCTTCGAGCAGCGGGGGTAACGCACAACAGGAATCAACAATGAATAGTTCGCAAAGTCAAGGTCAAGATCAAGATCAAGGTCAAAATCAATCACAAGCTCAAAGTCAAAATCAAGATCAGGGACAGAATGCAAGTAATGGTCAAAATAATAATCAAGATCAATCACAGCAAACGAAATCAGGTCAAGGAAATGCTGGGAATTCGAATAACCAGCAAGTAACAGACTTAGCGAATGAGCTTTTGAAAATTAAAGATTTAGTTGTTAAACTGGAGCAAAAGACGTCGCAGTACGTCAGCAGCCAGTCAAATGGTTCATTAACAGAAAAAGATGCCGTTAATCTGATTCTGACGTTAATGAACGGGATGGTAGACTGGGCAAGTGAATTTGTCTCATCCAAGGCTTCCTCTAATGGTCAAGTGCAATAACGCCGCTCCTATAAAAAAAAGCAAAAAGGCTGATTGAAATCAGCCTTTTTGCTTTTTATTAAAAGATATACCTATTAGGGCTGTACCGCTTCGGTTTTAAAATTCATTTGCTTTGCACAATATTCAATGATTTCACTCCGCCGCACGATCCCAATAAATTTATCTGAATCATCCACGACAGGTACGAAGTTTTGTACTTTTGCTAAATCAATGAGATCGATCATATCTGCATGAATATGAACGGGTTTATTTTTAACACGGAGAGGGACCTCTTCAAGCACATGCCGGTGGGCATTCTCGAAGCCGATATGTTCGGAATTTTTAAGGAACCACAAGAGGTCACCTTCCGTTACAGTTCCAACATAATGGCCATCATCCGAAAGAATTGGGACAGCCGTATATCGATGATACTCCATTCGTTCCAGTGTTTGACGAAGGGTAGCTTGTGGAGTCGCGGTAATAACTTCGGATTTAGGTAAAAGGAAAAAAGCGATATTCATCAGTTACACTCCTTACATAAGAATCAATGTGTCTAGTATAACAAACTTTACGCATAGAATCTAAACTTGTGTTAGATGCTAGTAGTGAGGTGAACGGAAATGAATCGAGCATTGACTACGGCGTTGGTTGGTATCGGCGCTGCTCAAGCCATCAAATTACCATTAACATATGTGTTCAGTAAAAAATGGGACTGGTCGCAATTGGTCCAAACAGGTGGGATGCCAAGTTCCCATTCTTCCGGTGTTACAGCATTAGCTACCTATATCGGAATGAAAAGAGGTTTTTCGGCCATTGATTTTGCTGTAAGCTCCGTATTTGGGGCTGTCGTCATGTATGATGCGATGGGTATTCGAAGATCAGCTGGCGAAATTGCAGTGGAAGTGAATGATTTAGACGAGCAGGTCGAACGAATAGCTAGAGAGCACCCCGGACTCTACCATGCCAGAAGAAGGAAGGCCTTGAAAGAACGATTAGGTCATTTGCCTCGTGAAGTTGCTGCCGGCGCATTGTTAGGGCTTGCCATTGGTACATGCAGTTATTTACTTGAAAGAAAATAAAGACGTGGTCACTGTACATGTGGACAACATTTCCGGAATGGGATAAGATCAAGAAACGATCTTAGAGAGGAAGAAGCCCACATGGAAACTATTCGTGTTACAACAATGGATCAATTGAAATCTTGTTTTGCTGTGCGATTTAACGTATTTGTTGATGAACAACAAGTCCCCGCACACCTGGAGATGGATGAGAAGGATGAGTCCCCAGAAGCCTGTCATCATTTTCTCATCATGGATGGTGATGTACCCATCGCTACATCCAGATGGTATGAATATCAAGAAGCAACTGCTAAACTACAGCGTGTTGCTGTCTTAAAAGACTATAGAGGGCGTTCGTTAGGGAAACAGCTTATACTTGCGATGGAACAACAGGCGCTCGAACTAGGTTGCAAATATGCCATTCTAGACGCACAATGTCAAGCAGAAGGTTTTTATAGTCAGTTAGATTACAAAGTGATTTCCGATGAGCCGTTCTACGACGCTGGCATTTTACATGTGAGAATGAAGAAAACACTTTAACTAACAGAGACATTGTCATTTGCAGTAGTCACTGCTGCGGTAAGTGGGAAGGTAAGAATAAATCGGGTGCCGATCCCGAGCTCGCTTTCGACTTCTAGTGTACCATGATGATCCTGTACAATTTTATAGCAAATGGATAATCCCAGACCTGTACCGGTTTCTTTGGTAGTGAAGAATGGATGGAAAATCTTGTCCAACTGATCACTCGGAATACCAGGTCCATTATCCGCAATGATTAAAGTCGCGCTCTTCTGATCGCGGCTTAATTTCATGTGGAGAGAACCGTTTGCTTCCATCGCCTCGCAAGCATTTTTCATCATGTTAAGCAAGAGCTGAATCATCTTATCTTGATCCATTAGCATATGAACCCCATAGTTCGCCTCATGAAAATGGATCTCATGCCCAGAGCTGGTGGCTTCGGATTCAATGAGAGAAATCACTTTGAGAACGCATTCATTTAATGAGTGCGTTTGAAAGACGGTTTGGTGCGGCTTAGAGAATTGAAGAAATTCACCGGTCAAATCACTCATCCGACCAATTTCATCCATAATTAATCCATACCAATTTTCAATGTTGTAATCGTTTGCTTTTGATAATTGCAAAAAACCTTTTACAGTTGTTAAAGGATTGCGAATTTCATGAGCCATGCCAGAAGCAAGTTCACCGACCACACGGAGTTTCTCTGACCGTTGCATTTGTTCCTCGCGTTTTAACCAGGATTCACGTTTCTTCATAAATAAGTTATGCTCCGCGTGCAAAATAAGATCATCTTTCGTCAAAGCATCTTGTGGAAATATCGCTATGCCATATGTATTTTGTATACCAGTCAACTTGGGAAGTTCAGAATCGAGCTTTTGTTGATACGACGCAGTAGTTAGAAAATCTTTGTGAAGCGGCATGACGACTGCGAATTCATCACCTCCATATCGTGCTATGAATAGTGCATCTTTGAAAAGGATTTGAAGGAGATCCGCCATTTGCTTGAGTACGAAATTACCTGCTTGGAATCCCCCAGAGGTATTCATTGCCTTCAGATCCGTACAGTCGATTAGAAACAGCACAAGGGGCTGATGATGTTTGATTTGTTGTTCGAGTCTGCGATGACATTCTTCATAATTATAAAGGCCAGTAAGGGAGTCTTTTTGCGTTATTAAGTGGCGTTCATTGCGAATGCGATCCAGTTTACCAGTACGGAGATGGGCAGTTCTCGTAAGCCAAGTAACAGCAGCGAAGTCGAGGATACTCATAAAACCAAACATGGTGTTTTGAGAGGCAGAATGGGTTATGAAATTAACCGTTGTCACATAAGTAATCATGCATGCTAAAGCCATGGCCCATGCTTTTAACTTGTTTTCTTCCTTGTAAGAATGGTGTGAGAGTGTTAATAAATATAAGGGATAGCAGAGACTAGATTGTCCAAGTGCATGAAGCGAAGCAATGAGGAGAAGTTGAACCCAAGGCATAGCAGGATGAAGATTGGAAAAGCGAACAGCTAAAGCAAAAAGAATAATGGCTAGAACGAATGAAGGGATGTTCAATACTGAATGCAGATAAATTGTATATAGGCCATACAATAGTACATAAACATAATAAACCCCATTAATAATCACCGTATCAGCTCCCGATTGGAATTTCCGCCGTTCACCTACTCATGTGACAATTTCTATACTTGTCATAAAATCCCTGCTGTTCATCAAAAAAAATGAGAAAAATAGAGGTTTTTTATGAAAAAAAGCCTTGAGAAGGAGCACTCTAAGGCTTCAGATTAACAGATAGATTAATCGGGGATTTCGATGATATCATGTTTATGGATAAAGGTCATCTGACCTGTTTGACCGATGTAATCAGGCATGTGATCGTCATAATGCATCAGATAGACGAGTTTCTGAATAGGCTCGGGCAATGTAAGAAGTTCATCTAATGTGGTATGCACATATCCCTGACCACTTAATTGACAATCGTGGAAAATGGTGTGACAATTTCTTGTATCTATAACTTCATGAAGGAGCAAGTCCTTATTAAATTGCAAATCTGCACTATAAAACGTTCTGTGGTTAATAAAAATAGAATAGTTGAGCTTGTGAGCAATATGTAGGGTTGGGATAATTTCAAGCGTTAACTTAGGTGAAACGGCATAGGGTTGTCTTTCTTGGAGAAAGACAATTTCGAAGTAATCTTGGAGTTGATGGAAGCTTTCATCAGGATTATAGAGACCGCCTTTAAGACTGTTCTCCCAAAGCGTATCAGCTAATGCCTCCGTCACATAAAGTTTTACGCGCTTGCGGTTATATTGATAAAATAGACGAAAGGCTAGTTCTTCAAGCCCACCTACATGATCAGCATGAATATGTGAAATGAGAATACCATCGATTTGATCGAGTTCTATACCGAGTTCATGAAGTGATTTAGGCGTTGTAGGTCCACAATCAATTAGTATATTGGCATCCGTTGATAGGACTAATGCACTTGTATTGTAATATAATTTGGAAAAGGCACTGCCGGTTCCCAACATTTGAATTTGCAAACTCATTCAGTTGCCTCCATTTTTCGACAAATTCCATCTTTTTCTAATGTAACATGGAGGTTGCCGACTTTCAACCACTATATGTGGAATTAAAGATCTAGCAAGCTTAAAGTATCGAATAAGAAGGTGTTGATTTCACAATGAATTGGTTAGTAGCAGGTATCATTGTTTTGCTTATTTTGTTTGGTTTAGTTGGGATTTCGACCTATGTTGGTTGGCAATTAACACATCCAGAACGGAAATTAGTCGATGACGCTCCAGAGAATTATCAGCTTGAGCATTTGGATGTGATGTTCCCAAGTCGAACAGCGGGAGTGCTGTTAGATGGTTGGTACTTGAAGTCGCCTAACGCGCCATCCACATCTATGGCAACGACGATTATTATGTCCCATGGCTATGCGGGCACCAGGCTGGAAAAGGGACTCCCCGCGCTATCATTAGCTCAGCAACTCGTGCAGGCTGGTCATCATGTTCTTATGTACGACTTTCGTAATTCAGGGCGTTCAGAAGGGAATACAACAACGATAGGATTCCTGGAAAAGGAAGACATCCTTGGTGCAATTGATTGGGTGAAGTCATCAACTAGTTATCCGACGAAGATCATATTACTAGGATTCTCAATGGGAGGCACTTCATCCCTCTTAGCGGCTGCAGAAGAGAAAGAGGTGGCTGGCGTCATCACAGACAGTGCGTTTGGACAATTGATTCCTTATCTGAAGGAAAATCTGCCTGTGTGGTCTAAATTGCCTCGAATTCCTTTTACGCCACTGATTCTATCTATTTTGCCAAAGCTAATAGGTGTAAATCCTTATGCGGTTGATGCGTTAGCTGCTGTCGATCGGATTGCACCAAGGCCAATTTTGTTCATCCACAGTAAAGCTGATCAAGCCATCCCCTATACCAATAGTATAGCAATGTATGAGCGGCATCCGGAACAATTTGACATATGGATAACAGAAAAGGGGGGGCATGTCGGCTCCTATCAGTTGGAACAAGATGCGTATATTCAGCGTGTTCTAAAATTTATTGCAAAAAGTTAAATTCATCGCAACTCTTCTAAACCAACGGCGTATAATGATGCAGACAAACAGATGACTAACGAGGTTGGAGGCTAAGAGAGATGAAAGTTCAGCGCATTTTTATGTTGATGGTGATGTTTTTTGTTTTAAGTACGGCTGCGGTGGTAGCCTCTTCGATATGGGGGGAATATAAAGGATTTAATATCGCTAGATTGGTCGTAAATAATGAAACGAAGGAATTCCCTGATTCAGAAGTACCACCACTTATTGTGGATGGCAAGACAGTGCTGCCTTTACGTGCAATGAGCGATGCTTTACAGGCATTACTGAAGTGGGATGATGCAAGTAAAACTGCCTACTTGTTCAAGCCAAATGTACATATGTTTTTTACATCGGAAGTTCGTAAAGATTCGTCTATTGTTCCTTTCAGCGTTGTAGCACGCGGGGATGAAGTGAACTTTACTGTATTCACCCAAGTGGATAATTTGAAAACGAGCATTAATTCGGTTCGCGTGTCCGTTGTTTCTCCAAGCGGGCGCAATGTGATCACACCAATTGAGAAATCAATTGCAGATTCCAAAGAATCGTTTTGGTTAAAAGTACCTTTATATGGCGTGTCATTTTCAGAATCAGGTACATATGTCGTGAAATTTGCGATGCAGCAAAGTGGCAGCGGTGACTATACGGTTGTTTCGGAGAAACAAATTCAAGCGGAATAAGCCATGTGGTAATGAACTGGTTTGACCTCTTATAATGAAAATGTTAGGATATTCAAGTAACTTATTACTTTATGAAATGAGGTTCTGCCTGTGAGCGATGAGAAGCATGATCATGTGCACGGCCCGGACTGTGACCACGATCACGACGAGCAAGGGGAAGACGTTTTTATCGTAACGGACGAGAACGGTGTAGAACATGAAATGGTCATGGTATATACCTTCCAATCTCAGGAGCAAGCTTACGCTGTTCTACTAGATCGAAATGATCCTGAAGCAGACGGTGTCATTTTCCGTGTTGAAGAAGAGGACGAAGATGCATTCCTTGTCAACATTGAAGATGAGGAAGAGTGGGAACGTGTCGTAACGATTTACAATGAAATCGTGGCTCAAGAAGGCGAAGAATAAGAGCTATACATAAGAACCCCCTAGCAGAGTGATCTGTTAGGGGGTTTCTGTTTGTGTTGATTCATTTTCTAGGATTGAAATACATGATTCTACCGTTAAATAGATGAAGTTCAGCTTTCAGAAGTTTGCCCAAATATTTGCAGAATTCATTGCCTTTGCTCTTGTCACCATGTGTGGCATTGTCAGGTAATACGAATTGTACGAACTGGCGTTCTTGCTCTTGGTTTTGTTCAGAACCGACCCCAACGACGATCGTATGATATAAAGCGTTGGTGCCTTTCAGATAAAACCATTTGCCTTCGCCTTCCGGTTTCGTCTCAATCGTATAAGGGAATCCGGCTTCATCATACTCCCAACCAAGTTGTTTGGCTGTTTGGCTGAGTTGATCGCGATAATGCAACAGCTTGTCCTTGATTTCATCCAAGGTAAGTGAGGCAACAGCCGATCCTGTTACGAATTTAATATAAGCGCTTTGAGCCATTCCTTGATCACCTCATTCGCAAAACATCACCCATATCATAGCATCATGTAAACGGTTTTACAATATATCCCTACGGGTGAAACTACTAGAAGATAGCTTGTGTTTCTACGATGACTTTCACTTGTTGGACACTACGATCCTCAGGTCCTTTGACAGGCAATCCAACTTCCACATGCTCAACAATATAGTCGATTAATTCTTGTGTGATGACTTCGCCAGGGAGCAAAATAGGAATGCCAGGCGGGTAAACATAAATGAACTCAGCAATAATTCGATCAGCGGAGTCTTTAAACGGCAGAATTTCCGTTTCTCCGTAGAAAGCGTCACGCGGTGTTAACGTTAATTGCGGTATCGCCGGAACCTTGATGACTACTTCTTTAACCTCTACAACATCATCATTGATGTGGGATAGTTCTCGCAACGCTGTCAGCAAGATCTCCACATTCTCTGGCGTATCTCCTGGTGTGAAGAGACAGAGGATGTTGTACATGTCACTCATCTCGACTTCGATATTGTAGTGATCACGCAGCCAGTTCTCTACTTCAAAGCCCGTGACACCTAGCTTACGTACGTGAACGCAGATTTTGGTAGGATCATAGGCGTAAGTAGCTTCATCCCCGAGAATTTCTTCGCCGAAACAGTACAGGTTAGGGATCTCGTTGATTTGCTTTCTCGCATAGTGAGCAAGCTCAATTGTGCGTTCAGCCATCTCACGTCCATTCAAAGCGAGATGGCGACGAGATGTATCCAAGGAGCCGAGTAAAATATACGAAGTCGACGTCGTAGTCAGCATCGAAATAATCGTCTGAATACGTTTCGGATTAACACGATTTCCTTTGACATTGAGGACCGAACTTTGCGTCATGGAACCGCCAAGCTTATGTACACTCGTAGCCGCCATATCAGCGCCAGCTTCCATCGCAGACATCGGCAGCTTCTCGTGGAAATGGATGAGCACACCATGCGCTTCATCAACAAGCACTGGCATGTTGTAGCTATGAACCAGATCGACGATTTCTTTGAGGTTCGTACATACGCCATAATACGTAGGGTTGATGACAAGAACGGCTTTCGCATCAGGATGCTTTTCAAGTGCTCGACGAACGGAGCGGGTAGGGATGCCGTGGTCAATTCCCAGATTTTTATCACGAGCAGGTTGGATAAAGACGGGCTTAGCTCCAACGAAAATAATCGCGGCTAGAACGGATTTATGAACATTCCGCGGCACGATAATTTTGTCACCTTCGGAACAGACAGTCATTATCATCGTCATAATGGCGCCACTGGTGCCTTGTACGGAGAAGAATGTATGATCCGCGCCAAACGCATGTGCAGCCAGCTTCTGGGCTTCTTCGATGACCCCCATCGGTTGGTGGAGATCATCTAGCGGTGCTATATTGATGAGATCGATGGACAGGGCGTTGTCGCCAATGAAAGCACGAAACTCCGGGTCCATGCCGACTCCTTTTTTATGGCCAGGAATATGAAACTGAATAGGATTTCTTTCCGCATGCGCTAGCAATGCAGAGAACAGGGGTGTACGGGTATGATCCACCTGATTATCGCTTCCCTTCTATCGTGGATTGCTTGTTCTTTAGTTGCAACAAACAAAATGAGTATATCAAACTAGAGATTTGATGCAAGTTAATTTTTTCAAAATAGTTTGCACAAAATGGGGTCAAACTAACACTACGATGTATAAATAGGCAAAATAAAGGAGAAATCGGATGATTTGGCTGCAAAAATGGCGGAAAAATAGGTTGTTTTCCCCATTTGTGATGGAACTGTTAATTATTATGTTTGTTGTTGAATTTGTAAAGGGCGCGTTGCTTTTAACCATTTTACCTGTGTATATGACAACAGCGTTAGGAGCTTCTGCTTTTGTTATCGGATGGACACTAGCTGCTCAATATATTGGCGATAATGTATTACGTACACCTGTTGGGTGGATTATTGATCGGCTCGGTTATCGTGTGACGATGCTAACTGGGGTATTGCTAACGTTCCTATCGGTTATCATTATGGCGATTACAACGCAATACCTCTGGATGATAGTCGGGTGTGCACTGCTTGGATTTGGGACAGCACCTTTGTGGCCTTGTGTCATTACGGGAACGACAGAGGTAGCAGGCGATGAGGGTAAAGCAACAATCATGAGTGTTGTGTATATGGCTTGGCTGTCAGGGGTAGGATTAGGTCCTGTTGTGATTAATTTTTTCGTTGGTGAAGATAGTTATACTTTCGCTTTCAGATTGCTAATCGGCTGTATGACCGTAGTCGTGCTCGTGGCGCTCATGCTTCCACGTAAAGAAAAGGTGAGCATATCTAAGCATGATGGAGAAGTGGACAGAGTGGCTGTTAAGTCGCAATCGCAGCAAATAAAAGGGCGCACATGGTTGCAGAGTGTCTCTACCTATTTAAGCGAAGTTCGGAAATCGATGTCCGTAAGTCCATTGATGTTTCCAGCTATGTTCGCGCAAACATTTGCGCTTGGTATATTAACGCCGATTCTAACGCTTTATGCCAAAGAGGTCTTGTTGCTATCTTCTTTTCAATATAGCCTCTTTTTGGTCGCTGGAGGAGCGGTTACGGTGCTGTTTCTGGTTCCCATGGGCAAAATGGTGGACCGCCTCGGGATTCGCCCGTTCCTGTTCATCGGGTTTTCACTTAGCGCAGCATCACTGCTTCTCTTTACTTTTGTGAAATCAATGGGCTTACTGTATATCTTGGTCGCGGTTCTTGGCGTGGGCTATGCGTTTATTATCCCTTCGTGGAATGCGTTAATTGCTTCAGCGATTCCACCGGAGAAAAGAGGGGCAGTCTGGGGGTTTTTCCTCACGATTGAAGGGTTTGGGATGATTGTTGGCCCAATTGTTTCTGGGAAGCTCTGGGATGTATATGGGTATCACGCGCCATTCTTGACGAGTGGATTCGTACTTGTCTGTCTACTTGTTCTTCAAATGTTCATTTCCATCCCCAAAAAAGGTATGGTACGATAAGGAAAAAGAATTGGTTTGGAGGCTTAACGCATCATGAATAAACAGATTGGAATCATCATGTTGTTGCTGATGACGATCTTTATCGGATTCGGAATTATCATTCCCGTGCTGCCCGAAGTAGTGAATGGAGCAGGAGCGAAGTTTCATAACGCCTTACTATTGTCGGTGTATTCCGCCGCTTCCTTCTTGATGTCTCCCATTTGGGGAGGCTTATCGGATCGCATCGGTCGTAGACCGATTATCCTAATCGGACTGCTGGGATTTAGTATAAGCTTCTTGATCTTCGGCTTTGCTAATGATGAATTATGGATCATGTATGTATCCCGTATCCTAGGCGGCTTATTCTCAGGAGCAGCAACGGCATGTGCTGTCGCTTATGTTGCGGATATTACAACCGCAGAGAATCGAACGAAGGGCATGGGGATGGTCGGGATGTCCATTGGCCTAGGTTTTATCTTCGGACCCGCAGTTGGCGGAATTGTTAGCAAATGGGGAACGTACACGCCATTCTTCGTAGCTGCGGCAATATCCTTTGCATCGTTCTTACTTGCTGCTGCGATTCTTAAAGAATCCTTAACAGCGGACAAGCGCAGATCCTCGAAAGAAAAAGCGCCTTCGCGTTGGAGCGCTTTCGATGGAGCTTCGAAGTATTTGTACGTGTTATCGTTTTTCGTCTCGTTCACGTTGGCAGGACTTGAGGCCACGCTGCAGTATTATCAAATGGACAAAATTGGCGCAACGCCCTTTGATATTGGCATGATGTTCCTCGCGAGCGGCATCGTCGGGGCTTTGATCCAAGGCGGCGTAGTACGCCGCCTAGTGAAACAAGGTGCCGAACAGTTCGTCATCGGCATCGGTTTATTGCTCTCAGCAGCTGGCTTCTTCTTGCTGCTGTACTCCAGCAGCGTCGTAACCGCTGCGATTTACTTATCGGTCTTCGGCGCAGGGAACGCGCTGATCAGACCGTGTGTGACGTCGCTGATTACGCAGCGCACGAAGGTTGGACAAGGCGTCGCGACAGGACTCAGCTCCTCCATGGACAGCTTGGGCCGCATCGCAGGCCCATTGCTTGGTGGAGCGGTGTTCGCGATCGCGCACTCGCTGCCGTTCATCATCGGCGGCGTGCTTTGCCTAGCTGCGATCTTGCTGCTGCAGCGCTTCATTTTGGTTGATCGTCAAACTACCGCCCAACGAGCGGCTTAGGATTATGTAGAAAAGCTGCACATCCATTTCTCCAGAAGGAGAAGGATGTGCAGCTTTTTGTTTGTTACGACTTATGGACGAGGCGTTAGGCCGTACAAGATGAAATTGATCGTGTAGTCGATTTCTTTCTCTTCAAGCCATTCGCCATCGGGAATAAGCAGAAATCGGGTGATAAGAAACCCCATAATGGTGGAAATGATCATCCGTAATGCTGCGGGAGGAGGGAGGTCAATAATCTGACCTTGCTCTTGGAAATGTCGTATGGCTTTATAAGCTTTTTCCAACACTTGAGCGGCAACCTTCTCTTTAAATTGTTCCCGTAGCTCGTTGTGAAAAGGGATCTCGTGTATGAAGATTTTAATGATAGGAAAGTGCTTGCGAGCAAATTCCAAGCGGTTCAAAGTAACCGCGCGTAAGAAGGACTCCACACTGGGGTAATCAGCTTCCAATACCTTAGTAAAATCTTTGACCGCGAACGGAGCAATGAGTTTGGTCATCATGGGTGCTACGATCGAGAGGAGGAGCTCTTTTTTCGTTTTGTAATGACGAAAGATCGTACCCTCGGCTACGCCAGCTTTCTGCGCAATCTCACTCGTTGAGGAGCCTGCAAAACCTTTCTCAGAGAAAATCTCCACAGCGGCCTGAACAATCTTTATCTGTTTATCGGTCATTTTCTCTTCTTCGTCATTCAGACGCAGCAGCTCAGTTAACCATGGCTCGATCTCGGACATTGCATTCACCTCTTTATCAGTTCCTAAACATCCATCCATTATAACTTACGATGCTTCTTCAATGCCACAATATTCAAGAACATAAAGACGATTGTAAATGACGCTAATACGAGCACATCAAGCCAGATACGATCCCAATCAGCGCCGCGAATCATAATATTTCGCAAGGCGTCAGCTCCGTAATATAGCGGCATCAAATGGCCGATCCAGCGAAGATAAACCGACATCGTATCCAAGCTGAACAATCCTGAGAAGAATACTTGCGGCACGATGATGAGAGGGATGAACTGAATCATTTGGAACTCATTATTGGCGAAGGCAGAAATGAGCGTCCCTAAGGATAGGGCAGCAAGCGCCAGCAATAAGGTTATGAGCAGGACATACCAGAAGGATCCGACCATCATCAGACCAAGGACACTCGTTGCGAACCAAGCAATGAGCGTAGCTTGCAAGGTAGTGAAAATCCCAAAGCCGAGGATGTAGCCAACGACGATCTCCCAACGGCGAAGCGGTGTCGCAAGTAAGCGTTCCAAAGTTCCTCCCGTCCGTTCTCTGAGGAAAGAAACCCCTGAAAGCAGAAAGACGAAAAAGAAGACAAAAAATCCGATGAGGACCGGTCCGAAATTATCAAAAGCAGCCATGTCAGCTGCGCCGTGTAAATACGTGATGGCAGGTGTTTGAGCAGGTGCAGTGCCTGCGGGGGCGGCACTTTGTAATGCCTTTTGTAATAAGAAGAGGACAGCTTTATTCTTACTTGGATCACTGCCTTCTAATGTCAATTGCGGTGTGGTTCCATTCATCACGAGTACAGCATCTAATTGTACATTGTCTAGCTTTGCCTGAGCTTCTTCAGCAGTGTATATCGTGACCTCTGCATCTAAATCCTGTAATTTCTGAATGAGTGGGGCAGGGACATTGACAGCTCCTAGCTTTGGAACGTAGGTGTTGCCATTGAATACTAAGGACATCATGAACAAGATGAGCATTGGGGCTACAAGCATCATCATGAGTGTACGTTTATCATGGAAAAATTGACGGAGTATACGAATGACTATAGCTCGAATTCTCATGATTGAGCACCTCCATAGGATAGGAATGCTTCTTCAATTGTGGAGGAGGAGGTTGCATGCTTTAACTCCTCTGGCGTTCCCATAGCGGTGAGTTGGCCATCACGAATCATGCCAAGCTGATGACATTTGTCTGCTTCGTCCATGACATGTGTCGTCAGAAGAATGGTGGTTCCCTTAAGGCTCAGATTGGTCAGTTCCTGCCATATGGATTTGCGTAAGACAGGATCAATTCCGACTGTAGGCTCATCGAGAATGAGGATGCTTGGTTCATGCAGCAAGGAGATGGCCAACGATAATCGCCGTTTCATTCCTCCTGAATAATTGCTAACTTGCTTTTTCAAATGGTCAGTTAAATCAACGAGTTCCATAACGGCCTGAATACGCTGCTTGCATTTGGCTCCTTGGAGACCATACAAGGCCGCGAAGAATGCCAGGTTCTCGTATGCAGTTAATTCGGTGTATAAGGCGTCTGATTGTGCCATATAGCCGATCTGAGAGAGCATCGCAAGCTGTGGCATCTTTTGGCCAAGTACGTGCACCTGACCGGTTGTAGGGACTTCAATGCCTGCGATCAAGCGAACTAGAGTTGTCTTACCCGAGCCGGATGGACCTAGCAGACCGAATATCTTTGCGCTAGGTACAGCAAGCGTAATGTCTTTCAATACTGTTTTATCACCAAATTGTTTACTGACCCCTTGCACGTGAATCGATGTGTTGGACGTCATAGCTTGCACCTCTTTCTAAATAATAAAGTGAGTAATCACTCATTATTGGATCTAGACTTATCATACGTCATATGTATGAGATTGAGAAGTGAGTAATCACTCATTTCAAAAAAACAACAAAAAGAGGCATTCAAACGAATGCCCCTATTGTTATTTCACATCATTACTTCTTAGCTTTCGGTTCCATTTTGTGATCTACCCATTTCTCGATGGATGGGGTCAACTGATCCTTAATGGATACCACAAGCTTGTCTTTGGAAATACCTTTTGCTTGGGCAATTTCAGTGAGTGACTTCCCTGCATGCAGTTGCGTGCGAAGCTCGTCTTTACTCATGCCTAGCGATTTTGCGAGTTTTTCGGTATCGGGTTTTAGACCGAATTTGTGTTTGCCGTGACCACCAGGGTGGTGAGCCAGTAGGTTCTTCTCATTGAGGATGAACTTGAGATGCTCGCCAAGCTTTTGCTTCATGTGATCGCCTTGGTCAGCAGTTAGCTTGCCGTCTTTGACGGCTGTTTCGATCTTCGTTGTCCGCAGTTGTTGGAGTTTAGCAGTTAGATCAGCTTCCGAGATGCCTTTTTCGGCTGCGACTTCAACAATGCTTTTACCGCTCTTCAGCGATTTGAAGAGAACTTCTTTGTCTACACCAATAACCGTGGCTGATTCTTCAATAATCGGCCATTTCCGTTTATGATGTCCGCCTTGTCCCTTCTCATCAGCTTGTTGCCACCCTGCGGTAGGCTGTTCGTCCAAATCAGGATTCTGCGCGACTGCAGTCAGGCTTCCACCTAAGATGCAGGAGAGTGCGATCGAGCTGATGAGAAGCTTTCTTAGTTTCGTTGTTTCCAATGGTTTCGAGGCCTCCTTCCTGTTAGATTGGGAATTACAGGATTAGTCTGCGCAGGAAAGCCTCGTTTTAGTTGAAATCAACCTTAATTTAACATAAATTTTTCATGAAATTAGAGCGATGGTGTGTCAACGGCAAGCTTGTACAAAGGAAGCAACTGCTGGAAGGTTTGCTCGATCAATTGTTCCAATGCAGCAGGATTCGCTAATACAGGATCATTGTAGCTGAGATTGCGACCGATGAGCAGCTCCGCCTTTTTGACATCACGGAAGCGGATAAGCGCATTGTTCCAACCCGTAGTGTCGAGTGAAGACACAGGCGTTGTATCTTTTTTCATATGGTCAAAAGAGATAAGGAAGTCTTTCGGGATTTCTGCCTGAATTTTTTTCAAATTGTTCATGTACGTTGTCGCTATGTTTCCTTTGTTCGGAAGTTCATAGATAAGGGCAAGCCAGATGAATACACGATCGTCGAAAAGTCCGACTTGGAAATGGGGGACTTGCTTATAGCCACGTTTATAAGGGCAAATCGCCATCCAAGTATCTACTGGGGGATTGATTGTACGCCGTAAATGTTTGGCAATATGAAGGTACATCTCAGTTCCAGATTGAACGGCTAAGTCGGCTGCTAATTTGTCGCCTAACGCCTTGAATTTAGGTTGAATCCGTTCGCGAATGGCGGCCATACGCCCATCTAAGCCATCAATAGCAAAGGTATCAAAATCATGTTGTGTAAATCCAGTAAAACTCATGGTATGAGGTCCTCTTTTCAATCTTATTTGTCAACTATTCTAAAGTAATTTTCTACATCTCGCAATGAATCCCAAGTTTCTTCGATGTTTGCGTATAGGTCCTAAGATCGATATTGTCGAAATAAGCAGGGAAAATTAGGTATTTGTCGAATGATAGTTGCAAGCATGGAAGGTACAGGAGGAAGGAAACGGATGAAGAAAATGCCGAAGTGGTCAAAAATAGCAATTATCGGAACGTTGATGGGAACTTGCTTTGGGGCAGGTGTATATGCACAGGATGTGCTTCAACGTGTCGATGCGTATCTGAGAAGTGATTATAAGGTTGTTGTGAATGGTCAAGCCGTTCAGTTAGCGAATCCGCCATTAATCTATAATAATTCGAGTTATTTGCCAGTCAAAGAATTAGGCGGACATTTGGGTGCTATTGTGAATTGGGAAGAAAGTACGAAAACAATTTTTATTAATCCGCGTGTGAATCCAAATCAACCTGCGGAGGGAACGGCAACGAATTACCTGGACATTAAGCTGCAATTTCCGTATGCGCAATATATGGATTACCGCGGGGCTACTTATCCAATGCTAATAAATAATACAGATCAAGCGTATTACCGCTTGATTGATGTGGAGCGAATGGGGATCCGCACAGATGGCTTGCGTAAGGCGAAAGATAAATTTACAGGTCAACTGTACGTAAGTGAGACCGAATTGAAAAATGTATGGGGGAACGAACCCCCGCAAATCTCATATACGAATTACGAAACCATCGTGATAACCGAAGAGAAGGATCCGCTCAAACTCGAGGAATTAAGGAAATATGTAAATGATTTTCAATACTTGCCGATTAATGGCGTTATCATAGCTTCAAATCCGATCATCATCGATAAATTACCTGAAGAAAATACATATAGCTATTTGACAAATGATAATGGTCATTTCTATCGAACTAAACTTACCTTGACCCAATCTACGGGATGGAATAATAAAATTCTTTATTTCGTTGGAAGTTCTTCAAAAGAAGACATTGAGGCTGGGAAGTAAACGAGGTTAGTTATAAAAAAGGCAGCTCCCGCAAATGAATGCAGAGGGGCTGCCTTTTCTTATCTGGAGAAGATTAGATTACAAAAGCGCTAGTGATAATAACCAACAAGATGAAAAGAACCAAGATTGCTGCAGAAGACCCATAACCGCCGCCACAACCAACTCCACCAACACCTGCTACGCCATAACCCATTTGATTCACCCTCTCTTTCTAAGACCTGTCATTGACTTTCGACATAGCATATGGAGCAAGGGGCAGTATGGAATGGGCTAAAAGAGGCAACTTACATGATTGTGCTGGTGTCCCTAGTCAGGTGCGGATTTTGCATGCATTTATGGTATAATAATCAGATGGACAAGGATAGAAAAGGAGAATGGGTAGAGGATGAAAGAGAATGAAATTGCAGAGTGGATGCTTAATGAATTGAAATCGGCAGGTATTTTGTATCAAAAGGATGCAGTTGACTATATTCTTAACAATTTTGGGGAATCATTTATTTATGCGAACGAGAATGGGAATCAAGCGATTTCCAAAGAGGTTAAGAAAATCTTCAAGAAATTGCATGGCGGAAGAGCTGCCTGGGAGCGCGATGGATTTTTCTGGGGTTGGCATTAACTATAGACTGGCCGATTCATGGACTGTAGCTGATGGCAAACAGGCATCGGCTTTTTTTGTGCGCTTTCTTTTAAAAAAATATCCATAATCCAAGTTGCTAAAACATAGAATTCATAATAAGATAACTGTAAGAACACAAGTTGTCTGAATATTTAAATAAATGATTATGCACCAATTATGGAGGGGATTGCCGTGAGTAAGAGTCATGAAGTGGAGTATTGCAACCTAGAGTTACGATTTGATCGCCGGCTAATCCGGAACTTCATTAAAGCGCTCATTCAAGAAGGATACTCACTCTATTGGAATGAAAGTGAACTGCAGTTTATCATTTCTATTCGAACAGGCCGCAAGCTGATTAAGCTGAAATTCGAACGGATTGGCGAGAAGTATAAGATTGTTGGCAATTATTCATTTAAGGATGAGAAGCTCGCTGAAATGATGGAGAAGCTGATCGGGGATACACGCGGTCATGCGGTAGTTAAAAGATTTAAGGATCGGCAAATTCTCATTGAGAATATTATGTTCGGGGAAATCATCCGCATGGTAGAGATTAGCGGAATTGAACATAAGGTGCTGTATCAGAAGGAGCCTGCTGTGACCGTAGAAGAAGTCATGCAAGCACTAAGATCGAAGAGGACGGATGAACGCATCCCTATTTTGCGAATGGAGCTTGATTATGAATTAGCTACGCTGCAAGATGCAATCGCATCCGGGGATACCAAAGCCGCGATGGAAAGTAAAGCTAAATTGATCGAGCTGAGACAAGAAATGCTTCTATTGGAGATGTGAGAATGAATAGTGTGCTGGGATGAAAGAGAGCCTGTATGAACGTATACGGGACTCTCTTTTGTGTGTTTAAAGGGGGATATTCGTGCTGAAATATACAAAAAATAAGTGAAAGACTCCTGGAGAAGGGAGTTTTTTTGCTCTACAAAAAGAGTATTGTTAACGTGTGCATAGATGTGATATGCTTCAGATAGAGGTGATGGCATGAGCGTAACGATTAAGGATATTGCGAAGCTCGCAGGTGTATCGCATACCACCGTTTCCAGAGCGCTGAACAACAGTCCGCTCATCCAAGAGGAGACCAAGGAGCGCATTCGCATCATCGCTAATCAACTGGATTACACGCCGAATTATAATGCGAAGAGCTTAGTTTTGGATCGCTCGTATAACTTGGGGCTATTTTTCACCACACTAAGCAATGGTACTTCCGCAGGATTCTTTTACGAAGCTATTCGTGGGGTTAACTCCGTGATAAGAGATCGCTATCAGCTGATCGTCAAGGGAATTGATGATTACACGAGCTTTCATTCCGTTACGAAGAAAAGTTTCGACGGCATCATCATAGTTAGTCAAAGTGATGACGATCAACCAATCATTGAACACATTGCACAGAAGGGGATTCCCTTGGTTGTGCTGAATCGCCCTGTGGACACCGCTGGTGTTCTGAATGTGTTGTCCGATGAGGAGCAAGGTGCTTTTCATGCAGGCGCTTACCTTGTGAAGCAAGGACATAAGAAAATTGCACTAATTGAAGGACGCAAAGGTTTCAAATCCGCACAAAATCGGAAAGATGGTTTTGAACGTGCTATGGGCCATTACGGGATCTCGGTTCCAGCAGCCTATCGCTTGCCAGGATTGTATGATCTTGAAAGCGGTCATAAAGCGATGCAGCAGTTTCTGAGTCTGAATGAGAAGCCGACAGCTGTATTTTGCTGTAATGATGAGATGGCATTAGGCGCCATTAAAGCTGTATTTGAAGCGGGTTTACAAGTCCCTAAAGACATATCCGTAGTTGGCTTTGACGATACGGTTTTCGCAGGGTATGTTACGCCGTCCTTGACGACTGTACGAAGACCCATTGAACAAATTAGCAAAGAAGGCGCATTGCGTCTCTTAGGTAATATAGAGAACAAATTGCATGCCACAGAGCAAGTGCTCTTGCGAACGGAACTGATTGTTCGTGAGTCCGTGCAACCATTACAAGACTAAGAAAGTGGGAGAAGTCGATGAGTATTCTAAGAGAGCTGTTACAAGATATTCCGATTCCGCAAATGGTCAAGATCCGCCAAAAATTTGATCGTACAATTTTGGAGAATCCTTTGCAGGAACTTGCCGATAAGCTGGAAAGCAGTGGCGTTATGCCGAGCATTCTTCCCGGTCAACAAGTTGCAGTTGCTGTAGGGAGCAGAGGTATTGCCAATATCGCTGGTTTCACGAAAACAACTTTGGATGCGATTAAGGCTAGAGGCGCGCATCCATTCATCGTACCGTGTATGGGCAGTCACGGCGGAGCAACCGCAGAAGGTCAGACTGAGGTGCTGCAGCACTTTGGTATAACGGAAGAATCAATGGGAGCACCAATTCGTTCTTCGATGGACGTCGTCAAAATCGATCAACTGCCGAACGGTTTGCCGGTTTACGTAGATCGCATTGCTTCAGAGGCAGATGCCATTGTCGTTATTAATCGTGTGAAGCCGCATACGGCATTCCGTGGACGTATTGAGAGCGGCATCATGAAGATGATCGCGATTGGTTTGGGTAAGCAAAAGGGCGCTGAAGCTTGTCATCAGTTAGGCTTTAAGTATATGGCTGAGAACGTGCCGGCGATGGCGAATCTCATGATTGAGAAGTTGCCGATCGTTTTCGGTGTTGCGCTCGTTGAGAATGCTTACGATGAAACATGTCAGGTCGAAGTCCTGCCAGCCGCGGAGATCGAGGCTCGCGAGGAAGTTTTACTCGTTGAAGCGAAGTCCCGCTTGCCCAAAATTTTGTTCGATGAAATCGATGTCCTTGTTATTGATTATATCGGTAAAAACATTAGCGGTGATGGCATGGATCCGAACGTAACTGGGCGTTATCCTACACCGTATGCACATGGTGGCCCAGAGGTGTCGAAGATGGTAGTCCTTGATTTGACGCATGAAACAAAAGGGAATGCCAACGGAGTAGGTACAGCTGACTTTACGACGCAACGCCTTGTAGATAAAACAAACCTGGAGTTCACATATGCCAATGGTCTGACTTCTACGGTATGTGCGCCTACGAAAATTGCAACGACGTTGGAGAATGATTTCTACGCCATCAAAGCAGCTGTGAAAACGTGTAATATTTTAGATTATACGACCTGCAAACTAGTTCGCATTCAAGATACACTGCACCTAGGCGAAATTGAAATTTCAGTTAATCTCCTTGAAGCTGCTCGTCAACATCCAGATATCGAGATTTTATCGGAGCCATTTGAGCTATCATTTGATGCAGAGGGGAATATTAGCCCATGACGGAAAGTCAGAAGCCATATATCATAGCAGCCGATATTGGAACAACGAGCACCAAAACGCTTGTCATCGATCGAGACGGACGTGTTCTTGCTTCCCATTCCATCGAATATCCGTTGTTTACGCCTGCCTCAGATCGCGCAGAGCAGGATCCAGATCAAATATTTGATGCTGTGGTGCAAGGGATCGGCGCAGTCGTTCGCAAGCAAGGCGTCAAGCCTGAACAAGTACTTTGCGTGTCATTTAGTTCCGCGATGCATTCGCTAATTGCCGTAGATGAGCATAATAAGCCGCTTACGCAATGCATTACTTGGGCTGACAATCGCAGCAGTCAATATGCCGAGGAGTTGAGGCTCAGCGGACTTGGACAACAGATTTATGCGAGAACAGGTACTCCGATTCACCCGATGTCGCCGCTTTTGAAGTTAAAGTGGTTTAGCCATTATGAACCAGAGCTTGTTCGAAACACTTATAAATTTATCGGAATTAAAGAGTATGTGTTTGCGAAATTATTTGGTGATTATCTCATCGACCATTCACTGGCAAGTGCAACTGGCTTATTTAATTTAGAGCAATTAGATTGGGATGCAGGTGCATTGGATTACGCGGGTGTAACGCCGAAGCAGTTATCCACACTAGTTCCGACGACGCATCGCGTTGAAGGATTAAGCCAAGCGGATGCTGCAACGATGGGCTTGTCCACGGATACACCATTTATTGTTGGTGCATCGGATGGTGTCCTTGCCAATCTTGGCGTGGGGGCGTTCGAGCCTGGTGTAGTCGCTGTTACGATCGGTACGAGCGGTGCTGTTCGCAGTGTTGTTAGCAAACCTCAAACGGATCCTGAAGGGAAATTATTCTGTTACGCGTTAACCGAAAATTTCTGGGTCGTTGGTGGCCCCATTAATAATGGGGGGATTGTCTTCCGCTGGGTAAGAGATCAGATTGCGACTGCAGAAGCAGAAGAAGCACGCCGTATGGGCATGGATCCTTACGACCATTTGACAGCACTTGCTGCCGAAGTCGGAGCCGGCTCAGATGGTTTACTCTTCTTGCCATTACTGTCGGGTGAACGAGCGCCATATTGGAATGCCAATGCACGCGGTGTGTATTTCGGCCTTTCACTCAGTCACCAGAAAAAGCATATGATTCGTGCTGCCCTTGAAGGCGTCATGTTTTCCATTCAAGCCGTTGCCACATCATTGGAACGGATGATGGGTCCTGCTACGGTGATTCGCGCTTCTGGCGGTTTCGCTCGTTCAGAGTTTTGGCGTCAGATGATGACCGATATGCTTGGGACCGCCGTTACTGTTCCGGACTCTATTGAGAGTTCAGGAATTGGCGCTGCCTTACTAGGTCTACTAGCGATGGGCGAAATTGAAGATTTATCACATGCACACAAATGGATTCGTGTAGGCAAGGCTCACGAGGTGAATGAAAACGATTATCGCGTATATCAACAATTGACATCTATTTATACGAGCGTATATCATCAGTTAAAAGATCAATTCGACGCGATCACCGCTTTTCAAAGTCAGCACCTACGGAGTCCTCAACTATAATTCCTAATAGACAAATTAATATTATTCGAGAGGATGACGACAATGAACTTATTCGATCTTTCTGGAAAAACAGCAGTAATTATTGGCGGTAATAGTACACTTGGTGGTTCCATGGCTCTTGCTCTAGCTGGACATGGTGCTAAAGTCGCGATCGTCGGGCGCAATCAAGAGAAATGCGAACAGGTTCGCGAGAGTATTGCAGCAATTGGCGGAGAAGCAAAGTCGTTTCAAGCAGACGCTACGAAACGTGAAGATTTAGAGCAAGTTCTCCAAGATGTTATCGCTTGGTCGGGCAGCGCGGATATTCTTATGAATTGTCCAGGTAAAAATAGTGCGACGCCTTTCTTTGACATTTCCATGGAAGAATGGGATTCTATTATGGAGGTCAATTTGAAAAGTGTCGTGATAGCCTGCCAAGTGTTCGGGAAATACATGGTTGAACGAGGTGAAGGCGGAAGCATTATTAATATTTCATCCGTTTCCTCGGATCCACCACTTTCTCGCGTGTTCACTTACTCCGCTTCCAAAGCAGCTGTGAATAACATCACACAGAACCTAGCTCGTGAGTTTGCTCCAAGTCGCGTGCGCGTGAATGCTATTATTCCTGGCTTTTTCCCAGCAGAGCAGAATCGTAAGATTTTGTCGCCTGAGCGGATCGAATCCATTATGCGTCATACGCCAATGAATCGATTTGGTGAAGCTGCAGAGCTTCAAGGTGCTGCGGTGTACCTGGCCTCAGAGAAAGCTTCAAGCTTTGTGACAGGAACAGTTTTGAGAGTAGACGGCGGTTTTGGCGCGATGACGATTTAAACATTTATATATCGGAAGGGTGTATGAGAGACATGTCTAAGCAACAAATAGGTGTTGTAGGTTTAGCAGTAATGGGGAAAAACTTAGCATTAAACATTGAAAGCAGAGGCTTTACGGTATCCGTATTCAACCGTTCTGCTGAGAAAACGAAGGAGCTTCTTCAAGAAGCACCAGGGAAACAACTAGTTGGTACATACACGGTTGAAGAATTCGTTCAATCCCTTGAAGTGCCGCGCAAGATTTTGATCATGGTCAAAGCTGGCGGACCTACAGACGACACAATTAACCAATTGCTTCCGCATTTGGATAAAGGCGATATCTTGATCGATGGCGGAAATGCATTTTTCCCTGACACACAACGTCGCAACAAAGAGCTTGAAGCTCACGGTATTCGTTTCGTTGGAACAGGTGTTTCCGGTGGTGAAGAAGGCGCACTTAAAGGACCTGCGATCATGCCAGGTGGACAAGAAGACGCTTATAAATTGGTAGAACCTATTCTAACAGCGATTTCCGCTAAAGTTGGCGAAGATGCTTGTTGTACGTATATCGGACCAGATGGTGCGGGTCACTATGTGAAAATGGTGCACAACGGCATCGAGTACGGGGATATGCAGTTGATTTGTGAAGCTTACCAATTGCTGAAAGATGTACTTAACGTTAGTACAGAAGAACTTCATGAGATTTTCACAGAGTGGAACAATGGGGAGCTAGACAGCTACCTAATCGAAATCACGCGTGATATCTTCACGAAATACGATGCTGAAACAGGCAAACCAATGGTTGACGTGATTCTGGATTCCGCTGGTCAAAAGGGAACAGGAAAATGGACCAGTCAAAGTGCTCTGGACCTAGGCGTGCCGCTTTCCATCATCACAGAATCCGTATTCTCCCGTTTCATCTCCGCGATGAAGGAAGAACGCGTAGCAGCAAGCAAAGTACTCAAAGGACCTGATGCTCCAGCATTTACAGGCGATCGCAAAGCGTTTATCGAGGCTGTTCGTCAAGCTCTTTACGCCAGCAAAATTTGTTCTTACGCTCAAGGCTTTGCTCAAATGAGAGCAGCTTCCGAAGAATATAAATGGGATTTGAAATACGGCAGCATCGCTATGATCTTCCGTGGCGGGTGTATTATCCGTGCTCGTTTCCTTCAAAATATCAAGGATGCATATGATCGCAATCCTGAATTGAAAAACCTATTGTTGGATTCTTACTTCACAGACGTAGTGGATAACTACCAAGGTTCATGGAGAAAAGTGGTAGCTGAAGCCGTTACTCGCGGTATCGCAGTTCCTTCCTTCGCATCCGCACTTGCGTACTATGACAGCTACCGCACAGAAAGACTGCCGGCTAACCTATTGCAAGCGCAACGTGACTACTTCGGTGCTCATACGTTCCAACGTGTGGACAAAGAAGGATCCTTCCACTTCAACTGGATGGGTAACGAGTAGGCGTTAAGCCTCTTCTTGTAAGCCGTAGGCAGCTTCTCTAAGCCACATCTTCAATCGGTCAGCGTCTTGATCGAAGCCATTGCGGCGGTGGATGAGCATGAGAGAAACCTCGGCAAAATAACGGAAATTTCTTAATAATCGTGGTTGAGTAAGACCTTGCACAAGCGGGTCTTCTTCAGCCACTTTTTTCTTAATAAATTCTAGAATCCAGACGACATCCTCTTTGCATAACGTATAGCTTGGGTGCAAAATCTGCTCTAGTTTGCGCTGTGTGCGATTCGTAAAGGCAATCGTGTGGTTCGTGTTCAAAACAGTTGGGTTCAAAGCTCCATCTCTCCTTATCGGCGTGGTCTCTCTAAAATCTTAACTGTTTGTGCTAGAATTTATTCACACTACTATATGATTTTTGGATGGATTGTATTCATGCTGAAAGAGCTATGGTATGATGTTGGGAAAGTTTGTATGACTAGCTCATGGGAAAAGGGGATTAGTGTGACAGTTAGAAATATTGTACTTGTTGGATTCATGGGGACAGGGAAATCAACGGTAGGTAGGAAGCTAGCAGAGCGTTTAGGATGGAGTTTTTGTGATTCTGACACTGTGTTAGAAGAAATTCAACAGACCAGTATTCCTGAATTATTTCGCAATCATGGTGAAGCTCATTTTCGTGCTTTAGAGACAGAGACGTTGGCACGGATTTTAGATAGTGAAGGGCAAGTTGTAGCAACTGGTGGAGGGGCTGTATTAGCGGCATCCAATAGAGATTGCATGCTTCAGCATGGCTTTGTCGTTGCCTTGGAAGCAACAGCAGCAACGATTATCCAACGAGTTAGTGCAGATACGAATCGCCCTCTGCTGCAAGGTAATTTGGAGGAACGTGTACACACACTTATGGAACAAAGAAGACATGCCTATGATTTTGCGCATGCGTCCATTAATACTACTGAACTATCAGAGGATGAAATTGTAGATCTGATCATTCAACATGCCGGTCGCCATTAAAAGGAGAAGACAAGCTCTTCAGCTTAGTCTTCCCATTCCAACATGCCGCCGGTCATGTTCTTGAGTCCTTTATAGCCATTGGCTTCTAAGTAACCAAGTGCGCGTCCGCTGCGATTTCCACTGCGACATACTAGAATGACTTCATCTGCTTGTGGAATCTCGCTAAGGCGCTCTGGTAATTGGGCTAATGGAATATGTATAGCGCCTTGAATCATACCTTCTGCTACTTCTTCATCTTCGCGAACGTCGATAAGTATTAAATGTTCACCTTGTGCAAGTCTTGTTTTGACTTCGGATGGTAGAATCGTATCCATGATGTGCCTCCATGTTCGTATTTACGGAAGAAATCCTCCTACTTAGTATGATAGAAATTTAACGCCGAGATGTCAAACGAAGCGTTACTTTATCTAGCTTTTTCGCGAGTATCCTGTAAGGGGAGAAGGTTTCCAAGTTACATTTCGTATGATACACTGTCAATAATATTTGATCTCTATCATCCTGCTGAAGCGTGTTTTCTTAGCATTCATTCTGCTGGATATACATATAAAACTACTTGCGAAGGAGTTAACAAACGACATGAAAGCCATCGTAAAACCAACTTCCCATCTTGAAGGGGAAATTAATGCATTATCCTCCAAAAACTATACTACACGCTACTTGCTTATCGGTGCACTTGCGAATGGGACAAGCACAATCTATTACCCAGCTCATAGTGAAGACAGTGATGCGATGAGACGCTGCGTACGTGATTTAGGAGCGATTATAGAAGAAGATGATGAGAAAATTGTCATCACAGGCTTTGGTAAGAACCCTAAGCATGTGTCTGAATTGAATGTTGGCAATGCTGGAGCTGTGCTTCGCTTTTTGATGTCTACCGCTGCTTTCTGTCCGGAAGTAACTTTCGTAAATACGTATCCGGAATCGTTGGGGAAACGTCCTCATGATGATTTAATAGATACTTTGCAACAAATGGGTATAGAAGTACTACATAATAACGGTCGTTTGCCGATAACTATTAAAGGGGGACAACCTCGCGGTGGCAAAATCACCGTTTCTGGAAATGTGAGTTCACAGTTTTTGAGCTCCCTCTTGTTTATGACGCCGTTACTTGAAGAAGATACTGAAATTGAAGTTTTGCATGATTTGAAGTCCAAAATTATTGTTGGTCAAACGCTTGAAGTTTTGGCACAAGCAGGTATTGTTGTACATGCAAGTGAAGATTTGATGCACTATCGTATACCAGGCAGACAATCCTATGAAGCCAAAGAATACGTCATCCAAGGTGATTACCCAGGCTCTGCAGCGATTCTTGCTGCAGCTGCAGTGACAAACTCGGATGTTCGTGTGCTTCGTCTAGAAGAGAATAGCAAGCAAGGCGAGAAAGCGTGTGTCGATGTTCTGAAGGCTATGGGCGTAGATCTAACACACGACAATGGCGTTGTACATGTTCGTGGAAATCAGCGCCTAGTTGCTGGAGAATTCGATGGCGATCATTTCACAGATGCAGTTCTTGCTATGGTTGCTGCGGCTGTGTTTGCAGAAGGTACATCGCGGTTCTACAATGTTGAGAACTTGCGGTATAAAGAGTGTGATCGTATCACAGATTACTTGAATGAGCTCCGTAAAGCTGGAGCTGATGTAGAAGAACGTCAGAGTGAAATTATTGTTCATGGGAAGCCACAAGGTGTTGAAGGCGGCGTAGAAATTAATGCGCATTTCGATCACCGGGTCATCATGGCATTAACGGTGGTAGGTCTTCGCTCTGAGAAGGGATTAACAATTCGGGATGCCCACCACGTGGCTAAGTCGTACCCACAATACTTCGACCACTTGCGCTCGATTGGCGCACAGGTTGAGCTTGTGAGTGAGTCCTAGAATCTCAATTACAATGAATGGGTGAGTCAGCATGAGGATTATTTGGCAAGGATTGAAGGTGACGTTTGGATTATTTCTCGTAGCTGGCCTTACATTTGCAAGCAGTGTATTTGCTGTCCTGCTCTATGCGAAGGCAACCGGGAAAGAACCAGCCTTATTCGCGTCTGGCCCAGTAGTCTTAGCAGTTGATAAGCCCGCCGCTACGGTTAAGGCGACTGTGAAGCCATCACCGTCGCCCGCTGTTGAACAAGCGAAATCAGCGATGCTGGATGTTCCTATCTTTGGTCAGCTGCCAGAGCTGCCGGCTGGTTGTGAGATCACCAGTCTCACGATGCTGCTACAGTTCTATGGCGTGAACAAAACGAAGATGGAGTTAGTCACCGAAATGCCGACAGATTCCACGCCAGCAACACTGGATGCCAATGGTAACATCACGTATTGGGGCAATCCCAACAGCGGCTTCGTTGGTGATGTAACCCGCAAGAAGAGAGGCTTCGGCATATATGCTGCAGGATTGTTCCCTCTTTTGAAAACGTATATCCCTCAAGCTATTAATATAACGGGGGAACCTTTTGAGCTATACGAGCAGCAAGTGGCGCATGGTATTCCGGTTATAGTCTGGACCACGATTGATTACAATCTACCGTACAAATGGGTCACTTGGGATACCCCGATCGGTCCACTAAAGACAACATACTCGGAGCATGCTGTTGTTCTTGTTGGATTTGATGAGTCCAATGTTTATTTGAATGATCCATTAAATGGTAAAAAGCAAATACAAGTAAACAAAGCCCAATTTGTGGAGACATGGTCTGCCATGGGGAAACAAGGTCTAACCTACTTAAATAAATAGGAGAGTGTTGGATATGACATTTGAAAATCCGTCCAGGGAACACATCAAAGAAATACTTGCTAAAGCAGGGAACATTGCTGTGGTTGGCTTATCGGATAAACCAGATCGCACATCCTATATGGTAGCAGCGGCGATGCAAAGCCGCGGTTATCGGATCATCCCTGTCAATCCGAATGCTGAAGAAATTCTGGGTGAAAAATGCTACGCCTCTTTATCTGACATCCCAGAACCTGTGGATATTGTGAATGTGTTCCGTCGTGCCGAAACAGTCGTGCCTGTGGCCGAAGAAGCTGTCAAGATTGGCGCTAAAGTATTTTGGCTGCAATTAGAAATCATAAATGAAGAAGCTGCACGTATTGCTAGTGAGGCGGGCTTAGAAGTCATTATGGATCGTTGTATCAAAGTGGAAGATGCCATTCTGAATCCACGTAACAATTAAGGCAAGCCTGTAAACCAAATAAACCGCTAATTGATAGGCCTAAGAAGCCAATCGATTAGCGGTTTTCTTATCAATGGAAATTAAGCTTTCAGAACGTCGTGATCAACATAGCGAGCGCCATTCAGCTCACTGATGACGTTGATAGCGACTTTAGCGCCGTCACCTGCCGTAATAATGGTATGCATGCTGACACCAGCTGTCGTTCCCGCTGCCCATACACCTTTTAGGCTTGTGTTTCCTTGTGCATCGCAATCAACGATGGATTTAATACGCGGTTCTGTTCCGGCTTTCGTAGTGATGCCTGCTGCTTCAGCTAGCTCAACGGATAAGCCAGTAGCTAGAATGACATGTTTCCCTGCATAAGTGCCATTTTCCGTGGAGACTTGGAAACCATCATCGCTTTTAACAAGCTGCGTTGCTTGTCCAGTGACGAATTCGGTTCCAAACTTAGCGGCTTGCTTTTTACCGATTTCAACTAAATCAGGTCCGGCAATAGCCTCTACACCATAATGATTCTCGATCCATGCACGTTTCGTAACGCTTTGCTCATTGTCGATCACGAGCGTCTTCTTGCCAGCCTTTGAAGTGAAAAGTGCGGCACTTGCACCAGTAGGTCCAGCTCCAATAATAATAACATCGTAAGACATAAGTGTGTTTCCTCCTTGGATCTTGAAATAGGGTACAGGTAAAGTATGACAGCTTTTAGGGGACATAGTCAACTTTTGCGTTTACTATGTTGAAGAAGCTGATAGGAACCCATGATTTGCTTATTTTTTTTGACAAAAGGACGAACAAGCTTTACGATTTGATAAGAGAATCTTATGATTAAGAGGAAGATACTTTTTTGAATTTATTAATGGAAGATGCTTGCGAAGTCAGTTTTCTGACGAAAACTTTTAGGAGGTTAGCATTCGTTTGAACTGGATGGGGAACTTACAACAGCTTGGCCGCTCCTTAATGCTGCCTACCATTGCGCTTCCTATTGCTGCTGTGCTGCTTTGTCTAGGGGATTTACCTTGGGATGTCATACATGCTTCAAGTTTTGGGGATATGCTGTCATTGGCTGGAAATACAATCTTTGATTATATACCTATTATCTTTGCTGTCGGTGTGGCATTAGGCTTAACAGAAAGTGCTGGAATAGCTGGTTTATCTGCGATGCTAGGGTATTTTATGTTTACCCGACTTATCGAACATGGGCTAGGCACGCAATTTCAATTAGGCGTTTCTGGCGGGATCTTGATCGGCTTACTTGCCGCAATCATCTATCATCGCTGCAAAGAAATCAAGCTTCCAGAGTACATACAATTTTTCGGTGGACCCCGTATGGTTCCGCTCGTCATGGGACTCGCGACGCTCATTGTCTCTTATATAATGATCGGGATTGGTCCTTATTTAGAGACATTAATGGGTAAAATATCAAGTGGATTACTGGGGTTAGGCGGCTTTGGTGCTTTTATATATGGCATTGCGCATCGTCTGTTGGTGCCCTCTGGTTTGCATCATATTTTAAATAACTTTTTTTGGTTTCAGGTGGGCGCTTATGAAACGCCGAATGGCCAATATGCCTACGGTGATTTACCGCGATATTTTGCAGGTGATCCGACGGCAGGCATGTATATGGCAGGTTTGTATCCGATCATGATGTTTGCCTTGCCGGCCATTGCATTCGCGATCATAGGAGAAGCTAGGGAGGATTTGAAGCCGAAAATTAAGGCTACATTCCTGACAGCTGCGTTGGCTTCCTTCTTAACGGGTGTAACAGAGCCGATCGAATTTGCCTTTCTTTTTGTGGCTCCTTATTTATTTGTTATCCATGCCATCCTTTCGGGGGTTGCTATGTGGATTGCCTATGAGTTGAATATCCATCATGGGTTCTCATATTCAGCAGGGGCGATTGACTACATTATTAATCTGCATTTGTCTACGAATGGCTTATTGTTAATTCCGATTGGGCTAGTGTATGGTTTACTTTATTATTTCTTATTTCGATGGGCGATACAGAAGTTCCGTATACCTACACCCGGCAGGGAAGAAGGTTCTTCTTTAGAAGAGTGGGCAGGAGACATTCCATATCGTTCTCCGTTAATTTTGCAGGCACTTGGTGGGAAAGACAATATTAAGAAGATTGAGGCCTGTATTACTCGATTGCGACTGACACTTGTCAATGATCGTCTGATGGACATCACGGCATTACGACACTTAGGAGCAGCAGGCGTCATACGTCTTGGAGGAGGCAATGTTCAAGTCGTGTTTGGAACATTTTCAGAGCTTATACGTGAAGAAATTATGAAAGTACTGCGCAAAGATATTCATGTCGTCTTGTTTACTTCCCCTATGCAGGGACGTATGATCCCGATTGAAGAAGTACCAGATCGCATCTTTGCCTCGCGACTAGTCGGAAATGGTGTTGCTTTTATTCCTGAAAAAGGGGAGTTGGTTTCTCCGGTTGCAGGTACCATCATGCATATTTACCCGACAATGCATGCGTTAGGTATTTTGACGGATGAAGGACTGGAAGTTCTGCTGCATATCGGTATCGATACATCCAGCTTACCTGGTAAGTGCTTTAATGCGGTGGTGAAAGAAGGCGATCGTGTGGAAGCAGGTCAACTGTTGGTCAAATTCAATTATAACAAAGTGAAGAAATTCGCATCTTCTTTAGCGACACCGATGATTATTACGAATCCAGATATTGTGAAATCGTGGAGCTTTGCTCCGTTTAAACCAGTTAAGAAAGGCCAAGGCTCTGTTATGTCCGTAGTCCTTAAGCCAACTAAATCCGAGGGGGGGACGAACGGATGATTAGAGGTGTAGGTGCGTCTTCGGGAATCGCGATGGGGCAGGCATTTGTAATTCCTACGTGGGAATGGGATTTTCCAGAGAAAATGATTGATGTGACGGATTTAGCTTATGAATTCGAGCGATTATACGATGGGATTCGCCATTCCAAAGATGAGCTAGAGCTAATCAAGCAAGAGATCAAAGAGGTTGTTGGGCAAGAACAAGCCTATATTTTTGATGCGCATTTGGCGATCTTGGAAGATCCTATTTTCATGAATGAGATTCAAGGGATTATTGAACTGCAGTACAAAGCCGCAGAAGTTGCGGTGAAAGAAGTCATCGATAAATTCGTAGGTATGTTTAATCTGATCGACGATGAATACATGAAAGAACGTGCACTGGACATTAAAGATGTAGGTAATCGTCTGTTGAAGCATTTATTAGGGGATACGAGCACAACTGTGCCGCCAATTGATCATTCCTACATTTTAGTTGCGAAGGAGCTCACACCTTCCCAGCTTGCGCATTTGGATCCAACGAATGTATTAGGACTTCTGACTATTCTAGGTGGCACGCATTCGCATGTTTCAATCATGGCGAGAGCCATGTCTGTTCCTTATGTACTAGGGCTAGAAGGGAAGCTGCTTCGTCCTATTCAAAATGGTGACTTTCTGATTATTGATGGGCAAGAAGGGACTTTGTATATTAATCCGGATAAGCTCACCATCGAGCGTTATCAGGCCCGGAAGAAAAACTGGCTGGATTTCAAAGAAAGTCTACAAGAAATTGCGGATGTGGCTCCCCTAACGTTGGATAAAAGCTTAGTTCATTTACATGCGAATATTAATTCGGTCATGGAAATTGATCAAGTGCTGCGAAATGGTGCTTCCGGTGTAGGGCTGTTCCGAACAGAATACCTATACATGGATCGGGATTCGTTGCCTAGTGAAGATGAACAATTTGAAGTCTATCGTCACGCCGCGATGTCACTGAAAGGTCGTCCTATTGTAATCCGAACACTGGATATTGGCGGCGATAAGAAGCTTGACTATATGCCGCTTGCCAAAGAGGATAATCCCTTCCTGGGCTATCGGGCAATTCGGATCTCGCTGGATCGAACGGATCTCTTCATGACGCAGTTAAGAGCGATCTTACGAGCTAGTTATTATGGCAATGTGAAGATCATGTATCCGATGGTGACGTCTATTGAAGAGGTGCGTCAAGCGAAAGCGCACTTAGAAAGAGCAAAGTTGGAATTAAGTTCGCTTGGTGTGCCTTTTAATCCTAATATTGAGGTTGGTCTTACAATTGAAGTGCCTGCTGCTGCGATTATTGCGGATGTGCTTGCAAGTGAAGTGAATTTCATGAGTATCGGTACGAATGATTTAGTTCAATATGTTTTGGCAGTCGATCGAATGAACGAGAATATCGCGCACTTATATAATCCTTATCATCCGGCCGTTATTCGATTACTCAAATCAGTGATCGACGCAGGCAAACGTGTTGGCATTCCTGTAGGCGTGTGCGGAGAAATGGCAGGAGATATTCGAGCTTTGCCGATTTGGCTAGGTCTTGGTATTGAAGAGCTCAGCATATCCGTCCAGACGCTCTTACAGGTTAAGCACCGCTTGCTTTCCAGTGATGCCGCGACATGTAAAGCATTAGTGGATCGCATTTTAGTATGCAAAACCAGTGATGAAATCTTAGAGCTACTTGCTCAAACCGAACAAATCGAACAAACCGAATCTATTGTAGGAGGTAATTAGTATGGAACTAGCGGGCTTGAAGGTGCTTGCGTTTGTAGATGAAGAATTTGAAGATTTAGAAATGTGGTACCCGGTCTATCGTTTGCGCGAAGCAGGAGCCATTGTAGATATCGTGGGTCCAAAAGCCAAAACGGTATACCACGGGAAATATGGTGTGCCAATTACGACGGATTATGCTTTCGATGAAGTGAAGTCTTCCGATTACATCGGTCTTTACGTACCAGGCGGTTGGGCACCTGATAAACTTCGCCGCTATGCTGATGTACTTCGATTGACACAGGAGTTTCACGCGGATGTGAAGCCTATTGCGCAAATTTGTCATGCAGGCTGGGTTTTAATTTCAGCTAAGATCGTGAATGGCTACACAATGACGTCAACACCAGGAATTCGCGACGATATTGAAAATGCGGGTGCAACATGGGTCGATGAAGAAGTGGTCGTTGATCGTAATATTATTTCTGGGCGTAGACCGCCAGATCTTCCAGCGTTTTCTAAGCGCTTTGTAGATGAAGTTATCGCTTACAGTAAACAACAGGCAAAGTAAGACTCCGCTTCCAAAGGTGGCAAAAACTACTATGCTATATTCAGAAGGAAATCTGAAGGCATCGTAGAATAACATAGTACAAGCAACTAATGTACATGCCGCCTGTCAGTGAAGGAGTGTTAGAATGCAAAAGTATTGTAAGTGCGGACGCACGATGAACCTTCGTCTGCGCACGGTTATTTATCAAAGTAAAGTAGATATTGAGAATGTTCCTATCTATTCCTGTGAGGCCTGTGGACGGAGTGAGGTTGTGCCTCACGTTAAACCTGAACTTACCGGTCTGATCGGTAGGCTGGGAAGTAAACCAGAAAAGCAACAATTCTTCTTTCATGAAGTATCAGAGATTGCCTTTCTGCTATTGAAGGTAACAGAAAAAGAGCGTATGAATGATTCGATGGAGAAAATTGTGGAAGAACGAATTAATGAGCTATTGGACATCCTGTTGCTAGCACAATCGCTAGGCGACGAACCTTGGGCTGATGAAATTCGCAAACGGTTATCACAAATCACTCAAAGCGCAATTTCTACTTAAAAAATGGCGGCCAATCTCGATTCGAGGTTGGCTTTTATTCTATTTGTGTCTCTTTTGAAAATAAAATGAAATTTTTTTCAAAGCATTTTCATTTTGCATTGCAAGATGGATTAATTTGTCGTATCATAACGATAATATACTAGGTTCGCAGAATACTTTGTGAAGTGGAGAGAGCAACCGTGACCGTAACTATTTATGATGTAGCGAGAGAAGCAGGCGTTTCCATGGCAACCGTTTCTCGGGTCGTCAACAACAACCCCAACGTGAAGCCGCAAACCCGTAAGAAGGTTTTTGAAGCCATTGAACGATTAGGTTACCGCCCAAATGCGGTAGCAAGAGGTCTAGCAAGCAAGAAGACAACAACTGTTGGTGTAGTTATTCCCGATATCTCCAATTCCATTTTTGCTGAGGTAGCGCGTGGTATTGAGGATATTGCGAATATGTATCATTACAATATTATTTTGTGTAATGCGGACAAGAAGAAAGAGAAGGAAATTCGTGTTATCAATACGTTGCTCGAAAAACAAGTGGACGGACTGCTCTTCATGGGCGGTGTTGTTACGGAAGAGCACATTCAAGCTTTCCGCACTTCGTCTGTACCAGTTGTTCTATGTGGAACGAAGGACGAGAACCAAGCGATGGCGTCCGTTGATATCGATCATGAGGCGGCAGCATTTGATGCTGTTAACGTGCTGATTGAAGCAGGACATCGTGACATTGCTATGATTTCAGGCACGCTGCAGGATCCTGCGAATGGTTTCGCTAGATATCAAGGCTACAAGCGTGCGCTTGAAACGGCTGGCATCCCATTGCGAGATGAGTATGTACGCATTGGTAATTATCGATACGAATCTAGCGTTGATGCGGTGAACTACTTCCTGGAACTTTCGCCAAAACCTTCCGCCATTTTCTCGGCAACAGATGAAATGGCAATTGGTGCAATTCATACTATTCAAGATAACGGTCTTCGTGTTCCTGAAGATATTGCCGTCATTAGTGTGGATAACATCCGTATGGCATCCATGGTAAGACCGACATTGACGACGGTAGCTCAACCGATGTATGATATCGGAGCTGTGTCGATGCGTCTTTTGACCAAATTGATGAATAAAGAATCAACAGATAATATGCAAGTTATTTTGCCGCATGAAATTATTAACCGTCACTCGGTTAAAGCTTAAATGAAAAATAAACCTCTAATCGTGTTCTTCCACTCTGGATGAGCGCGGTAGAGGTTTTCTCATGTAGAAGAGAGAGAGGATACACATATGACTTGGAATAAAATCGCTCTAATTGGCGCAATGAATGAAGAAATTGAGCTGCTTGTTGCTCACATGACAGATATCAAAGAAACGGTAAAAGCCGGCATTACGTTCCGTGAAGGCACTTATTTTGGTAAAAATGTCGTCGTATGTCGCACGGGCGTGGGTAAAGTGAATGCTGCGGTTACTACACAAATCCTGATTGACCAGTTTGGTGTTGAAACTGTGATTTTCACTGGCGTAGCTGGTGCGCTTGATCCTGAATTGCAAATTGGGGATCTTGTGATTTCGACGGAATGCGTACAGCATGATATGGATGTTACAGCACTTGGATTTCCGCGCGGCGTCATTCCTTATGCAGAGAATTCCGTATACGCAGCTGATCGCAGACTGGTAGATCTTGCCGTTGCTTCTGGTGAGAAATTGTTTGCAGGCAAAGTGAAGCTAGGAAGAGTGCTTTCCGGTGACCAATTCATTGCAAGCAGAGATGTTGTTGCTAGCCTCTATCAAGAATTGAATGGGGTCTGTGTCGAGATGGAAGGCTCATCCGTTGCGCAAGTATGTGCGATGAATAGCATTCCATATGTGGTACTACGTTCCATGTCCGATAAAGCGGATGGCTCTGCACATGTGAATTTCGCGGAATTTACGGTGATTGCTTCGGAGAATTCGTATAAAATGGTTGAAGATATGGTGAAACAGCTGTAAAATTCACATGAAAAAAGCTCAGAGCAACGCCGAATGGCGGGTTCTGAGCTTTTTCTTATGAACTACGTATTATTTCAAATACATCATGGCTAATTCTTTCGTTTGCCGATTCTTTTCGGTGATCACCTGGCGCCGTGGAATCGGCGTCCAGGCTTCAACCGGGTCGAGCCACGTCTCCACGAGTGGGACTGGGCTCTTGTCCTGCCAGGCGTCCAGCCACGCCTGGGGCAGCCTCAGCTGGGGCTCCGCCTCCAGCTGACTCAAGATCGCCTGCTCGCTCATGACGAGCCAGAGCAGGCTCCAAGCGCGCGGTACGACACGCCAGATGTCGTACCCACCGCCGCCGAGCGCGACCCACCGACCTTCGCACCACTGGTGCGCAAGTCGATGGATGAGCTCGGGCATGGCCTTGTACACGCGCATCGAGCAATGCACATGCGCAAGCGGGTCGAAAGCATGGGCATCGCAGCCATGCTGAGAGATAATGACGTCCGGCTGGAAGCGGGCGATCAGCTCGGTCAACACCTCGCTGAAGCATTCCAGCCAGGAATCATCCTCGGTGTAGGGCTCCACCGGGATGTTCACGCTAGTCCCGAATGCGTCGCCTTCTCCGCGCTCATTCACAGCCCCTGTGCCGGGAAATAAATATTTCCCCGTCTCATGAATGGAAAGCGTGCCGACCTGTGGATCGGCGTAGAAGCTCCACTGCACACCGTCGCCGTGATGCACGTCTGTGTCGATGTAGAGCACCTTAGCGCCATACTTCTCTTTGGCGTAAGCGATTGCCGCAGATGCGTCGTTATAGACGCAGAAGCCCGCACCCTTGCTCTGCAGGGCGTGATGGAGGCCGCCGCCTAGGTGTAAGGCATGCGGAGCTTGGCCAGACATCACGAGGTCTACTGCCAGGATAGAACCGCCTACGACCTTTGCTGTAATGTCATGCATCTCTGGGAAGTAAGGTGTATCGTCGGTGTCGAGCCCAAAGCGAGTTGCCTCTCGGACCCATCGTTCTTCAGGAGAAGGAACACTTAGCGCTTTCACTGCCTCGATATAAGTGGCTGAATGCACCCGCAAGAGTTCTGCATCAGTCGCTGAGCGAGACGTAAGTATCGCATTGTCTGGAAGCGCGCCAGATTTACGCAACAAATCAACTGTCATAATGAGACGGTCCTGATTGAAGGGATGCGTATCATTAAATTTATACTGAATTTCTTGATCATCATAGATAAACACAGGATGCGTTAACTTCATATTCATTTTCCAAATTCCCCCGAATTGGTTAACAATTTCCTTTGAAGTGTTGCTGCTGTTTACATCTCCTTGAGCTAATACATAAAACGCTGCTGAAACCGCACGCGATCGAATTGCTCGATCGAGGAGATAGGTACTTGTTTCCCGATTCTAACCATGAGACAGTTGGCGGGATGCGAACATATTTCAGGATCATCTGTTGCGAACCAAATCATATCGACGCTTTTCATAAGCTTCTCCATCATTTGACGATATTCCCAAACCGTTAATTTACTCGTTTCCAAATCCCAATGCCAATAATATTCCGTTGTGAAGCATATGACATTTTCCATTTGCTCGCCTTCAAAAGCGAGTTGGATCATCTTTTTGCCTAAACCCATCGATCTGTAATCATCCGCAACTTCAATGGCACCGAGTTCAATTAAATCCTTCATGTTTCCTTGCGACCATCGCTCAATTTCATCTGCGTAATGGAAAGTGACGTAACCAACAATGGTAGATCCGTCCCTTGCAAGAATAATTCGCCCTTCTGGTAATCCAGCTATCTCGATAAGGGCTTCGAGCTGTTCTTTGGGGCGGCGGAAAGCATCAAGCTTCTCGTGCATGATAAGTTCCTGCAGTTTTTCAGGTGGAACGGGGCCCTCAATTATAATTTCAGGTTGATCGGGAGCACTGCGCAAGCTTTGTGAGTGATAAATTTTGATATGCTGCATAACCTTGGCTCTCCTTCTAAAAAACAGCATGATGGGCGTTTCCTTTGCTAAGATTCATAGTATTTTTATACCAAACTTTTGTTTGAAATCATAGTAAAACTTAAACATAGGCGAAAGATTCTGAGTGTGTTATAATAGAACATGTCAAAAATCGATCACATTTTGCTCGAATTCATCAGTAAAGTGAAAGCGGTTTATTTCGTGAGGAGGGTTTTACGTTTATGGATCAAACTAAAGATGAACTCATTAAATCAGTATCCCTTAATCCAAACATGGCTAATTACGAACAAACACATGCGACATTTGATTGGGCAGACATCGAGAAAAACTTTTCCTGGTACGAAACAGGTAAAGTGAATATGGCATATGAAGCCATTGACCGCCATGCGGAAGGCGCGAAGAAGGATAAAATTGCCCTGTATTACAGCGACAGCACGCGTGACGAGGCCATTACATTTGGTCAAATGAAAGAAAGATCGAATCAATTTGGTAATGTCCTGAGAAATCTAGGTATCGGCAAAGGCGAGAGAGTGTTCATTTTCATGCCGCGGACACCTGAACTGTATTATTCTTTACTTGGATCGCTAAAAGTAGGCGCTGTAGTTGGACCGCTTTTTGAAGCGTTCATGGAAACCGCGGTTAGAGATCGCTTGGCAGACAGCGAAGCGGTTGCTATTATCACGACTCCTAGCCAACTTTCGCGTGTGCCTTATGATGAGCTTCCTCATTTGAAGCATGTAATCCTTGTAGGGGAGAACATTGAGCTTGGCGAAGGACAAGTTGATTATCATAAAGAAATGGCAAGTGCTTCCACAGAGCTTGAAATTGAATGGTTGGACCGTGAAGATGGCTTAATTATTCATTATACATCTGGATCAACAGGGAAGCCGAAAGGCGTATTCCACGTTCAAAATGCCATGCTTCAGCACTATTATACAGGTCAAATTGTTCTTGATCTTAAAGAAGATGATATCTACTGGTGTACGGCTGATCCAGGCTGGGTAACAGGAACTTCCTACGGAATTTTTGCCCCATGGTTGAATGGCGCAACGAATGTGATTCGTGGAGGACGTTTCAGTCCACAGGACTGGTACAATACACTTCAGAAATATAAAGTAACGGTTTGGTACAGTGCGCCAACTGCTTTCCGTATGTTGATGGGGGCTGGTGACGATGTTTCGGCTGCGTACGATTTGTCAGCGCTTCGCCACGTATTGAGCGTTGGTGAGCCATTGAATCCAGAAGTAGTCAGATGGGGAATGAAGGTCTACAACCAACGTATTCACGATACGTGGTGGATGACAGAGACAGGCGGTCAGTTAATCTGTAATTATCCGTCCATGACGATTAAACCAGGTTCCATGGGACGTCCAATTCCAGGTGTTGATGCAGCTATTATTGATGATGCGGGTAACGTTCTGCCTCCTAATCGGATGGGGAACCTTGCTATCAAAACATCTTGGCCTTCAATGATGCGTAAAATTTGGAACAATCCTGCCAAATACGAAGAGTATTTCCGATTGACAGGCTGGTACGTTTCTGGAGATTCCGCTTATCAAGACGAGGATGGTTACTTCTGGTTCCAAGGTCGTGTTGATGACGTTATTAACACAGCCGGCGAACGAGTGGGTCCATTCGAAGTAGAAAGTAAGCTTGTTGAGCATCCAGCGGTAGCAGAAGCAGGGGTTATTGGGAAGCCAGACCCTATGCGTGGGGAAATCATCAAAGCATTTATCGCGTTGCGTGAAGGTTTTGTTCCTTCCGACGAACTAAAAGCTGAAATTTCTAAGTTTGTGAAGGAAGGCCTATCTGCGCATGCGGCACCACGCGAGATTGAATTCAAAGACAAGCTGCCAAAAACACGCAGTGGAAAGATCATGCGCCGTGTTCTTAAAGCGTGGGAGTTAAACCTACCGACAGGTGACTTGTCAACGATTGAAGATTAATTCGTTTTATTGAAAGCTTTCTCCGTGCCAAGCATGGTGCGGAGAAGCTTTTTTTTGTGCGCGAAAAAAAGAAGAACCTGACGGCTGTCAAGTTCTTCTTTTGCTATTTGTTATAGGCGATGGTAGCTGAGAATTTGGATTCTCCAGCTTCATTGATAGCTGTTACTTTGTAAAACCCATTGAAAGCAGCTGCGTAGTAATGAAATTCAGTGCCATTTTCAACAGTGCCTAGCTTGGTGAACGTACCTTTTTCTTTATCGCTAAAATACACGACATACTGTTTGACTTTGTCTTTGGCGTCATTGGCTTTCCAAGTCAGGACAAGTGAAGCTTCTTCAGCCTTTGCCTTAATGCCTGTTGGGGCAGCAGGAGCATCCTTAGCTGTCGGTTTACCCGTACTAGTGCCTGCTCCACCATTTGTTGGTCCTGGTGAAGGCGAGGATAGATCTTTCAAAGGATTGCCATTGCTATCGACTCCAGGAAGGATTAAGGAATCGAGGGTGCTTCCGTCCGTGTAAGAGGAGCGGCTTGGTGGCGACTCTTTGCCAGCCACATCCACAGCTGTTACGTAGTATCCTGTAATTGCGGCTGTTTGAAGTTGATCAACAAACTTCGCCTCACCACCAGCGAACACGACTTTACCACCCATGAGTTGGAACTTACCTTGATTATCCGAACGATAAATACGATAACCTACGATATCTGCATCCGCGTTCGGTTGGAACGTAATTGTTGCTGTGTCACCGGATTTAACTGTAACGACGTTCTGAGGTGCGGGAGGTACTTTCCCGTCGTCAACCCTTGGATCGACTTCGGAAGGAGCATCTACGTCATAATCAGTTGGCTTATAGAAATCGATAGGTTTTCTGCTTTTCTCTGGAAGCTTTTGCATGGCATCTTCGATTTCTTTTAATAATTGCGTGATCGATTTTTGTCGTTTAATAACGACTTTCTCTGATACGAAATCAGCAGGTGTCGTTTCTTGAGCTACATAATTGAGCCCATTTAGCGAGCTGATCTTCATTTTAACCATGACATTATCTGTTTGTGTAGGCAAATACTTTTTGTTGAATATATCGGTTACCAGATGCTCTGAGCCGGTAGTTAATTCACTAGGCAGCATGCCAGATAAGCTGGAGACCGTTGCTGAAACGATGCCATCAGGCTTTGCGAACGTTTTGTTCGGGAATAGATCTGGTTTTTGTTCGATGGTTTTGTTCAAAATGAGAGCCCAGATATCTTTGGCGTGATTGGTTTGCCCTGTTTTGGATGAAAGTTTATTAATCGGCTGATCATACCCAATCCAGACACCTACCGTGACATCAGGGGTAAAGCCCATGAACCAAGCATCTGCATCATCTTGTGTGGAACCTGTTTTTCCTGAGATTTCAATTTTGCCATACGATTTAAACTTTTTCATAAGATCAGTAGCCGTACCTTGGCTAGCGTTACTGATGACCGTTTTCATCATATCTGTAATGAGATAAGCACTTTGCGGTGAGTATACCGTTTGCGGCTTCTGTTCATGTGCGTAAATCGTCTTGCCATTCGAATCTTTGATTTCACGAATTAAGTACGGGGCGTTAAACACGCCTTTGTTCGGAATGGAGGCATAAGCGCCTGCTAATTCTTTGACCGAGGTCCCGCGACTTAAACCGCCAATAACACCTGTCTGTGCGGCATTGTCTTCTTTGGTTAGCGAAGTAATACCGAGCTTTTTAGCAAAGTCCCATGCTTGTGTAATTCCTACTTTATTAAGAAATACATCAATGGCTGGAATGTTATAGGATTGATTCAGGGCTCTTCTAGCTGTCATCAGTCCGTGGAACTTATGATCCCAGTTCTCTGGTAAATGGAAGCCTTTCACGCCATCTTTTAAAATAATTGGAATATCATCCACAATTGTAGCTGGCTGCAGGACACCTTTCTCGAGAGCAGGGATGTAAGCCGCAATTGGCTTCATCGTAGATCCAGGCTGTCTATAAGCTTGCGTCGCATGATTCAGCTGCTCATCAAAGAAGTCGCGGCCTTCAATCATACCTTTAATGGCTCCAGTTTTGGAATCGAGCATGATGGCGCCGACTTGTTCGATGCCGCCTTTTTTCTCGTCCGTTGGCGCGAAATTCTTATCGTTGCTCGAAATTTCATGCATGGAGTCATAGATTGTTTTATCAATGGTGGTGTAGATCTGATACCCGCCGCGCAATAGTTGCGTATGTATGTTTTTGAGTGCTTCATTATATGCGGTTTGGTTCGTCTTCGGATCAAGTTCAGGATGCTGAAGCTTCAATAAGATTTCGGCTGCTTCCTGTTCGGTCTCGATCATCAGATAAGGGTAGGTTGTATATGCTTTCTGTGCTGCTGCAGGCATGGAAGCTTTGAGATCAAATTTCAAGGCATCTTGATATTGATCATTCGTAATTTTGTTTTCTTCCAGCATACGTTTTAATACTAATTGCTGGCGTGTCACTGCTTTTTTGAAGCCTTCCTCATCGAAGGTTGGCTTACTTGTAAACGCCGAGTATTGCGATGGAGATTGCGGTAGTCCCGCTAAATAGGCAGCTTGTGCAATATTTAATTTGCTTAAGTCATCGATGTTAAACAGACCTTTGGCAGCGGCTTTAATGCCATATAGGTTATAGCCAGTCGCTCCATTGCCATAAGGGATTTTGTTGAGATAAGCTAGTAAAATTTCGTCCTTCGACATGATGCGTTCCATCCGAAGTGCAAGCAGCAGCTCTCTTGCTTTACGGCCGTCATCGCGATCTAGTGTAAGGAAAACACGTCTAGCCAGCTGTTGCGTAATTGTACTTCCACCGGTTTGCACATCTTCATTGAGAAGCTTCTGCGTTACCGCGCGGTAGAGTCCGCGAAAATCGATGCCGCGATGGTTGTAGAAATCCTTGTCCTCAATGGCGAGGACTGCGTCTAGCAGGTTTTGCGGGATATCGGCAAGTTGTGCAAGACGACGATCTTCTTCTGTTCGTAATTGTCCAATGACAGCATCATCATTGAAATAGGCGAATCCCGTGATCGCATTTTCTTGCATTTGCTGGCGGATCGCTTCTTCACTACGAACAGGATCTTTCTTGACAAGTGCACTGACATATCCAAAAGCGGCGGATCCACCCAACAGTCCAGCCAAAAAGACACAGATGATGGCCCATTTTAAGGTAATACCTGTTACTTTTAACGTTGTTCTAACCCAGGGACGATTCCATTTCGCGAAAAAATTGCGCATAAGTTCCAATATCCTCCTTACATGAACCCTAATAGTATACCATAATTGCACCTTTTGCGGTAATGCTGATGGGAGAAAGCTTCGGTTCTAGGTTTGACAAGCATCGGAATCCTGTGTTATAACAAGATCAAATGCGTTGATGGATCAGCAGTAGGTAGCTTGTGGATGCTTTCAGAGAGCCGGTGGATGGTGCGAACCGGTACCTGCAGGTTAGTGAATTACGGTCTTGAGCAGTAAATGGGAACCTGCAGGAATGTGCCTGCACAAGTAGTATTTACCGATTAAACCTCGTTATCGGTTGTTGAGTGAAAATAGCACATCGTGTCTACGACTTATGTTATGGATGTACGCAGCTGCTGTTTTAATTAGGGTGGTACCGCGAGTCAAGTCTTCTCGTCCCTTTGGGATAAGAAGGCTTTTTTTGTTTTTCATTTCATAACAAAGGATGGTTTTACATGAGTATTTTGAAGGATTTAGAGTTTCGCGGGTTGCTGCATCAAATTACAGACAGAGAAGGTTTGGACAAAAAGCTGAGCGAAGAACGCGTTGTCCTCTATTGCGGTTTTGATCCGACAGCGGATAGTTTGCATATCGGCAGTTTGCTTCCGATTTTGACCTTGAGACGCTTCCAGCTTGCTGGGCATATTCCATTGGCGTTAGTTGGCGGTGGAACAGGACTTATTGGTGATCCGAGTGGTAAAGCCAATGAACGTACGTTGAATGGGCCTGAGGTTGTTGAAGCGTGGTCGCAAAGTATTAAAGATCAACTTTCACGTTTTCTTGATTTCTCAACGGACATTGAAAATAGTGCAGAACTCGTAAATAATTACGATTGGTTAGGTTCTTTGAACGTTATTGAATTCCTGCGAGATGTGGGGAAGAATTTTACCGTGAACTACATGCTGGCTAAGGATTCGGTGGACTCGCGTATTACCAAAGGGATTTCGTTCACAGAATTCAGTTACATGATTCTTCAATCCTATGATTTCTTGAAATTAAATGAAACGAAAAATTGTTCCGTACAAATTGGTGGAAGTGACCAATGGGGGAATATTACTGCCGGGCTTGAGCTAATTGGGAAATCAAGTGACCGTCGTGCTTTTGGTGTGACTTTGCCGTTAGTTACGAAGAGTGATGGACAGAAGTTTGGTAAAACAGAAGGCGGAGCTATTTGGCTGGATGCTAACAAAACATCACCATACCAATTCTACCAGTTCTGGTTGGGGACAGCGGACAATGATGTTATTCGCTTCTTGAAATACTTCACTTTCGAATCACAAGAAGAAATTGAACGCCTTGAAGCTGAAGTACAAGCCCAGCCGGAGAAACGTGAAGCTCAAAAGGTTCTAGCTCGTGAAGTTACGAAGCTTGTACATGGCGGAGAAGCGCTAGAGAGCGCACTTAACATAACAGCAGCTTTGTTCAGTGGTGATATCCAAGCGTTATCGCGCAAAGAAATCGAAGAAGCTTTCAAGGATGTACCTTCAACGACACTAGAACAAGAGGATGTTGCTCTAATTGACCTTCTCATTTCTGTAGGTGCCGCGCCGTCCAAACGCCAATCGCGTCAAGACATTGAAAGCGGAGCGGTTACAGTGAATGGCGTCAAGGTGACGGATCTTGAAGCGACTACGCAACAATTAGGTCGACTTGGTGATTCTTATCTTATTATTCGCCGCGGTAAAAAGAATTACTTCCTCGTGAAATTTGCTTAAGCTCACGCAACAAAATAACCCCCTTAGGGAAATCCCTAAGGGGGTTGCTTTTATTAACGGCTGTAGAACTCGACGATTTGTTTCTCGTCAATTTCTTGTGGAAGCTCGGAACGTTCTGGTAAACGGATGTATTTACCTTCTAGACCTGCGTCGTTAAACTCAAGGTAAGTAGGAAGGTAGTTACGGTTAGCAAGAGCTTCTTTCACAGTGGAAAGGCCTTTGCTTCTTTCACGAAGTGAAATCACATCACCAGTGGATACGATGTAAGAAGCGATATCAACTTTTTTGCCGTTCACTGTTACGTGACCATGAGCAACGAGTTGACGTGCACCTGCACGGGAGTTGGAAAGACCAAGACGGTAAACCAAGTTGTCTAGGCGGCTTTCAAGCAATACCATGAAGTTCTCACCGGCAATACCTTTAAGCTTGGATGCTTTGTCGAACAAGTTGCGGAATTGTTTTTCGTTCAAACCGTACATATGACGAAGTTTTTGCTTCTCGTTCAATTGTACACCGTAACCGCTCATTTTTTTACGTTGTCCTGGGCCGTGTTGACCTGGAGGGAATGGGCGTTTCAAGTCTTTTCCGTTACCGCTTAAGGAAATACCAACGCGGCGGCTTAGTTTAAATTTAGGTCCTGTATAACGTGACATTTAGGGAAAACTCCTTCTCATGACAATTAGTTTAGTAATAGCATCTAGATGTCAGGGTGAAGTCATGTGCCCGTTTTTGCTAATGAATCATCATGTGATTCCCTGTCAAGAAAGTTCAGCCGCTGTCTTGTCAGGAGCAAAAGCAGTGAGGGTGACACATTTGGCACTCACCGAAATCATGGTGTTACTCGACTTCTAATTTTATTAAAAACAGGGGCAAGTGTCAAGTCTCTCATCATCCCAAAGAGAGGAAAATATCGTGCAATAGATGAAAAAAAATAGTATGATAGAAGAAAGTCAGTTTAAATTGGTACTTGAGGACTATTGTTAGTGAGTGAAGGAGAGCCTATGAGTGAACTTCGCAGTATACAAAAGCATAGTCGAGCAGAACATTTTGATGTTTTCCTCCGGCAAGGCTTTATACTTTCTGGCAACTTTTCTAACGAGGGTTTGCAGGTAACCTTCAACTTACATCAAGCATTTGAGAACTGGAATCAACAGTTCGGTCCGAACATGCTTCCTTCACAAACGGCGCTGCTATGTGTAAATGAGCAGCTCTGCGTGGTCGACTCGTGCTCGAATGATACGCCTTCCCTTGTTAAATTTCTGCAACCAGGTACTTCTTGGCTTGCTGAAGTTCGAGGTGATAATCCACTTGCACGGTGTGAAAGTGCAGGTCATTTACAGTTGTCAGTTGGTGATGACTGTCACGTACGTGAGCTTACTGGTCATTTTATTGCAGTTACACCAGTGTTGGACAATTATGGAAAAATTCAATTCTATTTAGGTCTTTTTACCCAATCTCTTCTAAATATGGAAAATTTGGCACGATTGTTATATAGTCTAGCACTTTCTTTTCAAAGTTCCTTACAGCATGTGGAGGAACGTAGAAGATACGATCGTTTAAATAACCTTCATCATATGAAGGAATTGGAAGCTAAAAAGCACGTGGTTCTATTCGAAGCTTCTAAGAAACTCCTTGCGAAGAATGATGTACACTCCGTATTGACTGAAGTTATTGATTGTATGGGTCGGGTATATCCCAACACGCGTGTTGATTTACTCCTTTCCCAGGATAATGACTCTACGAATGTATCCGTCAAACCTTTGAATTTTCAACGGACAGAGTCTGATATTCGAACTCGGGCTTTCATGGAAGGCCAAGTTATTTTTGAACCAACCACTAGCGGCAGCGCTTCGGGTTCAGGCAATATCGCGGCACCATTGTCGGGGAAACAAGGCGTGTATGGCGTTTTGTACATGGAGTTTACAGATCAATTGATCGATGCGTCAGATTTGCAATTCATATCGCTGTTGGCAGACTCAGCGGGCACCGCTTTTGAGAATGCGAAGCTATACGAACAGTCGAATCTAATGATCAACGAACTGCGACTCATTAATGAAATTACAAAACAACTTAATCAAAGTTTACGTCTAAATGAAATTTTCAATTCAGCTTCAAGTGAAATTTTAAGCATCTTCGGTGCTGATTATAGTTGTATTCTTCAAAACTCCAAAGATAGTGACCAACTCGTTGTTCAAGCCACTAACTTACCTGCTATGTTCCATGAGACATTTACGCTTGATCAAGGTTTCTCAGGACTCATTTATTCGTCGAAAGAACCGATTATTATCTCGGATTATTGGAGCAATGATAAGGTAAGCTCAAGCTTGATGCAGCGCACGAATTCGCGCTCACTTATTGGTTCTCCTATCCTTGTAAACGGTAACGTTGAAGGGGTAATCCTTATCGTGCATCGTTTACCGAATTTTTTCTCCTACGATAATTATAAGCTTTTGCAGGTGTTATCCAGCCATATTGGGCTAGCGATGACGAATGCCTCCTTACATGCCGAAGTGAAGCGTATGGTTATTACGGATAATTTAACAGGGCTGCATGCTCGGCACTATTTGGATGAACAAGCGAATTTGATGCAAAAGAAAGATTTCTGCGGTTCACTCATCGTCGTTGATATCGATAACTTCAAGAAGGTAAATGACACCTACGGCCATCAAATTGGTGATAAGATCCTCATTCATGTTAGTCAGATCATTAAGTCGAGTATACGAGAGATGGATATCGCGGCTAGATGGGGCGGAGAAGAGCTGGCTGTGTATTTGCCTCAAGTATCTAAGGATCAGGCCATTCGGATTGCTGAGCGTATTCGTAGACGTGTAATGGAAGAGACGCAACCACAAGTGTCGGTGTCCTGCGGAGTATCGGATTGGAATTGGGAAGAAGATAAGATCAGTGTAGAGTCTCTCTTTTACCGAGCAGATATGGCACTTTATCAGGCTAAGCACAATGGCCGTAATCAAATTCAAATCGGTTGACGCTTAAAATGCTTGTCTTCGGACGAGCATTTTTTATTTATTGCGCAGCTAGGTGAAGAGGGAGAATGACGATCATTTGTTTGCTCTTCCTGAACCTGTTGTAACATGTTACAATGATTTGGTCTAAGGGAGGATGGTCGAATTTTGTCGGCATTTAAAAGTAAACGTACAGGACTGATTATTTGTATTTTTATTGTGCTCGTTGGCTTGATTTATTTCTTCTTCTATAATCCTGTAGGCATCAAACTTGCACATAGTAACATGCGTGAATTGTCCGGACATTTAAGGGACTTTGGCTGGCCTGGCAAAATAATTGGAATGAGCTTGATTTTCTTCCAAACGTTCTTTCCGTTTATTCCGTTCGTTCTTATAGCGGGTACTAACGTTGCCATATTTGGGATTAAAATGGGGTTTTTAGTGAACTATGTAATGTCGTGCTTAGGTGCGATTGCCTCTTTTTATTTTGCCCGCTATTATGGACATGCTTGGGTAGAAAAGAAATTAGAGCGGTTTCCTTTGGTTACTCAATTCAGTAAGAGAATGGAAAGACACGGCTTCTTCTATGTCTTAATTGGGCGTCTGATTCCGATACTACCTTCTTCTGGTGTTAATTTCTCCGCGGGTTTAACGCGAATGAAATTTCGTGATTTTCTTTGGGGTACTTTATTAGGGAAGTTCCCAATCGTTTTCTTAGAGTCGATGATAGCACATGATTTATTTCATTTTCAGAAGTATAAAGGGAGATTGCTTTTATTGTTGGGCATACTAGTTCTCTTATTAATTCTTGGAAATAGTGTGAAGAAAGCGCTAGCGCCGAAGACGAAATAAAGGGCTTACATGGAGAATGCAGGAAATTTTGTAGTTGCTTTCCCTTCCTATTCCAAGTTATCATAGAGGGAGTAAGACGACCAACTCATATGCGACTATAATGGAGGAATGAAATATGCCAAGTGCTAATAATGCAGCAATTGTTGAGATTTCCCAAACAGCTAATAAATTCAGATCATCCATCGTTCTTCAATACGACAATAAGTATATCGATGTAAAAAGTATTCTTGGCTTGTTTACTACACTACTTAGCTCCAGCAACTATGATCTTCATGTTCATGGACCAGATGCTGATGAAGCAAAAGCAGCTATGGCGGATGTATTCGCTAAGCATAATTTAGGTGTAAACGTCGTTCAAGATTAATTTTCTTCAAAAGAGAAGGTATTCTCAGAATCTCTGAGAGTACCTTCTCTTGTATATTACGGCAATTTCGCTTAATATAGATCATATAAGGACGGATGACTTTGCGTATAGGGGGAAGTTGGGAATGTCTTCATCTGATTTATTGCTGGATATGAATCAAAAGGCGCTTAATCTTCTTCAAGAAGATGCAGATAAAATCGAAAAGCTGATCGAAGTACAGATGGAAAACTTGACGACGCGTCAATGTCCACTATACGAAGAGGTATTAGATACGCAAATGTACGGACTATCGAGGGAAATTGATTTTGCCATTCGCGCGGGGCTAATTTCCGAGCTGCCAGGCAAACAAATTCTCAATAAGCTTGAACGTAATCTTGCGGAACTGTATGAAGCGTTGAACAATAAAAAGTAACCCCGAGGGGTTACTTTTTTTGTTGTCTGTTTGCAATTATACGAGGAAGAACACGACACCAAGGATAATATAGACGAACATGAGGAGAAGTCCTTCATACCAGTTGGTAGATCCATCTTGCGTAATGGATTTCGTGATAAAGACGGCGACGCCGATCGCAGCGATCTCGTAGGTGGTAAAGACAATGTTCATTGGCGTACCACTGATGAAGAAGCTGAGTAGGATCAACACGGGTGCGACGAATAGGGCAATTTGTAACGAGCTCCCGATCGCAATTTCTACAGCAGCACCCATTTTATTTTTCATTGCCATCATGACAGCAGCACTATGCTCAGCTGCGTTGCCGATAATGGCAATTAAGAATGCGCCGACAAACAGGTCGGATAAACCGAATTTATCTTTCACTTCTTCAATGGTCCCAACTAGCCATTCACTCGTAAAAGCTACCATGGCAGTCGCCAAGATGAGGAACACAATAGAAGTACCTTTGGACCATGCGGCTTCACCGTGTTCGATAGCTTCATCCGAAAGTACACTTTTGTGAGTGACCATGGAGAAGTACAGCCAGAGCAGATAAGCTACAATTAGGATAATCGCTACAATCATACTCATGGAGGATGTTTCATCCGTAGTCAAGCCTTTGGCAAATAACGCGGGAATGAAGAGTGCGACAACACCGAGAATCATCAGCGAGGAGTTATGTGACGCTAGTTTAACGTTAAAAGACTGTTCTTTGTACTTTAATCCGCCTGCGAATAGGCTGAGTCCAAGTACGAGCAATAAGTTCCCGATGATGGCACCGGTTAAACTGGCTTTAACAACTTCAAATAACCCATCCTTAACTAAGAAGAAGGCTATAATGAGCTCAGCTGCATTCCCGAAAGTTGCATTAAGGAAGCCGCCCATACGATCTCCTGCATAGTGAGCTACACTTTCTGTCGCTTTCCCTAAGAACCCGGCCACGAATACGATAGCCACACAAGCAATAACGAATTGCCATGTTGTATCCAGATGCGCGTAATGCGCGATACCTGCGGCAACGAATGATACTAACAAACCTATGTAGAAAAATTTTCCTTTCAAATGGGAACCCTCCGACTCATATATATTGGAACTTTTTGACTTCTTTTAATATAACTACTTTGGTTAATAAAGTAAATTAAAATGGATACAATCAGGCAGTTCTTGCTTTAAGCTTTTGTTCTTATTACAATAGATTTATACCAAGTTTAGGGAGTGATCCGTATGTCCGAAGACAATCAAACTGGCTTAATTCGAATTTCTGATGACGTAGTATCGACAATAGCAGGGCTAGCAGCCTTGGAAACAGCAGGCATTGCGGGCATGTCAGGTGGTATCTCAGAAGGCTTAGCTAAGCGTCTAAGCGGTAAAAATGTGCAGCGTGGTGTTTCTGTTGAGGTAGGACAATTAGAAGCAGCTATCGATCTACGAGTGATCGTAAAATATGGTTCTCGGATTCAGGATGTTTGCAGAGACCTTCAAGAAAACGTGCGGGAAGCCGTTGAAAATATGACAGGTCTAAATGTGGTAGAAGTGAATGTGAAGGTGGAAGGTGTTGCCTTTACGGAAGAAGAAACAGAAGATCAGCTTCGAGTTAAATGAGTGCTATGAAACGGTTGTCGAAACTTCATACTTACGCACGTTGTAAAAAAAGACCCAATCGACGTTATATCATGTCGATAAGGGTCTTTTTTTATGTGTTTTCTGCGTTTTTTGTGTAGATGGTAATTCTTTGAAGGATTGCTCACGCGATATCCCAAGGATTACGCCCATACTGATGAGTGAGACCATCATCGAGGAGCCGCCTGCTGAGATGAAGGGCAGCGTCACACCTGTGAGTGGAATCGTATTCGTCACACCGCCGATATTAATAAAGGCTTGTATGGCGAACATAACCATGATCCCTACACCCGTTAACATCCCAAACATGTCTGGACAACGTACGGCAATTAGAATCCCTCTCCAAATAAAGATTAGATAGACGAGAAGGAAGAGTGAGCTGCCAATGAATCCCAGCTCCTCGCCAATAATAGCAAAGATGAAATCGTTGTGTGCTTCCGGTAAATAGTGAAGCTTTTGAATACCTTGTCCGAAGCCAGCGCCTGTCAAGCCGCCATGTCCGAAAGCATACAAGGATTGCACAACTTGTAAGCCTGAGCCTTGCGGATCAGCGAAAGGATCCAAGAATGAAGTGATACGATTGAGCCTGAAGTTAGAGTCCGTGTCACCTAATACTAGGTATAAGAGAACGGCTATCCCAAGAACAATCGACATAATGATACCTAGATAAAAAATATGTTTGAGGTTCGAGCCTCCCACCATAATGACAATGGCTGAACACGTCAAGAGGATCATACAGGAACCGAAATCGGGCTGTAAGAGGATCAAGCCGCACACAAAACCTACGATCACGAGAGCAGGGAGCAACCCTTTGCTAAAACTTCTGAATTTCTCTTCTTTATTACTTATCAGCGAAGCAAGATACATAATGACAATTAATTTGGCAAACTCCGTTGGTTGTATCCCGTATTTGCCAAGCGAGTACCAGCTGCTTGCACCATTCGCTTTACTTGTAAAGACAACGAAAATTAAGCCGAGTACAATGAAGAAGAAAGCTGGGATGACGAGCTTTTTCAACTTCGAATAATGGATATTCATACAAAATAACATCCCGATCGTGCCGATCCCAACAGCTACGATTTGCTTTCGCGTAAAGAACCAGGGGTCGTCCCACCGATAGGCACTTGTCATTGAGCTTGCGCTGAATACCATGACCAATCCAAAGCAGACCAATACAAAGGTTAATAAAAGCAGCAGAAAATCCGGCGTTCCTCTTCGAGGTGGATTCATGCTGATTCCTCGCCTAGTCTGCTAATAATTGTTGCAGTTGGTCTAATTTTTGTTTGGAGATTTTAAGTACATTCTCAGGGATTGGTGAATCGTAGTCCAAACCGTGTGGGAATGTTTCTTTGCCTATGTAAGCTTCTTCTAGATATAATACAGCATAAGGGGATTCTAGCTTGCCTGTTTCTACTCGTGCATTTACACGTAAGAAATAGACTGCTTTGCTTGCTTTATCTTCCATTTTAAAATCGTAAGTAGCACGAGTGTATTCCCATTGCCAGCGCACGAAACCAAGTTTAGTTGTTACTTCGTCCAAGTGAGCCAAATCGCTTTTTAGGCCTTTTAAGCCAGTTGCTTCAATAATCAATTTTAACGCCTCCATATTGTACGTATGCATTCTTTTCTCATGATAGTATGTTTCAAAGGGTTCTGCAAGTCGAATGCCATGTCTAAATTCTAATATTTGATGGCACTTTAAAGATGAAACCATGGTTAATATTTGATAGAATAGGTTCAATAGATCATTTTTCAACTAAAAGTAAGCGATCGAAAACGGGAGGTGGGTGTATCTGATGAATCAATTTCACGAAGATCTCCAAGCCATATATGAAGAAATGGTGGGCTGGAGGCGTTATTTGCATCGGAATCCTGAGCTTTCCTACCATGAGTATCAGACCGCTGAGTTTGTTACTAAACATTTGCTGAGCTGGGACATTGAAGTCCGTACAGGTGTAGGTGGGAATGGAGTTGTCGGTTTGCTCCGCGGCGGCGAAGAGGGACCGACGGTTGCCCTTCGTGCTGATATGGACGCACTTCCGATTCAGGATGAGAAGAAATGTGACTATACATCAACTAATAATGGGATTATGCATGCCTGCGGACATGATGCACATACCTCAACGTTGCTGGGTATAGCCAAAGTAGCTAGCCTGCATCGAGCGGAGCTTAAAGGGAATTTAGTTTTTCTGTTCCAGCATGCCGAAGAAATTTCTCCTGGCGGTGCTGACTCCATGATTAAAGCTGGCGCCTTGGATGGTGTAGACGCCGTGTTCGGCGTCCATTTATGGACGCCATTCCCAGTCGGACATGTATACACGCGATCAGGGGCTTTTATGGCAGCACCAGACGAATTCACCATCCGAGTACAGGGTAAAGGCGGACACGGTGGATTACCTCATCAAACGATCGATAGTGTATATGTTGCCTCACAGCTAGTTGTTAACATGCAATCCATTGTAAGTCGGCAAGTAGACCCTGTTGAACCTTGTGTTGTTAGTATTGGCTCGTTCCATGGCGGGACAAGCTTCAATGTTATTGCAGAGACGAGCGTACTCAATGGTACCGTGCGGACTTTCAATCCCGAGTTAAGACAAGATGTGAGAACACGCATTGAGCGAATTGTGAAGTCGACTTGTGAGATGTCTCAAGCGACGTATGAACTGGAATATAAACTTGGCTATCCAACGGTGATCAATGATACTAATGAAGCAGCACGTTTCTTTCAAGTAGGCGCAGCCTTATTTGGCGAAGAGAACGTACATGAGTCTCCACTTATTATGGCCGGAGAAGACTTTTCCTATTATTTGCAAGAGAAGCCAGGATGCTTTATGTTTGTAGGCGCTGGTAATGTGGAAGCTGGAATCGTATATCCTCATCATCATCCAAAGTTCGACATTGATGAAAAATCCATGCTGAACGCGGCGAATTTACTGCTGTCCATGGCCTTGGATTATATGGCATGAATGCCCTCAGAACCTTGGTGAATGCTAATGTAGCAATCTTTTGTTGCATGCTTGATACCAAGGAGGATGATGAAATTGCCTGACAAGAAAGTAAAGGACATTATGAGCAAGGATTGCGTGACGGTTACCCTGTTGGATAATGTTTTCGAGATTGCTTTGAAAATGAAGCAGCACGATATTGGATTTGTTGCTGTTCTCGATGGAAAGCAGTTTATAGGCGGAGTGACGGACCGGGACCTTGTTGTTCGAGGATATGCGGAGAAGCATTCAGGTTCGACGGCTGTGGAAACAGTAATGACCAAAAATATGATTACTGTTGACCCTCAAACATCCGTAGATGAAGCTGCGAAAATCATGGCGCAGCATCAAATTAGGCGGTTGCCAGTTGTCGAGCACGGTGAGCTGATTGGCATCGTGGCCATTGGGGATTTGGCTGTTCGTGGCAGCTTTGAAGACGAGGCTGGCGAAGCGCTAAGCCGAATCTCTCAAGAACGTACACTCGTTGGTAGTCATTAAGAAAGAATAATTATTTCGCAAGCAGCCTTCCTCTTTCTGAGTGAGGCTGCTTTTTTCCTTCTTTACGAGTTACGTCTGGGTAAGCGATAATAATAGACGTAAAAGGGTGAAGGGGGAACGTATACTAAAGATGAACACGCTCGAAGAAAACGCTTCCATAGGATTTATCATACTAGATTCAAATTGGCATTATATATACGCAAATCAGTATGGCGCTAGCGTTTTAAATCGATCGCCTGAGGATCTTATAGGTAAAATGGCGTGGACAGAGTTTCCTGCTGTAATTAGGCACGCCACGTATAGCCATTTTCATCAAGCCCGCAGATCAGGAGAGGAAGTCGTCTTTAAGGAATATGTAAAACTCTCCAATCAATGGATTCATGTGAATGCGTATCCTGTGGGTGACAACTTACATGTTATCATTCGAAAAACTGAAATGCTTGAAAATCATGAAGCCATTGAAAATAATCTGTATCAAAAATATACAGACTATGTGCAAGATCTTATAACGTTGACTGCCACTGACGGCACTCTGCTTTATGTTTCCATTTCGATAAAAGGTTTGCTAGGTTATGAACTCGAGGATATGTATGGGGCCAATATGCTGTCTTTCTGCCATCCGGAGGATCTTGATGGGTTGAAGAAGGTTTTTATGACAGAAGATAAAGAAATGTCGAGTGATCAAGGGACCATATCCTGTCGATTCCTTCATAAGAAGGGTTGGTATGTATGGTTTGAAAACAATTCCAAGTGGTTGCTGGATGAAAAGGGGAAACGCACTCAGAACCTTGGCATTTGGCGAGATATCTCCGAACGAAAGATTGGTGAAGAACGTTTCTTACAAGCTCAGCGGTTAGGACAATTCGGCAGCTTTGAACGAGATCTGGAAGAGGATACGATTTTGTGGTCGGACGAAATGTTTCGCATCCATGGTCTTCAACCGGCTGTACGGATTGATTTGAGTAAAGCGATTGAGCTTATCCAGCTGGATGACCGTGAGAAGGTATGGCTTGCTACGAAACAAGCCGTCCTAAGTGGTGTGTCAGATACCGAATATAGAATTACACGTCAAGATGGGGAAGTCCGACATCTACGTTCTCAAATTGAGCGGGTGATCTTGGATGGTGGCCGAATAGCAGTTCGTGGACTGATTCATGATATTACAACGCACAAACAAATCGAAAATGAGCTCATCCAAAGCAAAGCGAAATTGGAGATTGCGCAAGAAATTGCAGGCTTAGGGCATTATGAGTGGGACGTCATCCATAATGTAGTGTATTTATCAGACGAATTGACGGCGTTATTTGGTTGTCATAATGCGGTTAAACAAATGCCTATGGAAACTCTCATTGACAGCATACATCCTGATGACCAGTCAAACTCAAAGGCAGCAATTAAAAATGCGTTATTACAAGGATCGTTGGATCTCGTTTATCGGGTTGTGGTACGTGAGGAAGTGCGCATTCTACACACGTTAGCAAGAACGACATACGACGAGTGGGGGAGAGCGCTGTATTTATTCGGAACGGTACAGGATATTACGCTTCAGAAGCAAACCGAGGAGCTTCTCCGTAAAACAGAAAAGCTGCATGTTGCTGGTCAACTGGCGGCTGGCATCGCGCATGAGATTCGTAATCCACTAACAGCGCTTAAGGGCTTTGTGAAACTGATGTGTCATGCAAGTGAAGAGAGTAAGATGCGGTATTATCATATTATGCAAGAAGAGTTTAATCGCATTGAGTTGATACTAGGGGAGCTCTTAATTCTTGCAAAGCCGCAAGCGGTGGCCTACATGCCCCATGATCCATTCCTCATTCTGGAAGAAGTGATTCAATTATTAAATACAGAAGCCATTATGAATAATGTGGAAATTATTTTGAGTGGAGATTCAACTCTGCCGACAGTTAATTGTGAGAGGAATCAAATTAAGCAAGTATTTGTGAATGTCATCAAAAATGCAATTGAAGCAATGCCTTTAGGCGGTATTTTGACGATTACCTCACAAAAGCAAGGAAATGACGTCATATTAAATTTCGTCGATCAGGGCCAAGGTATTTCGGAGGATCGACTGCCGCGAATTGGCGAGCCCTTCTATACGACGAAGGAAAAAGGGACAGGCCTCGGGATGATGGTGAGTTTTACGATTATTGAGGAACATCATGGTCTTATTTCGTATCAGAGTAAGCTTGGCGTGGGAACCTCGGTTAACATTCAACTACCCGCTTCCGAACAGTAAAATTGCGCCTAGTGCATCTAACTGTCAAAGTTCGCAATAAGGTAGTCAATCTGCGACAAGATGCCTCTCGCTAAATATGCTAAAGTGAAAACGTGCTTATTAATTGTGAATCTGACAAGAAAAAGGTGACGTACAGTGGAAAAAGTAAGGATTGGTATCGTTGGTCTGGGGAACATGGGAACTGGACATGCCAAATATTTGGTGAAAAATGAAGTGAAGGGCGGCGTACTTACCGCTATTTGTGAACCACGAGCAGACCGTCTACAGTGGGCGAAGGAGAATCTAGGTGAAGGTGTTCAATTATTTGACAATCTTGACGATTTTCTAGCTTCCGGCTTGATTGATGGTGTTTTGATCGCAACGCCTCACTATGATCACCCTGAAACAGCTGTGCGCGCTTTCCAAGCAGGCTTACACGTTATTTGTGAGAAGCCAGCGGGTGTGTATACGAAACAAGTTCGTCAAATGAACGAAGCTGCTGAAGCTTCAGGTAAAGTTTTCAGTATGATGTATAACCAACGTACAAATCCTCTATATACAAAACTAAAAGATTTGGTTTCTTCTGGCGAGCTTGGTGAAATTCGCAGAACGAACTGGATTATTACCAACTGGTATAGATCACAGAGCTATTACGATTCAGGCGGCTGGCGTGCAACATGGGCTGGTGAAGGCGGCGGCGTACTGATTAATCAGGATCCGCATCAATTAGACCTTTGGCAGTGGACGATTGACATGATGCCGAAACGCGTTCGCGCTTTCTGTTATTTCGGAAAACACCGCAATATCGAAGTTGAAGATGATGTAACTGCTTTTGTTGAATATGAAAATGGTGCTACAGGACTGTTCGTGACCACGACAGGCGAAGCTCCAGGGACTAACCGTTTCGAATTGTCAGGTGACCGCGGTAAAATCGTCATTGAAGACGGGAAATTGACGTTCTGGCGTTTACGTGTTTCCGAAAGAGAATTTAACGAAACGTACAAAGGTGGATTTGGTTCACCAGAGTGCTGGAAATGTGAAATTCCGGTTGAGGGCAAAGAAACGGGTCACATGGGCATTACACAGAACTTTGTTGATGCGATTCTTCATGGAACACCATTGATTGCTCCAGGGGCAGAAGGCATTAAAGGCTTGATGATTTCCAATGCCATCATGCTATCAACGTTCACAGATAACTGGGTTGATTTGCCGATCGATGAAGATCTTTTTGAACAGCATCTACAAGATCGAATCAAAAATTCCAAAAACAATAAAGAGTCTGGCTCCTTTAAAACACTTGACGTCTAATCTCACGGGGGAAATTCAAAATGCAAAAGAATGATGGCATGAATTATGCACCAAAAGGGAAGCCGAACCTTGTTGTTCAAAAAGGGGAGTTTACTTTCGCGGTTGTCGCGTTGGATCATGGCCATATCTATGGTATGACTAACGGACTTCTAGAAGCAGGAGCAGAGCTAAAATGGGTGTATGACCAAGACCCAGCTAAAGTTGCTGCATTTGTGGCCAAGTTTCCTCAGGCTCAGGCAGCAGCGTCTGAAGAGGAAATCTTTCACGATCCTGAAGTGAAGCTGATCGCTGCGGCAGCAGTTCCTTCTGAACGTGGTCCTTTAGGCATTCGCGCGATGGAGCATGGCAAGGACTATTTTACAGATAAAACACCTTTCACTTCGCTGGATCAGCTTGCAGACGCGAAAGCTGTTGTTGAAGCTACAGGGCGTAAATATGCCGTGTATTACAGTGAGCGACTGCACGTGGAAAGTGCTGTTTTCGCGGGTCAATTGATTGAAGAGGGCGCAATTGGGCGCGTTGTTCAAGTCATTGGTCTTGGACCTCACCGCTTGAATGCACCAAGCCGTCCAGATTGGTTTTTCGAGAAGGATAAGTACGGCGGTATTCTAACTGATATCGGCAGCCATCAAATCGAGCAGTTCCTCTTCTATACAGGCTGTAAGGATGCGAAAGTGGTTAGCAGTAAGGTTGCGAATTATCACGCGAAGGATTATCCAGAGCTTGAGGATTTCGGCGATGCGACGCTTATTGGAGACAATGGGGCTACAAACTATTTCCGTGTAGACTGGCTGACACCTAATGGCTTAGGGACATGGGGAGATGGTCGTACGTTGATCCTAGGTACTGAGGGATACATCGAAATGCGTAAATATATTGATATTGCTCGTGATCCGCAAGGGGATCAGCTGTATCTGGTTAACCAACAAGGAGAAAAGCACTACAGTCTGCATGGACAAGTAGGCTTTCCATTCTTTGGTCAGTTGATTTTGGACTGCATACATCGTACGGAAAATGCAATGACACAAGCGCACACGTTCAAAGCGGCTGAATTGTGTTTACTTGCCCAAGCGCAAGCGGTTCGTGTGGAGTAGTTGTACACATCGATGTTTAGCATAATTGCATATGTCATATAACATTCGGGTAGTTAGCGGTAAATTCGCTAGCTGCCCTTTTTGTGTTTCTGTCGTCACGGCAGATAGCGGATAGAACATGGGGCTCATGTTTAAATCTAGTGACTTACCTTCATACTAAGGAAAAAGGAGGGAATACGCGATGACTATGGATCCTTCAAGACCTCTGATCGTACAGAGTGATTTATCAATCCTCCTGGAAACGAATCATCCTGAATTTGAAAAGCTCCAGAGTAAGCTGGCTCGCTTTGCTGATCTCGTGAAAAGCCCTGAGCATCTTCACACTTATCGGGTTACACCGTTATCGTTATGGAATGCAGCTGCAGCGGGAATGGGGTTGGAAGAGATGACAACCTGCTTGCAACAGTATGCCAAATTCGGCGTACCCTCATCTGTTCTTAGCACGATTCGTAAATATACAAAGCGGTACGGCATTTTGCGCATGCTGCATGTGGGGAAGGAACTCTTCTTAGTCAGCGAGGATACTGTTGTTTTCAAAGAAATATGTGCCTATGATTCTTTGCAGAAATATCTCCAGGATACCCGGGGTGAACGGGCTATTGCTATTTCACCGAGCTATCGGGGGATTCTGAAGCAAGAACTGATGAAACTCGGCTATCCGGTAGAGGATTTGGCCTCATACCGCAGCGGCGAATTTCTGAAGATTCCTTGGCGAGATGAAGATCAGATGGATGAGCCATTCCAGCTGCGTGATTATCAAAAGCAAGCCGTAGACGCTTTTCAGCAGGTAGGTCACGGTGGGAGTGGTGTTCTAGTACTTCCTTGCGGAGCGGGAAAAACGGTGGTCGGGATTGCGGCAATGGCGAAAGCAAGCTGTGCTACACTCATCCTTACCTCGAATGTCACTTCTGTGAAGCAATGGAAAAGAGAAATTTTAAGTAAAACCGGGCTGACTAGCGATCAAGTCGGTGAGTATAATGGCACGACGAAAGAGATTAGACCAATCACCATAGCTACCTATCAAATTCTAACGCATCGCGGGAGCAAGGAAGCCGATTTCTCACATTTGCGGCTATTTAGCGAAAGGGAGTGGGGCCTCATTATTTATGATGAGGTTCACCTTCTGCCTGCGCCTGTCTTTCGGGCGACTGCTGAGATACAAGCCACACGCAGACTCGGCTTAACAGCTACCCTAATCAGAGAGGATGGCCTAGAAGGTGATGTCTTCTCTTTGGTCGGGCCCAAGAAGTATGACATGGCGTGGAAGCAACTAGAAACGATGGGATGGCTTGCGAAGGTTACCTGCCAAGAAGTACGCGTACCACTTTCTATACAGGACCGTGATCGTTATTCTGCCTCTGAAGCTAGGCACCAGTTCCGAATTGCAGGGGAGAATACAGCGAAGCTGGATGTCATTGATCATTTGCTGAAGCTCCATCCAGATGAACCGACGCTAATTATCGGTCAGTATATTGATCAACTCGAACAGATTGCCGTTCATACTGGTGCACCTATGATCTGTGGCAGTATCCCTCATGAACGGCGGGAGGAGCTCTATGAGCGATTCAAAAAGGGGCAACTTCCGCTGCTCATTGTCTCTAAAGTAGCGAACTTCGCTGTTGATCTCCCAGATGCAGCGATTGCCATTCAAGTTTCGGGAAGTTATGGCTCGAGACAGGAAGAAGCTCAGAGGCTCGGTCGTATCCTTCGGCCGAAACGGAATGGTGAAAACACCGCCGTCTTCTATTCACTCGTAAGCACAGACACTAAGGAACAGGATTTTGCCATGAAGAGGCAGTTATTTCTTGTGGAACAGGGCTATCAATATGAGATCTCAAGCTGGGATCAAGAGCTAAGCGTGGAGGTAGGCATGGAAAATGAAGTATGAGCACGTGGAAAGGAAAATGCCGGTCTCATTAAAGGAAGTCATCGTAAGACAACCGTGGTGCGCCACATTTTCAACATCTAATTCAACATTAGGCGAGGTATTGACACCACCTGCTCATTTACTCGAGCTCTCAAGGGAGCTCACAGGAGATGAGAAGCGCACGCTGCGTCTTGTGATGTCGACATTTGGCTGTCTGCCTTTTACAAAGGAGAGGTTGGAAAAGGAAGCGGTGCTTCAAATGTCTGGCGCGCAAATAAGCTTAGGTTTATGGGGACTCCGTCGATATGGGGTCATTGTCGCTTTTCGTAAGTCGTGGGGAGACCAACTGCTTATGTTACCTGAGGATGCCTTTGCGGGGTGGCAACAGGTTCTATTTCCTACACCGATAAATCCCTTTAAAGGGTCAGAAGGTCAACTTGAACCTCTAAGTTCAGGGGGGATTGGCGAATATGTGGGAGATATTGAAGAAGAAGGAGAAAGCCAAATAAATCCCAGAGGATTAGCTCAGCAATTGTTTCTTTTCATGGTCAGTTGTTCGCGGCAGCCTGCACTTCCCCTTACGAATAAAGGAACCTTACATAAGAAGTTAATTCACAAGCTTAGTGAACATGTGAGCCTGCCCAAAAGAATAATTACGATGTCTGGACTTACGTATGCCTTCACAGACGTTTATGACGAGCCTGCCGCGTTGATGTTGGAAATGGCGTTGCAGATGGGTTTTGTTTACAAAAATGAATTGGGTAACGGCTTCCTGATTCATCATCGGCACTTTGAGGAGTGGCTACAAGGCGCATATGAACAACAGCAATTGCAGTTGTATCGCATTTGGCGGCAGGCCTTAATTCCTGCACCAGTTTGGTTAGAGCATGGAATTGCCTTCATGGAGAGGTGCACTTCGCAGCAATGGTATAGTTTGAATGAACTAACCCAAGCCATTTTGGCTTGTTGTTCAATCTTCCGAAAAACGATGGACGAGGCTTCACTACAAGAGGATTTACTAACGGTTTGGATGAAGCCATTGGCCTCTTTTCGTTTTATTGAATTAGCGCAAGATCAGGAAGAAGATCTTTGGTTCAAATGGCACGTCAACCCGCAACACATTGCCGATGCCAATCAAGACTTAGACAGAGAGCCGTCACGCAAGAGCAAGCCGACCCCAACGCTCTACGTTCAGCCCGATTTCGAAGTGCTTCTGCCTCCGGATGTCTCCCTTTACCTGGAATGGCGTATTGCGTCGTTCAGTGACCTCCTGAACTCCGATGTTGTACGTACCTATCGTTTGACCAAGGAGAGCTTTCAACGGGCCTTAGACCATGGACTGAAGAGCGCTGATGTGATTCAACTATTGAAAGACAATTCTTACTACGGAATTCCTGAACAAGTGATCATTACTTTAGAACAGTGGGAAGAGCAAAAGGACAAGCTCTATATGCAAGAGGTTACGCTGCTTCGCTGTCAATCTGTGGAAGTGGCGGAAGCACTGATTCGGAATGAAAAGTGCCGTATGTTGCTCGGTGAGCGGATTGGCGACTCCCATTTTATTATTTCACGTGAGCATGTAAAAGATGTGACCAAGTGTTTGGAAGCGATGGGCTTTCATCCGAATCAAATTTCCAATATGTCTGTGGAAAAGGAAGAGGTGTTTCCCTCCTTGTCGGAGCCTGCCGTAGGCCTTTGCTACTCGCGAGATACGATTCAATTATATGAAATTGATCCTTATTTGCCCCAGCGGGAGGAATACTATCCAGATATACAGGAGATCCCCGTCAGCTGGATTAAGGAGCTTCGCGACTATCATGCTTCTACACGGAAGGATATGATACGTAAAGCCATCGAATGGAAGAGTGTGCTGCAGTTGAGAAAAGAGGGGCGCGATTGCTTCATCATCCCCCGTATGTTGCGAGAAGATCGGACAGGTTGGATTCTAGAAGGTTGGGAAGAATATCAGGAGATTGCTTGGGCCAGCGAGGATTGGAACGAGATGAAGCTTATATTGCCAGGAATCAACGATGGGGGTGTGAGAGAAAAGGAAGAAACTCTTGGCGAACTGTGATATGATAGAAGTGTTATAGACTTTTTCGCGAGGAAGGATGGGGTTGTCGTAATGTTACAAACAATGGAAACAGAAACACTCGATATGTCGGCTATCCTTATGCAGGCCTACGATATGGGGGATATGATTAATTCTTCTGCGGAAGTTGCAGATTATTTATATTGGAAGACCGCGGTTGAGAACAGCAAGGAAGTTAAAGATTTGCAAGCTGTTTTTGCTAGAAAGAAAGATGCTTTTGAGGAATGCGAGCGTTTTGGTCATTACCACCCTAGTTATCACGATGCATTAGCCGCTGTGAATGACGTGCAGGAGAAGCTGCTTGCAGTGGAAGCTGTTCGTAAATATAAAGAAGCTGAAGATCGTTTGGACGACTTGTTGTTTACAGTTTCCACGACGATCGCTCATGCTGTATCGGATTCGATTAAAGTTCCAAGTAACAACCCGTTACCAACGGGAAAAGGCTGCAGCTCCGGTGGAAGCTGCAGCGGGAATTGCGGTTAAAACTGGTCTACAGGCGGAAATCAGGTCGGATTCGTCCGACCTCGGTTCCTTGCCAATTGTGCACAGCCGGCGTATGGAATGTCGCGAGCTCGCTGACTTCGGCTTCGGAGAGATATTGAAGCTGCTTAAGCGCCTCGACAACCGCGGGATACAGAGCACGAATATTCCCGTCTTCCACTTTTAAGACGATGCCGATTGCCAGCTCTGGTATGGAGAGAGCGAAGATGCCTTCGGCGCCCATTTTACCAATGATTCGTCCTTTGGTTACCTCGATTAATCGCGTATCGAAGCGGTCGCTTCCTGCGAGGAATTGAGGATATTTTCGCACAGCCTCGACAATTCTCTGGCAAGCGTTTGCACGCTCGGCAGATAGCCCATCAGGGCTGCCCAAACGGGCAAAAGCAAGGGCGAGACGGTTGATTGGCATGCCGAATACGGGGACGCCGCAGCCGTCAATACCTAGTTCGATCTGCTCCTTCGGCACATCTGACATTGCGCTCACAGCATCTAACATTAGGACTTGAACAGGATGCTCTGGACTCATGTACGTATCTGGTGAAGCACCCAGATGGCTGTTAAGGGATAGCATACCCGAATGTTTGCCCGAGCAATTGTTATGCAAGGTTGACGGGGATTCTCCCCGTTCGCGCATCGCCTGTGCAGTTGCTGCGTGGTACGGTTCGTGCGCACCGCATTGCAGGTGCTTGGCATGATAACCGAGCTTGCCCAGTATGCCTCGGGCAGTGTCCACGTGCTCAGCTTCCCCATTGTGGGAAGCACAGATTAGGGCAATTTCGGCCTCGGTCAGGCCGAAATGATCAGCGGCGCCGGATTCAATGACCGGCAGCGCTTGAATCAGCTTCGCCGTTGAACGGGCGAAGGTGAGTAACTGTGGATCGCCTGCACCGTGCAGGAGCGTTCCTCGGGTGTCCACGACAGCGAGGTGGATGCGATGTATGCTTTCCGTTATATGTCCGCGAGACACGCGGACAATAGTGTCTGATGGCTTCATGTTGTGAGATCACTCCATACTAGGATTATTGAAAAGAGGTTGCAATCATGATGATTGAGCGAAGCGGATTAATCATTTGGGTGAACGATATCAAAGCCGCCAGAAATTTGGAGCGGTTCGGTTCCCTTCATTACATATCCAAGAAAATGAATTATGCAGTTCTTTATATACATGCGAGCAAATTGGAAGAAACCACACGCAGCCTGCTCAAGCTGCCTTACGTGAAGAAGGTAGAGAAATCATACCGTAATGAAATTAAAACGGAATATAGTAGTGACGTGCCTGACAAAACTAGATTTTACACGCTTTGAGGCTGCAGTGCAAAATGAAAGCTTCGCGAGAAGCTTTTTTCTTTTTTTTTGGTCATTTGAAACCCTTGTCATTCAAGACGGTGTGTCATCTCAGTAAGTTTTCTCAATTTTCCGAAAATTAGGCATAGTTTGTTGACTTCATAAATACTTATTAATAATTTTATATATTCTTCCATGGGAAAAAAAGTTATAATGTAGTAAAATATAACTTACAAAGCTTCTGGGAGTAGGTATTGGGTCCCATTTGAACTAGGAAAGGGGATGTGATCATGAAAGATAAGGTGATGGGGCGATGGAGTACTTACGAACCATTCTTCGTACAGCTGGGCGATAAGAAAGTAGCGGATATCGTGATCACGAATCATGCTAAACTAAGATGGAGTGATCGCATTTCAAGTGATAACAATTCACTAGAGGAAATTTGCGCTTTTCTTTGGGAGAAGCTTAAAAATGATAGCATGGTGCCTTATTATCGGAATGAAGAAGACGTATATCTAATTGATGATGATTTAGTAGTTGTGGCGGAATTCTCGCATCTGGAGCACGAGACAGATCTTGTTGGCAATCCTTTACACAAAATGATTATCGTTACCTTTCTAGGAAAAATGTCAGAGACCATGGAGCTGCGTGATTTAAAATCATACTATTCCTGGTTGAGGCACTCTCGTCGTATGACATTGATTAAGAATAGTCGCAAACGTCGCTAATCATGGAATTGATCAGAGTATGTCTGGATGGACATACTCTTTTTTGGCGTTCTTGATGGACTGCACGGGTTCGATTTCATATAATGGAGCTAAGAGAGGCGGTATATCATGGCACTTAACTTTCATCAATTACATATTTTCTATACCGTAGCGGAAAAAGGCAGTTTCTCACATGCCGCCGGTGCGTTACATATGACCCAGCCTGCAGTAACCATGCAGGTACAGTCTCTTGAGGATTACTTCGGCGTAAAGCTCTTTCATCGCAGCACGAAGAAGATTGAATTGTCCGAGGCGGGACGAGCACTGCTGCCTTTCGCCAAAAATAGCATTGAGCTGATTCGTGACACGGACGTCGCAATGTCCAAATTTACAATGATGATTGAAGGACGGCTTCAATTAGGAGCTAGTTTGACGATGGGGGAATATATACTGCCTCGCCTCCTAGGCCCATTCAGCAAGGATTATCCGAACATTTCCGTCTCGATGAAAGTGATGAACACGGCGCAGATCTTGGATGAGGTGCTTAGTCACCAACTCAATTTCGGTCTTGTTGAGGCACCGATCCATCATCCAGATGTCCATACAGAACCGATTCTAAGCGACGAACTGAAACTCATTGTTCCTTCGGATCATCCACTGGCGGATGTCCCGGTGGTTACCCTGGAGGAGTTGTTGAAGTATCCTTTCGTTTTGCGCGAACAAGGCTCTGGTACGAGAAGGGTTATGGAGGAAGAGTTCGCGCGATGCAACATGGATTGTTCCACGATGAAGATTGTCATGGAGCTAGGAAGCACGGGAGCAATTAAATCCGCTGTTGAAGCGGGGTTGGGTATATCCATTTTATCGCAATCATCGGTTAAGCATGAAGTAACGCTAGGACTCTTTAAGGTGAAGAAAATCGAGAATATTACATTTGAGCGCAGCTTTTATGCGATCTATCTAAACTCGACTTTGCTGCCTATTTCAGCAGTAAGCTTCATGACCTTTTTGCGGCAAGAAGATTTAAGTCGGTTTCTATAACAGTGGGGGATATCATGGAGAATCGAAGGGAAGCAGACTTACATTCACATACAACGGCTTCAGATGGGACGCAATCGCCTAGAGCGAACATTCAAATGGCTCTAGACGCAGGGCTAGGTGCAATCGCGATTACGGATCATGATACCATTTCGGGCGTTGCGGAAGCGCTAGAGGCAGGCATGGAACTGGGCATTGTCGTTGTCCCTGGCGTAGAAATCTCAACGGTTGCGAATGGCCAAGATATTCATATTCTCGGTTATTACATGAATATTGAGGATGAACGATTTTTACAGAGATTGTCCTCTTTACGAGATACGAGGGATATTCGTAATGAGATGATTATTGCGCGGTTACAGGAGTTGGGCATCGAAATTACGATGGATGAAGTCTTGAAAGAAGTAGCAAATGTGAAGCGCAAAGGGGACACGGTAGGGCGACCACATATTGCTGCTGTGCTTTTGAATAAAGGCTATGTCAGTACGATTACGGAAGCTTTTGATCGCTATTTGGCTACAGGAGCTGCTGCGTATGCCAATCCACCTCGGATAGAGCCTGCAACGGCGATTGCGTGGATTCATGATGCTGGAGGATCTGCGGTGCTTGCACACCCTGGCCTCTATCAGGATGACGCTCTGGTTGAGGCCATTACTACGCAGGGAATAGACGGTATTGAAGTGTATCATGCTGATCATTCACCCGCAGATGAGGAAAGATATAAGCTCCTCGCTGAGCGCACGGGGCTGCTGATGACCGCGGGATCCGATTTCCATGGTGTGCGCGGCGGTATTGCTTTCCATGCAGCAATCGGTTCCAAACGCATTGGAATGGATGTCGTGGAGCGTTTACAATCTTCGAAGGGGGAACGTTCATGAAGAAAATTCGCAAAGCTATTATTCCAGCAGCAGGACTAGGGACTCGTTTCTTGCCTGCAACCAAAGCGCAGCCCAAGGAAATGCTGCCTATTGTGGATAAACCAGCGATTCAATATATTGTGGAAGAAGCGATTGAGTCCGGCATTGAGGATATTATTATTGTCACCGGGCGTAACAAGCGTGCAATCGAAGATCATTTTGACAAGTCCGTCGAGCTCGAGATGATGCTTGAAGAAAAAGGGAGCACTCAACTGCTGGAGATTGTGAAGTCGGTATCCAATCTGGCCGATGTACATTACATTCGTCAGAAGCAGCCGCTTGGCTTAGGCCATGCTATTCTTTGTGCGCGTAAATTTATCGGGGATGAGCCGTTCGCCGTTCTGCTAGGCGATGATATTCTTCAATCTACTCCGCCAGGGCTTAAACAGATGATGGATATTTATGAGCAAACAGAAACCTCCGTCATTGCGGTTCAAGAGGTGCCTTGGGCGGATGTTAGTAAGTACGGTATTATCTCTCCAGCGACGAGCCGCGCGAATTATCGCTTGATTGAGGATCTGGTAGAGAAACCGGATCGTGATCAAGCACCATCGAATTTAGCGGTAATCGGCCGTTATATCATTATGCCTGAAATTTTTGGCATCCTTGAGAAGCAAGAGCCAGGTCGCGGCGGTGAAATTCAATTAACAGACGCTTTGCGTGTATTGAATAAAGAGCAGCAGATGGCAGCATATCTCATGCAAGCGAAGCGGTATGATGTGGGGGACAAGCTGGGGTATATTGAAGCGACGATTGAACTCGCGTTACAGCGTCCGGATCTGCAAGAGCAAGTTAAGGCCTATCTACTTTCATTAGTTAAGCAATGGGATTAGTCACAGTCATATACATGAAAAACCTATCGAGATGTAGAATCCCGATAGGTTTTTTTGGCATGTCTATTTAATCGTCACTTTCAATTGCTTGATCTCTTCCTCTTCCGGCGTTACATACAGAGTTTTCTGGTTCACATAAATGACAAAGCCGGGCTTCGAGCCGTTTGGCTTATGGACATGCTTGATCGTTGTGTAATCAACAGGAACTTGACTGGAGTTTTTGGCTTGACTGAAGTAGGCAGCTAGCTGCGCTGCTTCAAGCAAGGTTGTGTCGCTGAATTCGCCGCGTATTACGACGTGAGAGCCAGGTATATCCTTCGTGTGCAGCCAGGTATCCATGGATGATGCCAGGCGGTTCGTCAGATATTCGTTCTGCGTATTATTTTTCCCCACATAGATAGGCACGCCCTCGCTCGATTCGTAGCAGGCTAAAGCGGGCTTGTCTTTTTTCTTTTTCTTGCGCTGCTTCTTATTGCGGTCACGCACATAGCCTTGCTCCATAAGTTCATCGCGAATTTCTTCTATATCCGGCAATGAGGCGACACTCAATTGTTGGAGCAGAGTGGTGAGGTAGGTAATTTCTTGATGTGTTTGGGTGATTTGTTCCTCTACGATAGCCGTGCTGTTTTTCAATTTCGTATATTTTTTAAAATAGCGCTGTGCGTTCTCCGCAGGTCCAAGGAGCGGGTCAAGGGTGATGGTGATCATCGCCTGATCTTCCTCATAGTAATTGATGGCTTGTACGGATTTGTCACCCTTTTTTATCGTATGAAGCGAAGCGGTTAATAGCTCGCCTAGGATTCGAAATTTATCCGCATCTTTGGAGTCTTCGATCGTATCCTGGAGTTTTTCCAGTTTTTTAATATTTTTATTGACTTCATTCTGTAAAAACTTCAATAGGTCAGATACACGCTGTTTAACCGTATCTCGTTCGGCCTTGTCGCCATAAAATTGTTCCAAACACGCACTTGGCGTTGGATACGATTTCGTCGTACCTGCGATATGCGTGAGCGGCGTCATCGCAAAGCTCAGCTTGCCGGTCGATTCTTGCTCTACAATAACCGGTTCGTAGCGATTCTCGCGTGTGGCCGTCATGATTTCGCTGAATGATTGCCATAGTGAGACAGTGTCTGCTGCCTCGTTTCGTTGCTTGCTTCGATACACAATTTCTTTGGCAATCAAGGGACTAAGTCCGCTGAATGCTGCAACTAATTGCTGCTCGGGTTGGATTGGCACTGCGCCTTCCTCGTGCGATTGCGTATTCGCTAGCGTTTGTACGAAAGCTTCAGCATCCACTTCTAGTGGATTTTGCTTGTCCTGCTCCGGTGGTGCCACATACTTGCTGCCTGGCATGACAACACGATAAGAGCTAATGGCTGGTGTAACATGATGAATACCATCGAGTATCGTGTCTGTTTCAGGGTCGAGGAGAATGATATTGCTATGGCGTCCCATGATTTCCACAATAATATACTTGAGGGAGACATCACCTAGTTCGTCACGATGACGAATTTGGAAACGAATGACCCGTTCCATGCCAATCTGCTCTACGGCCTCAATGACCCCGCTCTCGCAATATTTGCGAAGCAGCATACAGAACATGGGAGCATCCATTGGATTAATAGATACTTGTTCTGTTGTTTGAACCCGTGGATAAGTAGGGTTAGCAGAAAGCAGCAGTTTCACGTTCTGCCTTTGAGTGCGAATTTGCAGGACAATATCATTTTCACTCGGTTGATGAATTTTATTAATTCGGCCTCCTACATACATTTGAAGCTCGTGAACAATTGCATGAAGGACGAGTCCGTCTAAAGCCATGATGCATACAACTCCATTCTTTGGGGCTAGTTGCCTTTCGCGACTGTAATTTCGCAACCAGTTCCGTGGCTGACAACGTTGCTAATCTCTATGATGCCATACTTTTCACAAAAACTTAAGGGGCTCTGGGAAGGAAAGATGATTTCAGGGATATTTTCCTGCTTGTCTGAATACAAATACGTATAAGCGTATGCTTCCGAAGCGAGTTTTTCTTCGAAAAACTTTAAAGTGTGAGACAAGATCAAGTGGATGTGGGAGGGAGAAGGGCGGATGAGTCAGAATAAGTGGTACCAGTTGAACTCGGAGGATGTCTTGCAATTGCAGCAGGTGGATATACAGCAAGGATTGCCCTGGGAAGAAGCTTGGAAACGTCAGGCTGAGGTAGGGCGAAACGAGCTCTCAGAGGGGCAGCGTGTATCACCAATCACACTGCTCTTAAATCAATTTAAAGATTTCATGGTGCTGGTCCTATTGGGGGCGACTCTAATATCCGGCTTGCTAGGTGAATATTTAGATGCGATTACGATTGTCGTCATTATTGTGATGAATGGGATTTTGGGCTTCACCCAAGAATTTCGAGCGGAACGCTCACTTCGTGCACTGAAAGAGCTGTCTGCACCTAATGCGAATGTTTGGAGAGAAGGGGCTGTACATCAAATTCCGGCGCGTGATCTGGTTCCAGGTGATATTGTATTCCTGGAGAGCGGCGACAGAGTCCCGGCGGATGTCCGCTTTTTGGAGACCAATGGCGTCTATATCGAGGAGTCGGCCTTAACCGGGGAGTCCATTGCTGTTAGTAAAACGATTGCTGCTATTCCTCATGATGAAGTTCCGCTGGGGGATCAACGTAATCTGGGCTTCATGGGGACGATGGTTTCTCGTGGTACGGCGAAAGCAGTTGTTGTTCGAATCGGGATGGGCACAGAAATGGGCAAAATCGCTGACCTGATTCAAAATACCGAATCCATGGAAACGCCCCTGCAGCATCGTTTGGAGCAATTAGGTAAAATTTTAATTATCGTCGCCATTGCATTGACCATTCTTGTTGTTGTAGCAGGTATTATGCATGGACAACCACCTTATGCCATGTTCTTGGCTGGCGTCAGCTTAGCCGTTGCGGCTATCCCTGAAGGGCTCCCAGCGATTGTAACGATTGCACTGGCTCTAGGTGTACAACGAATGATTAAACGCAAAGCTATCGTTAGAAAGCTGCCTTCAGTTGAAACATTAGGTTGTGCTTCCGTCATATGCTCAGATAAAACAGGAACGTTAACGCAGAACAAAATGACAGTCACTCATTTGTGGGTCGGCGGTGATGTGTTAGAGGTAACGGGAGACGGTTATGCGCCGGTTGGTAACATTCTGTTAAGTGGCCAGCATACCGATGTGCATAAGCATCCTTCACTCTCGAAGTTGCTTCATGTGTCAGCTCTTTGTAATAACGCAACCTTAATTGAAGAGAAGCAGGAAACGAAGCGGAAAAAAGGGAAAGATGGCGCAGAGGGTTCTACTTCCATTTGGAATATCAAAGGGGATCCAACCGAAGGTGCTTTAGTCGTTCTGAGTGCCAAGAGTGGGATTACCCAAGTTTCGCTCCGTGAAAAATATAAAAGAATAGCTGAGTTTCCTTTCGACTCGGAGCGTAAACGGATGTCCGTCCTCGTGTCCTCTGAAAATGGCCGCATGGCTTGTACGAAAGGGGCACCGGATGTACTGTTACAGCATTGCAGTTACATTCTGTGGGAGGGCAAAGTCATTCCATTCACCTCTACGTTGAAGCAAAAGGTCATCTCAGCGAACGAAGGTATGGCCAAATCAGCACTGCGTGTGTTGGGTATTGCCTATAAGGAGCTTAAAGCAAGTGATCGGTTTGACGATCATGAGGATGTCGAAAATGGCTTAGTCTTCGTAGGTTTAACCGGTATGATTGATCCTCCGCGTAAGGAAGTGCGTGATGCGATCTCTAAATGCCGTAAAGCCGGCATTAAGACGGTTATGATTACAGGTGATCATCAAACAACAGCTGAAGCTATTGCAAAGCAGTTGGGTATGATTCCAACCAACGGTGTAAGTATGAGCGGGCAGCAGATCGGCCAGCTTTCGGATGATGAGCTGGATGCCAAAGTCAACGATACATACGTCTATGCTAGGGTTTCTCCAGAGCATAAGCTTAGAATCGTTAAATCGTTGCAACGTAATGGGCACGTTGTTGCTATGACGGGTGATGGAGTCAACGATGCCCCAGCGATTAAAGCTGCGGATATCGGGATTGCTATGGGGATTACGGGCACTGATGTATCAAAAGAGGCCTCATCTTTAATTCTTAGTGATGATAATTTCTCAACCATCGTTGCAGCGATTGAAGAGGGACGCAGCATTTATGAAAATATCCGTAAATTCATTCGTTATTTGCTGGCATCCAACGTAGGGGAGATTATGACGATGTTTATCGCCATGATGGCGGGACTTCCGCTCCCGCTCGTGCCAATTCAGATTTTGTGGGTAAACTTGGTCACCGATGGTCTGCCAGCCATGGCACTGGGTGTGGATCAAGCAGAGAAAGACTTAATGCAGCATAAGCCGCGTTCGGCGAAAGAAAGTATTTTTGCAAGACGCTTAGGCTGGAAAATTATTTCCCGAGGCATACTCATTGGGGTATGTACACTAGGTGCCTTCTGGCTCATCTTACGTGTGAATCCATCCGATGCAGATACATTATTGAAAGCACAAAGTGTCGCGTTTGCGACCCTAGTTATGGCGCAGCTCATCCATGTGTTTGATTGTCGCAGCTCACGTTCCATTTTCCACCGCAATCCTTTGCAAAATAAGTACTTAGTGCTTGCTGTATTGTCATCGCTCATTCTTATGCTCGGCGTGATGTATGTCGATGCATTGCAACCGATCTTCAAAACTGTTCCACTGGGATGGAAGGACTGGATTCTCATTCTTGTTGCAGCGGGTATTCCGACGTTCTTTATGGGCTTGGGCAGTGTATTGTCGCCAAAACGCAACAAAGGCTCCAGAGGTTCGAGAGGTTCGAGCGCTTCTGTGTACAGTAAATCTTCGAAGCCGAGTTTTAGATAAGAGAAGTGAAAAAAGCTGCCGTGAGGCGGCTTTTTCATTGTATTTTTGTTTCTAAGCAAGATGTGGCGATTTCGCGACTATGACCGTGCTTTGAGGGGGTAGGGCTATGCATACCATCGATTTTACGCTATGATAATGGCTAAACCGCACATAGGGGTGCTTGACATGAATTTTACGAAAATGCATGGACTTGGCAATGACTTTATCGTCGTAGCCGGAGAGAAAGAGCTGCCTGCCGGGGCTGACCAGCTGGCTATTCAGCTGTGTAATCGATTTTTTAGCATCGGTGCTGACGGCGTCGTCTTTATTCTTCCTTCCGAAAAAGCAGATTTTCAAATGCGCATTATTAACTCAGATGGGTCAGAAGCCGAACAATGTGGCAACGCGATCCGCTGTGTTTCCAAATATGTGTACGACCATAAGTTGATTGATGCAACAGAAATTACGATTGAAACCATTGGTGCTGGTGTACAGAAAGTTCAAGTGCACGTGCAAGATGGTAAAGTTGTGACCGCTCGTGTGGACATGGGAGAGCCCATTCTTCAAGGACTTCAGGTGCCAACGACGGTAGATGCCAACGCGGTGATCGATTACCCGATTGAAGTAGATGGCAGATCGTTTCGTTTCACAGCAGTGTCCATGGGGAACCCGCATTGTGTCATTTATGTGGAGGATGCAGTGAATTTTGACCTCGCTACATGGGGGCCGAAGCTTGAAGCACATCCGATGTTTCCGCGCAAAATAAATGTCGAATTCGCAACCGTTCGCGACCGTGCTTACACAGATATGCGTGTTTGGGAGCGAGGTGCTGGGCCAACGCTAGCTTGCGGAACAGGCGCGTGTGCTACGCTAGTTTCCTCTGTGCTGAATGGTTTGTCGGATCGTGAGGCGACGGTTTCACTTAAAGGTGGAGACTTGTTCATCGAGTGGCTGGAAGCGGATAATCACGTCTATATGACGGGACCTGCAGAAGAAGTATTTGCAGGCAAACTATAAGAATATAGGCTTTACATGTCGGATAGATAGGGGAAATGACGCATGAAATTGGATCTTCGTACCGCGCTGCAACGGGAGATTTTGACCGGTGACGGCGCAATGGGGACATACTTATATCAGATGGGATTTCCCGTCGGCATTTCATATGAAGAATTGAATTTGCTTAGACCGGAAACGGTCGCTGACGTGCACCGCCGTTATTTCGAGGCAGGTGCTCGTCTTATTGAAACGAATACGTTTTCGGCGAATCGGGAGAAATTGTCGAAATATGGGTTGGAAGGCGACGTTGAAGCTATCAATCGTGCTGGTGTTGAATTGGCTAGGAATGCGGTTGGCGACGACGCTTATGTAGTGGGGGCTATCGGCTCTATTCGTGCTGGCAAGCGCAAAAACGTAAGAACTTCTGACGTGGAGGAGTCGCTGCGAGAGCAAATCAGCGTTTTGTTAGACTCACCCGTGGATGGGTTATTGCTGGAGACCTTCTATGATTTAGAAGAGTTGCAGCTAGCCTTGCGGATTATCCGCAGTATGAGCGGACTTCCTGTGATCTGCCAGTTTGCGAATGAAGGTACAGGCAGTACGCAAGACGGCGTACCGTTGCAAGAAGCTTTTCTGCGTCTGCGTGATGAAGGTGCTGACGTGATCGGCTTTAACTGCCGCGTCGGCCCGAACGGGATTCTGCGTTCGATGGAGAAAATCGCGCCTATTCCTGGTATTCCATTCTCGGCGTTTCCTAACGCAGGTTTGCCCGACTACGTAGACGGGCACTATACGTATGCAGCGACGCCGAAGTACTTCGCCGAAAGCGCGTTGCGATTCGCTGATCTAGGCGCGCGCATCATTGGCGGCTGCTGCGGCACAACGCCGGAGCACATCGCTGCTGTGGCGAAGGCGCTGCAAGGCTACGTGCCGGCTGCGCCTGGCACAATCCCCTCGGGAGCTGCGGCGATTGTGCTCGAGCCGGCACCGGCGAAGCCTGCGCCGCCGGCGGGCATCCCTTCGCTGCTGGAGATCGTGAAGCAGCGCAAAACCGTCATTGTCGAGCTGGATCCTCCGAAGGATCTCGACATCGAGAAGTTCATGCAGGGCTCGAAGGCCCTGCAGGATGCGCATGTCGACGCCATTACGATGGCCGACAATTCTCTTGCCGTGACGCGCATGAGCAACCTAGCCCTCGGCTACCTCGTGCAGGAGCGTTTGGGCGCGCGTCCGCTCATTCACATCGCGTGTCGTGACCGCAACATGATCGGGACCCAGTCCCATCTCATGGGCTTGCACGCGCTGGGCATAGACCACGTGCTGGCCGTGACCGGCGATCCCGCCAAGTTCGGCGATCTTCCGGGGTCCAGCTCTGTATACGATCTCACCTCATTCGAAATTATTCGAATGATCAAACAGCTCAACGAAGGCATCGCCTTCTCTGGTAAACCGTTGAAGCAGAAGGCTAACTTCGTCGTTGGTGCGGCATTCAACCCGAATGTGAAGCATTTAGATAAAGCCGTTCAGCGCTTGGAGCGCAAGATTGAGGCAGGCGCAGATTATATCATGACGCAGCCTGTGTACGATGCAAAGCTCATTAAAGATATTTATGAAGCGACCAAGCATTTACAAATTCCTATTTTCATCGGTATCGCTCCACTTGCTAGTGGTGGCAATGCCGAATACCTGCACAATGAGGTTCCTGGTATTCGATTGTCCGATGAAGTACGGGCGCGCATGGATGGTTTGAAGGGACCAGAAGGTCGTGCTATGGGTGTGGAAATTGCCAAAGAACTGCTGGATACGGCGATGGAATACTTTAATGGTATTTATTTAATGACTCCCTTTCTGGCCTATGAAATGTGCGTAGATCTGACGAACTACGTGTGGGAAAAGTCGAAAAGGCATGATTTCCACTTGTACCCACTTTCAAAATGAATTAAAATAGGGTAATGGATGTGATTAGAATGATTTGCAGTATGACCGGGTTCGGACAAGCGAATCGTTCTTTTGCGGGATACAACGTGTTTATCGATGTGAAATCGGTCAATCATAGGTATAGTGAAGTGTCTATTCGTTTGCCTAAGGAATGGGCAGCTTTTGAGGACGCTTTGAAGAAAACGGTATTGCATGCTGTGAAGCGAGGTCGTGTAGACGTTTTTATCACGGCAGAACGTGAAGCGGCTTCCCCGAAGAACGTAACGGTTAATTATGCTTTGGCAGATGCTTATCTGGAAGCAGCCCAGCAGTTGAAGCAGCGGTATGGGATCACGGGTCAGGTAGAACTCATTGATTTATTGAGACTTCCTGAGCTGATTCAAATGAAAGATGTACGTCAAGAGCTTGATGACGAGATCGAACAGGAGCTATGCGCCTGTTTGCAGGAGGCTGTCACGCAGTTATCTGTGATGAGACACCGCGAAGGTGAAAACTTAGAGCAGGATATTCGTGAACGGCTAGCCGAGATGAAGCGAATTCATCATGAATTAGAAGCGTTAGCTCCTCAAGTAGTTCAGGAGTATGCGACGAAGATGACCATTCGTATTCAGTCCCTTGTTCTCGATGGAATACCTGTGGATGAGCAGCGCTTAGCGACTGAGATTGCTCTCTTCGCAGATCGTTCTAACGTGGATGAGGAATTAACTCGTCTGAAGAGTCATTTCGGGCAATGTGAATCATTGCTGTTAGACAAAGAGCCTGTGGGCCGAAAGCTGGATTTCTTGATTCAAGAAATGAATCGAGAAGTGAACACGATCGGATCCAAGTCCAATCATTCCGAGCCTACGGCGAGAGTGATTGCGATGAAAGCAGAGCTTGAGAAAATGCGGGAACAAATACAGAATATCGAGTGAAGCTTGCATGCGCTTCGCGAGGAGGAAGTCCTAGATGGCTATCAAATTAATTAATATTGGGTTCGGCAACATCGTATCGGCGAACCGCATTATCTCGATCGTGAGTCCAGAATCAGCTCCGATCAAGAGAATCATTCAAGAAGCGCGTGATCGTCACATGCTGATTGACGCTACATATGGTAGAAGAACCCGTGCCGTTATTATCACGGACAGCGATCATGTGATTTTGTCGGCAGTACAACCAGAGACGGTAGCGCATAGACTTTCGAATAAGGACGATGATCATGACGAGTAATACGAACACTCTTGAGCGTGAGAGAGGTATTCTGATTGTTTTATCCGGCCCTTCTGGTGTCGGCAAGGGCACCGTTTGTGCGGCGCTGCGTAAAGTTGCTCCGGATATTGTCTATTCGGTATCAGCCACGACACGTTCACCTAGACAAGGTGAAGTAGATGGCGTTAACTATTTTTTCAAAACGCGTGAGCAGTTTCAGCAGTTGATTGAAACCGATGAAGTGCTGGAATGGGCTGAATATGTGGGGAACTTCTATGGAACGCCAAGACGTTTTGTTGAAGAAACACTGCGTTCAGGTCACGATGTTATTTTGGAGATTGAGGTGCAGGGTGCACTTCAGGTCAAACAGAAGTTTGACGAAGGTGTATTTATTTTCTTGCTGCCGCCTTCTCTGGATGAGCTAGAGAATCGCATCGTTACACGAGGCACGGAAACAGACGAAGTCATTCGCAGCCGGATGTCTGTGGCCATCGATGAGATTCGTTTAATGGAACACTATGATTATGCCATTGTGAATGATCATGTGGATACCGCGTGTGCTAAGATTCAAGCCATTTTAGCGGCTGAACATTGCAAAAAAGATCGTATGTTTCCAAAAATCGTACAATGGATGGATGAGGTGAATTGAATGTTATACCCTTCAATTGATAAACTGCTCGATATCGTAGACAGCAAGTATTCCCTGGTTGTTGCAGCTTCCAAAAGAGCTAGATCCCTTCGTGATGGTGCGAAATCGGATTTGAAAGGTCAAAAAGCTCATAAACATGTCGGTGTTGCATTAGAAGAACTATACGGGAATTACATCGGTTACGAAAAAATTAACACAAACGAGAGCGAAAAATACGCGAAGAAATAAACTGCCTTACCCAACAACCCTCGTGGTTGTTATTTTTTTCTCATTTGGTATTTCGAAAGGGGATTCCCATGGGTGTTTTGCAGGGTAAAACGATTGTGCTCGGTGTCTGTGGAGGCATTGCGGCTTATAAAGCTGCGGCGTTAACGAGTAAATTAACACAAGCGGGGGCTATTGTGCGGGTCATCATGACACGCTCCGCGGTGCAATTCGTTGCACCGTTAACGTTTCAAACCTTGTCGCGCCATCATGTTTTTGTCGATACCTTCGATGAGAAGGATCCCGCAGTTGTGTCTCATATCAATTTGGCGGATAGCGCGGATCTCGTGCTGATCGCTCCAGCTACGGCCAATACGATCGGCAAGCTCGCCTTAGGGCTGGGTGATGATATGCTAAGCACGACATTGCTTGCGACCATGGCACCGATCTGGGTGGCTCCGGCGATGAATGTGCATATGTACGCGAATCCAGCTGTGCAGACGAACATGGAGACGTTGCGTCGCCGCGGCGTTCGTTTCATCGAGCCTGGCGAGGGGCAGCTTGCCTGTGGGTATGTGGGCAAAGGTCGTCTTGCTGAGCCGGAAGAGATTTTTGCTGCGGTTGAGCGGCATTTTCAAGGAGAGGCGGGGCTCTTAACGGGCAAACGCGTCCTAGTGACGGCTGGAGGCACGGTTGAACGTCTGGATCCGGTTCGTTATTTGACTAATGATTCTTCAGGCAAAATGGGCTATGCCATTGCGGAAGCAGCGGTACGCATGGGGGCGAAAGTAACCCTAGTGTCAGGGCCGTCGGCTCTAACCGTACCTGAAGGCGTGCAGCTTGTGCCTGTGCAGTCTGCACTGGATATGCGCGAAGCGGTATTAAGCAGGCTCGCGGAAAGCCAGCTCATCATTAAAGCAGCTGCTGTAGCCGATTATCGCCCTGCAGTGGTTGCCGAGCAGAAAATCAAAAAGAAGGCAGATTCTTTCACGCTGGAGCTGGTGAAGAATCCGGATATTTTGCAGGAAATTGGTACGCTGAAAACAGCGAAACAGTTTGTTATTGGGTTTGCTGCGGAAACAGAACGCTTGGATGAGCATGCGATGGACAAGCTGAAGCGCAAAAATTGTGACCTTATCGTAGGGAACGATGTGTCTCAAGAGGGCGCAGGCTTTGGCGGGGATACGAATGTCGTTCGCTTCTATGATCATACTGGGCTTGTACAAGCGCTTCCGATTCAAAGCAAATGGGATGTTGCACGTAAACTGCTTGAGCTTGCTGCAGAACGAATGGCTGCGACTGCGGGGGAATCCTAATGTACGCCAAAGTCATTGTCGATGTCCCAGCTAAGCAAACGAATCGGGCGTTCGACTATGAAGTGCCGTCATCTCTGCGTAAGTGGGTCGAAGTCGGCAGCCGAGTAGGTGTACCTTTTGGACCACGCGTTCTGCAAGGCTTTGTGGTCGAACTGCAAGAGGAAACGGAAGTAGACGCAAAGCGCATCAAGCCGATTCAAAATGTGTTGGATCTGGTTCCACCTCTGACAAGTGAACTTGTCAGTCTTGGACGTTGGATCAGCCGCATGTATATGTGTCATGAAGTAACTGCTCTGCAGGCGATGCTTCCTGCGGCATTGAAAGCGAAATATGAACGTGTCATTATCGTAGGGGATGAATCTGAGGATCAATCCCTTCTCGATATGCCCGATATTGAAGCGATTATTAGCTTTGTGAAGAGTAAGGAATCGGTTTCCATGGACGTATTGTTGGAGCGTTTTTCAAAGGAAGGCGCTCTGATTAAAGAGCTGTTGTCATCAGGTAGACTGACGGAAGTGCAGCTAGTGAAAGATCGGATGAATACCAAAAAGGCGCTAACCGTATTTCCACCTGCAGGCGGTCATGGACTGGAAGAAGCGCTTGCTGAGCTTCCGGCCAGAGCGAATAAGCAGAAAGATGTACTGCGATATTTGATTGAACATCCGCATGCTATTCGTTTGACGGAGCTGATGGAAACGATTGAGGTCGGAGCGAGCACGGTCAAAAGTTTGGCTGATCGCGGCTGGATCGAGCTGCGCGAGGTGGAAGTGATGCGCGACCCGTATATGGGTCGTGCTTTTGAACGGACGAGGCCGCTTACTCTGACGGAGGAGCAGAGCGGTGTGTTTGCCCCTATCCGCGATGCGGTGGCGGAAGATCGACATGAGGTGTTTCTGCTCCATGGGGTGACGGGAAGCGGAAAGACAGAGGTATACTTACAATCCATCCAGCAATGCTTGGATATGGATAAGGAAGCGATTGTGCTTGTGCCGGAAATCTCATTGACGCCGCAGATGGTGGAGCGTTTTAAAGGGAGATTCGGCGACCTAGTTGCTGTTCTGCATAGCCGCTTGTCCAATGGCGAGCGATATGACGAGTGGCGTAAAATTACACGCAAGCAGGTAAAGGTCGTAATCGGCGCACGTTCGGCGATTTTTGCCCCTTTTACGAACATTGGCTTGATCATTATAGATGAAGAGCATGAATCCTCGTATAAACAAGAAGAGAGTCCTAAATATCATACCCGTGATGTGGCTGTTCAAAGGGCGAAGCAGCAAGATGCCGTTGTGGTACTCGGCTCCGCTACGCCTTCACTCGAGAGTATAGAGAAAACGAGACGCCGGAGAGATCGCCCTAAACCTCCTTTTACATTGCTGACCATGAAAGAGCGCGTTGCGAGCAGACCTATGCCGCCTGTGACGATTGTGGATATGCGGGAGGAGCTGAAAACCGGCAATCGGTCGATGTTTAGCAGGTCTTTGTATAAAGCGATCGAAGAACGGTTACACAAGAAAGAACAGACGGTATTGCTGCTAAATCGACGCGGTTATGCGACATTCGTGATGTGCCGGACGTGCGGTTTCGTTTCGCAGTGTCCGCATTGCGACATTTCATTAACGTATCACCAAAGCTCACATGCGCTGCGTTGTCATTATTGCGGTTATGCAGAGCGTGAAGTGAAGGAGTGTCCGAGCTGTCAGTCTGAGCATATTCGCCATTTTGGGACCGGGACGCAGCGTGTCGAGGAAGAACTGAGTAAGATATTTCCTGGTATTAGGGTCATTCGCATGGATGTGGATACGACGACTGAAAAGGGCTCGCATGAGAAATTGTTGACGATGTTTCGTGAGAAACAGGCGGATGTTCTTTTGGGAACGCAGATGGTGGCAAAAGGGTTGGATTTCCCGGATGTTACCTTAGTTGGGGTTATCGCGGCAGATACCGTGCTGAATATCCCTGATTTTCGCTCCGCCGAGAGGACGTTCCAGCTGTTAACACAAGTTGCTGGTCGAGCGGGACGGCATGAGAAGCAAGGGGAAGTGTTTGTACAAACGTATACACCTGACCATTACAGCGTGCAATATGCAAGTCATCATGACTATATCGCTTTCGCCAATCATGAAATGGATATTCGGGCAAATTTAGGGTATCCGCCTTATCAAAGATTGATTTTAATTACGTTCTCACACGAACAAGTACCCCTCTTGGTGCGCATGGCGGAAGCCTTTGTTACACGGTTGAAAGAGATCGCTCTTCCGTATACGAGGCAGCAGGTAGACTTGTTTGCGGATGCGGTATCGATGGATTCATCTTTTCATTTTGACGTGTTAGGACCTGTGGCCTCGCCTATTTCCCGAATCAAAGATAGATATCGATTCCAATGCGTGGTAAAATATCGTGGGGAAGATAGAGCTGCAGAAATCGTTGGGAAGACAGTAGCTTGGTTTGAGGAGCGCTCAGCCAAAGAAAAGCTGCTAATAAGCGTGGATGTTGACCCGCAATATTTGATGTAATAACCCCTAATCTAGACGACTTAAAGGTAGGTGCACATTCATGGCTATTCGTATTATTGTTAAAGATCCAGATCCTGTGCTGCGCGAGAAAGCGATCACAGTTACGAAATTTAATTCCAATCTGCATAAATTGCTTGATGATATGGCAGATACGATGTATGAAGCGGAAGGCGTTGGTCTTGCTGCTCCACAAATCGGTATTCTGAAGCGTGTAATCGTCATGGATTGCGGCGAAGAGCACGGTGGATTGATCGAAATGGTGAACCCAGAGATCGTCGTATCCAGCGGTGAGCAAATGGGGCCAGAAGGCTGTTTGAGTATTCCTGGTCTTCGTGGCGATGTGCTTCGTGCGTTGAACGTAACGGCGAAAGGTCAAGATCGTCATGGCAATCCGATTGAAGTTACAGGCACAGAGCTGTTAGCTCGTTGTATTTTCCATGAGATCGATCACTTGAATGGCGTATTGTTTACAGATCTTGCAGTCAAAACGTATACAGCCGATGAAGAAGAGGAAGAAGAAGCGTGAATATCATTTTCATGGGTACGCCGGATTTTGCAGTTCCCTCCTTGCGTGTACTCTTGGAGGAAGGTTATAACGTGACCACCGTTGTCACGCAGCCGGATCGGCCGAAGGGACGCAAACGCGTCCTTACGCCGACACCAGTGAAGGTAGAAGCGGAGAAGCATGGCATCCCGGTGCTTCAACCAGTGAAGCTGCGTGAGGCGGATTCTGTAGAGCAGATTCGCCAGCTTGCGCCAGATTTAATCGTAACAGCGGCTTATGGTCAAATTTTACCGAAATCGGTGTTAGATTTGCCTAAGTATGGCTGCATTAATATTCATGCATCGCTGCTTCCGAAATATCGGGGAGGAGCGCCGATTCATCATGCTGTGATGCGAGGTGAGGCCGAAACAGGCGTTACCATCATGTATATGGCGGTTGGATTGGATACGGGAGATATGATCTCTCGTGTTGCACTTCCGATTGAGGATACGGATACGACAGGGATGTTGTTTGACAAACTGAGTATAGCTGGGGCTGATTTGCTAAAGCGGACGCTGCCAGATTTACTGGCCGGTCGGATCGAAGCTGTTCCTCAGAATGAGGCTGATGCGATCTATTCTCCTAATATTCGCAGGGAAGATGAACTTCTGGACTGGTCACGTTCAGCAACGGAGCTGTGGAATCATATTAGAGGTTTAAACCCGTTTCCTGGTGCGTATACCTATTGGAATGGGGAAGTGTTGAAGGTATGGGCGAGCTTGAAGCCGACGCAAGCAGGCAAGGAGCAGTCTGGCGCAGCGCCAGGTACCGTGCTTAGCTGCAGTGAGCAAGGGATTGAAGTCATGACGGGAGCAGGCACATTGTGGCTAACGGAGATTCAACCTGCTGGCAAAAAGGCGATGCCTGTATCGGAATTCATTCGCGGAGCGCAAATTCCTGTGGGTACCGTACTCGGGAACGCTTAAAGCAACACGAAGTAATATCAATTTACAATGCCACGAAAAAAATGAGGTTTTTGATTTTGTCTACAAACAAACCAAGTCGTCCACAAAACGCAACGAATTCGCAGAGAGGCAGCAAGCCCTCTGCGCCAAAATCATCCTCGGGCGCTGCGAAGAGCAGCGCTGTTAAGCGTTCTGCCCGTGATGCGGCACTGGACGTACTTATTCGAGTTGAAGAGAATCAGTCTTATAGTAATCTGCTGCTAAATCAAGTTCTGCAAAAGCATGCGCTGGAGCGAGCTGATGCCGGTCTTGCTACCGAACTCGTGTATGGCACGATCGGGCGTCAGAATACGATCGACTTCTTCTTAGAGCGATTCGTCAGCAAAGGGCTCGCGAAGCTGGAGCCTTGGGTAAGGTGCTTGCTGCGGCTGAGTTTCTATCAGCTGCACTATTTGGACCGCATCCCGGATCATGCGGTCGTAAGCGAAGCGGTCAATATCGCGAAGCGCCGAGGCCACCAAGGCATCTCGGGCATGGTCAACGGCGTGCTGCGCGCGATTATCCGCAGCAAGGACGAGCTCACGCTGCCGGCTGCGCTCGGCGACGTGAAGCGCATCGCACTGAGCCATTCCCATCCGGAATGGCTCGTGCGCCGGTGGATTCGTCAGCTCGGCCCGGAGCTGACGGAACAGATCTGTGCGGCGAACAACGAGCCGCCGCACGTGAGCATTCGCGCGAACGAGAGGCGGCGCAGCCGCTTGGAGCTGCTGGAGCAGCTCCAAGCTAGCGGCCTCAGCGCGGAAGCGTCAGAGCTGGCCCCGGCCGGCATTCTTGTGCAGGGGGCCGGGAACATGGCGTTAGTCCCCGGCTTCCAGCAAGGGGACTTCTCGATTCAAGACGAGAGCTCGATGCTCGTTGCCGAGGCTCTTGACCCGCGTCCAGGCATGAAGGTGCTGGACTGCTGCGCCGCCCCTGGCGGCAAGACCGCTCACATCGCCGAGAAAATGGACGATGTGGGTCAGATTTGGGCTTGTGATTTGCATGAGCACAAGCAGAAACTAATCGCAGATCAAGCGGAGCGTCTGGGACTATCGTCGATTCAGACGCTCGTGATGGATGCTGCGAAGCTGGACGAGCATTTTGCGGCGGAGTCCTTCGACCGCATCCTCCTGGATGCACCTTGCTCTGGCCTTGGGGTTATACGCCGCAAGCCAGACCTCAAATGGGCGAAGCAGGAAGCGGAAATCGATGCGATCTGTGAAACGCAATATGCGATTCTAAGTCGTGTACATCGTCTGCTCAAACCAGGCGGAGTGCTTGTGTATAGCACGTGCACGATTGAACAGGCCGAGAACGAGGGTATGGTCGAGCGCTTTCTTGCCGAGCACAGCGAGTTCGAGTTAGCTCCGCTGCCAGCGGAAGTTTTCACGGAGATTGACCCGAAGAGGGCTGCGTCTGGTATGGTGCAAATTTTGCCGCAGCAGTTCCATTCGGACGGTTTTTTTATCGCTCGGCTGCGTAAGCGTGACGCGTAACAGACAGGGACGTGTGTTCGTTCCTGCTTTGTGTTAAAATATTTTAAAATAGACGAAATAACAACAGGTTGTGATAAAAGTGGGTTTGAAGCCGTATGAGAAAGAGAAACCGTTTGTATATGATTTGAATTGGGATGAGTGGCAAAGCTGGGTTAAAGACAACGGGGAGTCCGCGTTTCGTGCTGGTCAAATTTTTGACTGGTTATATATTAAACGCGTTTTCAGCTTCGACGAAATGTCGAATTTGCCGAAAACACTTCGCGACAAGCTGAAGAATCAGTTTGAGTTCGTTACCCTGTCGGAGATTACCAAATATCAATCTCAGGATGGCACGGTCAAGTTCTTGTTTGAGCTTGAAGATAAGAATGCCATCGAAACCGTCGTGATGAAGCATAATTACGGCAACAGTATTTGTGTAACGACGCAAGTCGGCTGTCGAGTCGGCTGTACGTTCTGTGCGTCCACTTTGGGTGGGCTGAAGCGGGATCTACGACCAGGCGAGATTGTCGCTCAGGTTGTGAAAGCGCAGAAATTGCTCGATGAGACGGGAGAGCGTATTTCTTCCATCGTGATCATGGGGATTGGTGAGCCTTTCGAAAATTATGAAGCGACCATGAATTTCCTGCGTGTCATGATTCACCCTAAAGGCTTGAATATCGGGCAGCGTCACATCACGGTATCCACGAGCGGAATTGTGCCGAACATTTATAAGTTCGCGGATGAGAATTTGCAAGTCAATCTGGCGATCTCGATTCACGCGCCGAATGATGCCTTGCGATCGAAGCTAATGCCTGTTAATCGCAGGTTCCCTTTCGTTGATCTCATCGAAGCATGTAAGTACTACATTGCCAAAACAGGCAGACGGATTACGTTTGAATATGCCCTTATGGGGGAAGTGAATGACCAGCCTGAGCATGCGGAAGAGCTGGCGCTTGTCTTGAAAGATATGCCGCTTAGCCACGTGAATCTGATTCCTGTCAACTTTGTGGCTGAACGTGATTTCAAGCGTACACCGAGAGATGATATTTTTACCTTCCAACGTATTCTCGAGAAGGGCAAAATTAATGCCACCATACGCCGTGAACAAGGTAGTGATATTGCGGCTGCCTGCGGACAATTGCGAGCTAAGCATATGGAGAGCACTAAATGAGGTGAGAGCCGGATGAAGATGGTAAGTCGTACCGATATAGGGAAAGTCCGTCAAGTCAATGAGGACCGTGCTGCCATCCACCATCAACTCAATGGTCTATCTTTGGCTATTGTTGCGGATGGGATGGGGGGGCATCAAGCTGGTGATATTGCCAGTCAAATGGCCATTGACACGATTGGAGCGCAATTGCAATCCATCCATTGGGGAATGTCGGTGGAGTCCTGTAAGCAAATATTGAGGGAAGCGATTGAGAAGGCGAACGAGGAGATTTATGCTTTTGCGTCGGATCAAGAAAAGTACCATGGCATGGGAACGACGGTCGTTGCCATTATTGCTTCACAGGAGCTTCTTATTATCGGACATATCGGGGATAGTCGTGCGTATAAGTTAACTGGGGAATCGATCACACAATTGACGGAAGATCATTCCTTGGTTTACGAGCTTGTTAAGAATGGGCAGCTGACGATGGAAGAAGCTGATCATCATCCAAGACGCAATTGGATTACACGCGCATTGGGCACTGAGCCTAGTGTGGAAGTGGACCTGTATGAGTACACGTGGCGTCCAGATGATGTCATTCTCATTTGTTCGGATGGGTTGAGCGGGTTGGTCGATGATGCGGATATCTTGCGGATTGTTCGGGAAAATGAGCAATTGGAAGATGCAGCTGAGGCGCTAATTCAGCGCGCGCTTCGCGAAGGCGGAGATGATAATGTAACGGTCCTTTTATTTGCACATGATCAGGATTCGGACGGAAAAAGGGGTGATGGGAATTGATCGGTAGAAAGCTTGGAGGCCGCTATGAGATCTTAGAACGTATTGGCGGGGGCGGCATGGCTTTGGTCTACAAAGGGCATGATTTGCTTTTGAATCGCAAAGTAGCTGTCAAAGTACTGCGTTCGCAATATGTACACGATGAAGAATTCATTCGTCGCTTCCGCAGAGAAGCTCAAGCAGCCGCTTCCCTCTCTCATCCTAATGTTGTCAGTATTTATGACGTTGGGCAAGAAGAAGATGTCCATTACATCGTGATGGAATATATCGAAGGCAAGACACTGAATGATTTGATTAAGGAAAAGGCGCCATTACAGGTGGAAGATGCGGTTCATTATGCAAGTCAAATTGCAGATGCACTTGATCACGCCCATCATAATGAAATTATTCACCGCGATATCAAGCCGCACAATATTCTAATCGGCAAAAACGGCCGAGTGAAGGTAACGGATTTCGGTATTGCTAGAGCTGCGACATCATCTACAATTACACAAACCGGATCTGTTGTCGGTTCTGTTCACTATTTCTCGCCTGAGCATGCGAAAGGCACGAATACGGGAGAGAAGTCCGATCTGTATTCGCTTGGCATTGTGATGTATCAAATGTTGACTGGTCGACTTCCTTTTCTAGGGGAAAGTCCGATTTCCGTTGCCTTGAAGCATTTGCAGGAAGATGTGGAAGAGCCGCGTAAGGTGAATCCGTTGATTCCGCAAAGTGTAGAGAACATTATACTCAAGGCAATGCGCAAAAAGCCGGAAGAACGGTACCAATCTGCGAAGCTGATGATGGCGGATCTCGATACGTGCTTGGCGCCAGATCGTCGGAATGAAGCGAAGGTTGCTTTCTGGGATGCTTATGGCATGGATGAAGAGCGTACGCTAGTTATGCCAGCCATTCGCGCTGATCAGCTAGCTCAATTCGATGACGACGACGATGATGAACCAGATAAGCCAGCTTGGCGAGAAGAGCCAGCTCCTTCAAAGGGGAAAGGCTGGATTAAGCCGCTCGTCTGGATTGCTGTTTTGTTAATTGTGCTGGGCGCCATGTGGTACATGGTTGGTTATGTGAAAGGGATGTTCGCCATTGAGACCGTTGAGGTCCCGAATGTCGAGAACAAGATACTGACACAAGCGCAAGCTGAACTAACAGTTGCCAAATTAGGCTGGACGGTCGAATACGACGCGGATAGCAAATTGCCCAAGGATACGGTCATTCGTCAAGATCCAAGCGGGTTAAGACTGAATGTGGGTACGAAGGTCATTCTTTACGTGAGTAAAGGCATACCCAAAATTAAAATGGACAACTATGCGGGGCAAACCCTAAATGATGTTAAATTAAAGTTGCAGGGACTCGGTATTAAGGATGAGCAAATTACGATCAAACAGGAAACATCCGACAATGCGCCTGATCTGATTCTCAGGCAGTCACCGCCTCCTGGTGAGGAGTTTGAACTGGAAAAAGCCGCAATTACCTTAACGGTGAGCAAAGCGAAAGAAACGGTTAAAATGCCAGATTTAGTTGGCTTGGCGGAAGCAGAGGCGAAGGCACAAATTACGAAGCTGGGTCTGAAGCTCCCGGTCAATGGGATTACTCGTGAAAAGAGCTACAAAGTAGCTAAAGGGAAAGTAATCGCCCAGTTTCCTTATAAAAAAGATGAGGAAGCCTCCATTGGCGGGGAAGTTTCACTCGTTATTAGTGATGGTTTGCCAGAAGAAGCTGGTCAACTCACGGTTAGCGTACCTGTGAAGCCGACAACAGAAGGCAAGGATTCCGTGTTCAAAATTATTGTGAGCGATGCCCAGTATGAGAATTTCGAATACTTGACTGAAAAAGTCTCGAAGCCGCAAAACTTAGATGTCAAAGTTATTGTTTCACCGGACAAAAAAGCCGTAATCTTGATCAAAGAAGGAGACAGCTTGGTTAATTCAATCACACGCACCTATCAAGATTATTTGGATCAAAAAAATGGGAAAACGGTATCTCCTAGTCCATCCCCGACTCCGAAGACACAAAATACCGGACCCGCTATACCTGTTGGTGGGAATGGCCAAGGTCAAACTGGTGGAACAGCTTCGAAACCACCTGCTGGAGGGGCCAATTAATGCCGCAAGGACTTATTGTCAAAGCGCTTAGCGGTTACTATTATGTATTGCCTGAAGGGGTTCCACTACTGGAGGGCAATACGGTAACCTGTCGTGGAAGAGGCGTGTTCAAGAATAGAAATATAACGCCGCTTGTTGGAGATCGTGTCGTGTATGAGGCTACAGAGAATGGGGAGGGGACTGTTACAGAAATCCTTCCTCGCTCTTCAGAGCTCATTCGTCCGCCGATTGCGAATGTTAACGTGGTTGTGCTTGTTTTTTCGGTGACAGAGCCTATTCTAAATACACAACTACTGGACAAGTTTCTGGTGCATATTGAGAATACGGGGATTGATGTGCTTCTATGCTTCACCAAAAGCGATCTGCTAACGGTGTCGGATGACAATCCCACTCATGCCAAAGAGATGACATCGGCGGAATTTGAGCGGATAACGAAGCTCTATGAGGGCATCGGGTATCCTTTCGTTACGACAAGTTCCCGACTAGAAGAGGGTGTAGAAGCAATTCTGCAGCATCTAGATGGCAAAGTTAGTGTATTCGCGGGGCAATCCGGCGTAGGTAAATCTTCTTTGTTGAATAAAATGATTAGTGGTCTTGATCTGGAAACGAATGCAATTTCGCAGCGATTAGGAAGAGGGAAGCATACCACACGTCATGTGGAGCTGCTGCCGCTCGCTAATGGCGGTCTTGTTGCCGATACGCCAGGGTTCAGTCAGCTTGATTTCATGGAAGTTGAAGCTGAGGGCCTATCTAGCTGTTTCAGGGAGTTCGCCGCTGTGGCAGAAGGCTGCCGCTTTAGAGGCTGCTTGCACTTGCATGAACCGGACTGTAAAGTGCGGGATGGCGTTGCGGAAGGTACGATTGCAGCTTCTCGTTATGATCACTACTTGCTATTTTTAACTGAAATCAAGGAACGGAAGAGGAGGTATTAGGCGTAATGGTATATGTAGCACCTTCTATTTTGTCTGCCGATTTTGCCAAGCTTGGCGACGAGATTAAAGCTGTCGAGCAGGGCGGAGCAGATTGGATTCATGTCGATGTCATGGATGGCCATTTCGTGCCCAATATTACGATTGGTCCATTGGTTGTTGACGCGATTCGTCCAGTCACGAAGCTGCCGCTTGATGTTCATCTGATGATTGAAAATCCGGATCGTTATATCCCTGATTTTGTGAAGGCAGGCGCGGATCTGATTTCCGTGCATGTAGAAGCGTGTACACATCTTCATCGGACACTTGACTTGATTAAGCAAAGCGGTATTCAAGCAGGCGTTGTCCTGAATCCTGCTACACCCATCTCGCTCATTGAGCACGTGCTTGATGAGCAGTTGGATCTTGTGCTTATTATGACAGTGAACCCAGGCTTTGGCGGACAAGCATTCATCCCTGGGATGCTGACCAAAATTCGCGCGCTGCGTGAGCAAGCGAATGCGAAGGGTCTCACAGGGCTTCACATTGAAGTAGACGGCGGTATCAATGAGTTAACGGCACGACAGGTCATAGAGGCGGGGGCTGACGTCTTAGTAGCCGGCAATGCCGTATTCGGGCAGCAGGACCGCACTGAGGCTATCAGACGAATACGGGGCTAAAAGGGGACGAAGGACAATGCGATTTCTCTGGTTACTGATGTACAGTGTGCTTTGTGCGGTATTATTGACGTGCTTTTCACATATTGACGATTTTGTGAAGTACATTTTCTCGCTCGGCGCTCTCTACGTAGGGATGCGGTTCTTTCGTCGATTTGAACAAATTAGCTTCCGTGTATGGTTTATCGTCATCTCGGTATTTTTCTATTTCCTTTTCAGTTTAATTGTTGCACTGTATAACCAGGTGGGCATAACCGCCCCATAGTCCGCATACATATAGTTACAAGAGTGAAGTGCTCTTGTAGCTTTTTTTGCTTTCTGGAAGCAACTGAATTGTGGGAGGAAGTAAAAATAGATGTCACGTTTTCTCCGCTCTGGGCATACACTGTTGTAATGATGTTAAGGAGCAGTCATGCACGTTGTGAAGCGTTTGCTCAAGAAGCTAGAGAGCTGGCGAAGTCTGTTTTCTGACGAAAACGCTAAGTGGATGCTTAGGAAGCCAGTTTTCTGGCGAAAACTCTAAGGAGGGGTAGAGAATGAAATTCTACACAATCAAACTGCCGAGATTTTTGGGAGGATTTGTGAAAGCCGTACTTAATACGTTTAGCAAAAACTAAGTTGTGCCTATACTTACATCATTCTCCCCAGAATGCAAAAAAAGCACCGATTAAGGTGCTTTTTGTCATTCACATAAGTAAGTTAAGTATCCGCAGCTACGAATTAAACGCGAGCCACTTTTCCGGATTTCAACGCACGAGTACTTACGTAAACCCGTTTCGGTTTACCATCAACGAGGATGCGAACCTTTTGAACGTTAACTCCCCAAGTACGCTTGTTTTTATTGTTAGCGTGGGACACGTGATTTCCTGAACTAGGACTTTTACCTGTAATGAAACATTTGCGGGACATGTTTGACACCTCCTTCGGCAGTATACAAAGAAGCCTGGGTGGCAAGCCTAAGCTTGACATGACAGTATTCCTCAAATTAAATCTTGTGATACGTAATGCTTCCAGCAAAAACACACTTAAACATAATAGCATAGCAAAAGGAGCCGAGTCAACGAATTAACCGCATTTTTGCCGTTTATTTATGAAGTATGTTATAGTACAATGAAGATTAGTCTTGCTAAAGCGAAACTTGAAGGAGTTGTTACATAATGCCGATTGAACTCACAACCGAGTATGGAAAAGTGTATATTACCAATGAAGTGATTTCAACTCTGGCCGGATCTGCTGCATTAGATTGCTATGGGCTTGTAGGCATGGCAACAAGAAAGCAATTGAAGGATGGTATAGCTGAACTATTAGGTCGAGATAACTTGAGCCGCGGTGTAGAAGTTCGTAGAGAGAACGGGCGACTAGAAATTGATCTTTATATTATTGTCAGCTATGGAACCAAAATATCCGTAGTGGCAGGGAATGTCCAAACGAAAGTCAAATATATTTTGAATGACGTTGTAGGGCTGCAAGTGGACGATGTGAACATTTTTGTTCAAGGCGTTCGAGTAGCCAAATAATAGCCCGAAAATCAGGAAGGGGAATCACTTTGAGTAAGCGCTTTATTTCAATAAATGGAAATGACTTCACTGCCATGGTCTTGGCGGGTGCGGATAACCTTCGCAGGAATGTAGATAAGGTTAATGGATTGAACGTTTTCCCTGTACCCGATGGAGATACTGGCACCAACATGAATTTAACACTCACAGCAGGTTGTGAGGAACTGAAGAAGAAGCCATCTTCTCATATTGGGAAAGCAGCTGATGCATTGTCCAAAGGGTTACTGATGGGCGCAAGAGGCAATTCTGGTGTGATTTTGTCGCAATTGTTCCGCGGTTTCGCGAAGCATGTGCATGATTTAGAACATGTGAATGGTCAGCAATTCGCGGCTGCCTTACAACAAGGCGTAGAGACAGCCTATAAGGCTGTTGTAAAGCCGGTTGAAGGTACGATTTTAACGGTATCGAAGGAAGCAGCTAAGTTCGCTGTTCAATATCGTCGCAGCAGTGACTTATTGGATCTGATGAACGAGGTGTTGGGCAGGGCGAAGGAAGCACTCGCCAAAACACCGGATCAGCTGGCGATTCTGAAGCAAGTCGGCGTTGTGGATGCAGGGGGCCAAGGGCTTGTATGTGTCTATGAAGGATTTGTTACGGCGCTAAACGGTGGTTTGGTACAAGTAGATGAGGATTTTGCTACTATGGATACCAACTTAAGTGAAGTATCTCTTCTTCCTGGCATGAACTTAGCCAAAGAAGTACATGCTCATTTGCCGGCACAGGCCCATATGGCCACAGAAGACATTGAATTCGGCTATTGCACAGAATTTATGCTGACGATTGCCCCAGGCAAAGTTAAGGGTTTTACGTTTGATGAAGGTACGTTTCGTGAGCAGCTTAGCAAGCTGGGAGATTCGCTCCTTGTCGTTGCTGATGAAGAGCTTGTGAAGGTGCACATTCACGCGGAATATCCAGGCGAGGTTATGAATCAAGCGATGAATTACGGTGCTTTAAGCCGTATCAAAATCGAAAATATGCGTGATCAGCATTCACATATATTAGAAGATGTGACGCATGGGTATGATGCTCCGGCAGCCATCTCTTCCACGACGGCTGTTGCCGCGCCTGCTCCTAAGAAGCCTTATGGCTTTGTTGCTGTCGCACTCGGCGATGGGATTACCGATATTTTATCCAGTGTTGGCGTTGATGTCGTGCTTTCAGGCGGACAAACGATGAATCCGAGTACAGAGGATATCGTGAACGCTGTGAACAGCATTGATGCGGACACGATTTATGTGCTTCCGAATAACTCGAACATTATTTTAGCCGCGCAGCAAGCGGTGGAGCTGGTCGATAATAAAACCCTTATTGTTATCCCATCAAAATCCATTCCGCAGGGGCTTGCAGCTATTCTGGCTTTCCAAGAGAAGGCGGATGCAAAGACAAATACGGATGCGATGAGTGAATCATTGCGACGTGTAAAATCGGGCCAAGTCACCTATGCCGTGCGTGATACGAATATGGATGGTATGGATATTAAGCAAGGTCATTTCATTGGTATCCAAGATGGGCGAATTGTCTCTTCACAGCCAAGCTTGATGGACGCGTGCAAGAAGCTGCTTGAGGCGATGATTGATGAAAGCAGTGAAATTGTGACGATTCTGACGGGTGAAGATGCTACGGAAGAAGGAACCGATGAGCTGGAAGCTTTTATTCAGGCGACGTATCCGGATATGGAAATTGAGCTTCATCCTGGTGGACAGCCTTTGTATGCCTACCTATTTTCGGTTGAGTAAGAGCATACAAGCTGGTAGTTTAAATTCGTGATTGGAGTGAGCCCAGTGACAAACATTCGCATTGTAACGGATAGCACGGCAGATATTCCATTGGCTGTCAGAGAAGCGTTGAACATTGAGATGGTGCCACTCAAAATTAATTTTGGCGAGGAACAGTACCTAGATACAGTGACGCTGCAGTCTGAGGATTTTTATCGGAAGCTGACGTCATCTTCCCACTTTCCAACAACGTCAACGCCGTCACCCGGTGAGTTTCTGGCTGTCTATCAAGGCTTGCTGGAAGAGCCCGATACCGAGGTGATCTCGATTCATTTGTCTTCTGTGTTGAGTGGAACGTACAGGACGGCAGAGCTGGCTTCTACGCTGTTAGAGGGAGATCAGGTTGGTAAGGTTCACCTTGTTGATTCCTGTTCTGCTTCCTATGGGATAGGAGCGCTCGTAGTGGCTGCAGCGGAAGCTGCGCAAGCAGGGAAGAGCGTCGCTGAAATTACAGCGCTTGTGCAAGAGATGAGAGCGAACTTTTACATTTATTTCCTTGTTGATACGTTGGAGTTCCTTCAAAAGGGCGGACGAATTGGTAAAGCGTCGGCACTGCTGGGTTCCTTATTGAACATTAAGCCTATTCTGACTTTGGATAGTGCGGGTGAAGTGACCGTTGTTGATAAAGTACGTGGTAACAAGAAAGCGATAGCGCGCATACTTGATCTGTTAGCCGCGGATGTGTCGGATAAGACCATTCATACGCTGCATATCGCTCATGCTAATAATTTGGAAGGTGCGGAGGGGCTGCGGGAGGCCATTATGCAGCGGTTTGCTGTGGAGAACGCCGATTATATTACCCTAGGTCCTGTTATTGGCGCACATGCTGGACCAGGTACGATTGCAGCCTTCGTGAGTACGGTGTAAGAGATGGATTTAAATCAATGTCAAGTACGTGAAGTCCATGGAGTTGGCGCTCAAAAAGCACTTGAGCTAAACGCCATGGGCGTTTTTACGGTTATGGATTTGCTGGAGTATGTTCCGTTCCGGTATGAGGATTATACGGTTCGTGACCTTGCCAGTGTGAAGGATGGTGACCGTGTCACCGTCAAAGGCTACATTATTGGTGAGCCGGTGTTGCAGCGCTACAGTGGCAAATCGCGTCTATCTTGCAAGGTGATGGTCGATGATTTCTTGCTGACCGCGGTGTGGTTTAACCGCCATTTTCTGAAAGATCGCTTGCGACCGCAGCAGGAGATTGTACTCACCGGCAAATGGGACGCCAAGCGTCGGCAAATGAGTGTGTCCGATTCCGAGTTCCCCGGACAAGGGGATTCGAATACCGGTACCATTCAGCCGGTATACTCGGTTGTTGCGGGCACGATTACGCAGAAGTGGATGCGTAAGATTATCGGGCAGGCGCTGACGCAGTACAGCGCCATGATCCGTGAAGTGCTGCCGGCGAGCATCACCGACAGGTACGGGTTTATGTCGCGCAGTCAAGCGCTGGCCATTATCCACACACCGAGTGGTGTGGAAGAGGGCAAGCAGGCGCGCAGGCGCATGGTGTATGAGGAGCTGTTCCTGTTCCAGCTCAAGCTCCAGGCTTACCGGGCTGTGACGCGCAGCCGCACGGATGGGTTGAAGCAGCAGGTGGATCTGCCTGCTGTCCGCGCCTTCGTGCGCGCGCTCCCCTTCCAGTTGACGGAGTCACAGAAGAAGGTCGTCGGTGAGCTCCTGCACGACATGCAGGAGCCTTACGCGATGAACCGACTGCTGCAGGGCGATGTCGGTGCGGGGAAAACGATCGTCGCGGCCATCGGACTGTACGCGACGGTGACGGCTGGCTACCAAGGGGCGCTGATGGTGCCGACGGAGATTCTCGCTGAGCAGCATAATCGCTCGCTCAGCACGTTGTTCGAGCCTTATGGGCTGCAGGTCGCTTTGCTGACCGGAAGCTCTACAGACCGCCAACGGCGCGATCTGCTGGCCTCTCTGCAGATGGGGTTGATCCATGTGCTGGTCGGGACGCATGCGCTGATTCAAGAGGATGTGTATTTCCGCCAGCTGGGGCTGGTTGTGACGGACGAGCAGCATCGCTTCGGGGTGAACCAGCGCAGCATCCTGAGGCGCAAAGGGATGAATCCTGACGTGCTGACGATGACGGCGACGCCGATCCCGCGTACGCTGGCCATTACGGCGTTCGGCGACATGGACGTTTCGACGCTGCGCGAGCTGCCGAAGGGACGTAAGCCGATCAAGACGTACGCGGTTCAGCATGCGATGTTGGAGCGTGTGCTCGGTTTTATTCAGCGCGAGGTCGCCGCAGGGCGTCAGGCGTATATCATTTGTCCGCTCATCGAGGAGTCGGACAAGCTGGACGTGCAGAATGCGATCGACGTCCACATTCAGTTGCAGCAGCATTTTCCGCAGATGCGGATCGGCTTGCTGCACGGACGTATGAGCGCGCAGGAGAAGGAAGCGATCATGCGCGCGTTTAAGGAAGGCAACGTGGAGGCGCTCGTGTCGACCACGGTGATCGAGGTTGGCGTGGACGTGCCGAACGCCACGCTGATGGTGATCTACGACGCCGACCGTTTCGGCCTGTCGCAGCTGCATCAGCTGCGCGGCCGGGTCGGGCGGGGCGAGCACCAGTCTTTCTGTGTGCTCATCGCCGACCCGAAGACCGAGGTCGGCAAGGAGCGCATGAAGGCGATGACGGAGACGACCGACGGCTTCGAGATTGCCCGGCGCGACCTGGAGCTGCGCGGGCCGGGGGATTTCTTCGGCACGAAGCAGAGCGGGCTGCCGGAGTTCCGTATCGCCGATATGATGGCGGATTTTGAAATCATGGAGCAGGCGCGCGATGATGCGGCTGAGCTTGTCGGCGACTCGTCCTTCTGGACGGGGGCTTCTTTTATGCCGCTGAGGGCGTATTTGGAGCGGGCTCATATTTTTGACAGCGAAGTGCTGGATTAGTAGGCGGCTGTCTAAGAGGCTACAAGTGAAAGATGAAGGACTCTCAAAGATTGACCCGTGGCGTGTTCCCTTTTAAGATAGGAGTAGCAGCGCTATTTTATGGAAACGAAGGTGTGCCGCCAGTGACTTATTTCCTCATTTATTTACTAGTTATGAATATCATTACGTTTATTGAGATGGGTCATGATAAAGGACAAGCCAAAAAGGGCGGGCGTCGTGTGCCGGAAAAACGACTTTTTTTATTCGCTGCGCTTGGTGGCGGGATTGGTGGTTGGCTGGGCATGCGGATGTGGCGGCATAAGACGAAGCATACTTCGTTTGTCGTTGGTTTTCCGCTCCTAATTGCTTTGAATTGTATCTGTGTCATCCTCATTGCCGTGTATATGTAAAATGAAATGAAGGAACAGCTGCCGGGAACGGTGGCTGTTTTTTCGTCTTTTTCTGCTGCTTGTCGATAGAAGTTTGCTCCTAGACAGATTACGCAGTCAAGTTTACCTGTATTCACTCATAAGATAGGAGCATGTCGGGTATCGGAGGTGCGGGGATGAGTTATCAGCAATATGGCATCGATCCTGCGCTCGTGGAGCGTGTAAAGTTCAAGATGAAAAATCCTGAGGTCAAAGAACGCATCAAAATGCTGCTCCAAGGCGTGACTAAGGCAGATTTACAAAATGCAGCGAAGGTTACGCGCCTAATCGGTCTTGCCGCGGGTATTTTTGGTGAGAAACTGAGCGGGAGCCAGACAAATCAGATTTTAACGTTTATCTTGGCGCAAAAGATTGATCCGAATAACACGTTTCATTTAATTAAATTATGGTCTATATTTCGATAGTTCATGATGAAAACGCCACATGTAGAGCGTGAGATGCTCTATTGTGGTGTTTTTGCGAGTAAGCCGCACGTAATTAAATAGCTGCGAAAGGCCTCTGGGTAAGCTCAACTCCAGAAGGCCTTTTTTCGTGAGGATACATTTTATCCGAGGGGTGACATGAGTACAAGCATATTAAGCTGAATTTCATTTATTAGTAATAAGTTGTTTGAAGCAAGAAAGGTTCTTGTCTTAGGGAGGGTATGATTTGTGAACTATTGCGGTCCTGCAGGTGAGGATGAATTTCAAAAAAAATGTTCATGTTCAGTTCCTTTAAGCTGCGGCGGCATTCCGTGTGTATGTCCAACTGGTCCAACTGGCCCAACCGGAGCAACGGGTGAAACTGGGGCAACCGGAGCAACTGGGGCAACCGGAGCAACGGGTGAAACTGGCGCAACTGGCGCAACCGGAGCAACCGGAGCAACCGGAGCAACCGGAGCCACTGGCCCAACTGGCCCAACCGGAGCAACGGGTGAAACTGGCGCAACCGGGGCAACCGGCCCAACCGGCCCAACCGGCCCAACTGGAGCGACTGGACCAACCGGCCCAACTGGAGTAACTGGAGTAACTGGAGCAACGGGAGTAACTGGAGCAACCGGGCCAACCGGTGCGACTGGACCAACTGGAGCAACTGGAGCAACCGGGGCAACTGGGGCAACTGGAGCGACTGGCCCAACCGGAGCAACTGGAGCAACTGGAGGAACAGGCCCAACAGGCCCAACAGGCCCAACCGGAGGAACTGGAGCAACCGGAGCGACTGGCCCAACCGGGGTAACTGGTGCGACTGGGGCAACCGGCCCAACTGGTGCGACTGGACCAAATTTTGCGACGAATGGATTTTCGGCATTCCTATCTACGTTATCCATTGCAACAAGTACACAGCTTACGAATTGGTCGACGACTAGTCCGTATTATGGAAATGCGAATTTTAACGCAGTTACAGGCAACTTTACAGTGCCGACAACAGGAAGATATACGATACTAGCAACGATTAACTACGCTACGACTGCAGCTGTCAGCGTGAGCATAGGCGCCGGGGTCAATCCTTTTTTTGCCGTGCAGCGAACATCTCCTTCCGCCTTCAATTTGGTGAGCGGTTATCTACCTATTTTGAATGTTAACGTAGTATTGGTTTTAACTTTGCGTGCGGTATTGGGAACCGGTGAAATTACGTTGGCTGGAGACGTTGCGTTGTCGGCTGGTGATGTTGTTGGTTTATTTTATAATGCGGCTGGATTAGCAATTACGATCAATATAGGCAATGCTGCGGCTGGAGTTGTCTGGTCCATACACCAGATTGCCTAGTCTCACGTATTGAAATAAATCGAAAACATGTATGACCATTGGGGGAGAACAATCATCTAATATAAGTATGCAATAGGAATTGACACTTCGAGGGGAGGAGGAGGCGGTGATCAAGAAGAAACGCAGCGCGAGGAAAAAGGTTATAGAGCTGACTATCGTTCACAAGACATCGTCTTCTTGCTTATCCTTAAACAAAGGGAGAGTCAGCAGGCCAAAGCAGAAAAAGCGGTCTTATCGTCAATTGTTGACGAGTATCACACATCCCGTTCTACCTCCTTCTCGCAGCCGCTATCCAATCAATAAGTCAAAGCCTGAGTGGAGCTCAAATCCAAAACTAAAGCTAATTTATAAGCCAATGCTGAGACCTTGTCCGCCACCAAAGCCCCATCATTGCCATCCTTCACCTCCACTGACAACAATTAATAAAGAATGCTGCGGTAATATACTTCTTCAAGGCAATCAGCCTGGATTTCGGATATGGGAGATGGATGTGGAGTCCAAGATCGAAGTGGCTCAGATTAGTATATACTCGAGCTCGAGCAGCACTCAAGATATAGAGGTTGAGATTGAATTCGAGGATGCCGATAACAAACAACTGAGCGTGCCTCCCGGCAGTACCGTAAATTATATCGGTCAAGGTGTCAAAGCCATTGCTATCTCTTCACTGCGCGACGAGATGAGTTATGTGGAAGGTAAGTACGTTATCTCCACTACACTCCAAATCCAATCCGAACATCGATGCTGCGATCCTGAATAAGATGGTTTCTCACGGTTAAGTGAAAAACCACCTTATTGTTGTGCGCTTTTTACATGCTGTATCGCACAGTTATGCAAAACTCCCCGGTTGCCGCTGCTGTCGTTGTAATCGTAATCGTATCGAACCGCCCGACAGTAAACGAGGTGCTACCTCCTATTGGCACTATGATAGGTGTCATGATAGGAGCTGCCGAACGGAGAAAATTTACTGTAATAGTAGCGGTCCCAGTTTCATTCTTGACATATCCAGTACCGCTAATCAGAGTTGCCATATTATCGGTGTAAACAGTTGTTGTACCTGCCCCAGTCGCCAGCCAATTCGTACATACTTTATCTTGCACGTAGGTTTTTTCTGAACAACAGCAAAGAGCTGTGTTACTACAAGAGCACATAATGAGTACCTCCTTTAGGTGTCAAATGGCATTATTGAATTGAATAACGGGTTGTGATGCAAAATTCGCCCTGATATAAACCCGCGTCTGCGCCATCCAGTGTTATCTGAATAGTGGAGAAGCGTTGGTAAGTAAAAGCCAGACTTGTTCCAGGTGCAATGGTAACCGCAGCCGTTAAAATGGAAGCCCCTGCGCTGTTTAATACATCCAACGTAATATCAGCAGGTCCGACATCAAATTTCACATATCCCGTGCCGACAAGGTTCGGATTAATATTATTCGTGTAAGCGACAATGTCTACATCTGCGATACCTACTGTGCCGGTCCATGGCGTACATACTTTATCCTGTACAAAATTTTTCTCTGAGCAGCATGTTAACGAAGCCGCCGAATTATCACATGCCATAGCTAAGAAAACCTCCTCCGCTTCTTTGTTTCTAAGCTATTTAATGCAGGCGATTACCTCAACGCTTGGACATCCGCCTGACTAATGAATATTTAATATGACATGTCTGGGTGCGACTTCAAGGGGGCGGCGACATGTGTTCGCATGTGGTATTTCCTGTATTTTCTAATTAATAGGTAAAAAGAGATAAAATAATTGAAAATAACTGTATTTCATCCTTTTATTAGTATAAAAATCTCTAAAAAACCACTTGCATAACGAATACGTGTTCGGTATATAATATGGAAAACGAATATATGTTCGCATATGGTGGTGAGAACATGAGTGGTACTTCAAGAGTAGAGACAGAAGAGGATGTTCAAATGATTAAGGAATACACGCTGTTGCCGATTTTGCTTGATATGCTCGCAAGAGATATGGAGGAGCTTAAGGTTTATAAAGATAAAATCGTTTATAATCACATTCTTTTCTATCTCAGAGAGGTTGAGATGGGGATTTATCCAGAATTACAACAGTTGAAAAGCAAGATGAAGCAGCGAGAGATTAAGGTAATTCACACGGAAATGAATGCTTTAGGGATCCAAGTTGAATACAAGGTTCGAGGTTACATTCATCATTTCACGATGCTTCGTAGTTTGGTCAAGGCTGAGCTTATGACTATGCTGATGAATATGCGGGGGGAATTGCGATGAACAAAGGAAACAGGGGCGAGGAGCGAACGATCTTCTTGGCGGATTGTCAAAGTTTTTATGCTAGTGTCGAGAAAGCCGATCATCCAGGACTAGAGAATAAGCCAGTTGCCGTTGCGGGAGATCCTGCGTTAAGGTCGGGCATTATTTTAGCTGCCTGCCCTGTTGCCAAAGGATTTGGCGTATCCACAGCCGAAAGGTTGGGGGAAGCGCTGAAAAAGTGCCCTGAACTGATTGTGATGCGTCCACGGATGCAGCATTACATTAATGTTTCATTGCAAATAACTGAAATTTACGAGGAAGTCACGGATCTCGTTGAAGTTTTCAGTATTGACGAACAATTTCTGGATGTAACCGGAAGTATTTCGCGTTATGGAGATGCGATGACGATTGCTGAGACTCTGCAGCTCAAGGTGCTCAAACAAACGGGCGTTAAGGTTCGTGTGGGAATCAGCTCCAATAAGATTCTAGCGAAAATCGCGACAGATATTTGGGCCAAAAAGAATGCGACCGGCATTTTCACATTGCTGCCATCCGCTGTCGAGGAGCACCTTTGGAAGGAACCTGTCAGTAAAATGTTCGGTGTTGGTTCGCGAATGACGGCGCATTTTGCCAAGTTGGGCATGTATACGATTGGCGAGGTCGCACGAACGCCACTGCCGCAGTTGAAGCAGAAGTTTCGCGCGCGCTTCGGCAAACAATCGGATATTCATGCGGAGGTCATGTGGCGGACGGCAAATGGTTTGGATGACAGCCCGGTTACGCCAGGGACGTTCGATACGCCTCCGAAGTCGATTGGCCATATGATGACGCTGCCGAGGGACTATGCGGAATCGTCAGAGGTCAATACGATCCTCATGGAATTGACGGAAGAGGTATGCCGTGACTGTCGACGCAAAGGGTATATGGCCTCCATTGTGACGGTCAGTTGCATGTGCAGTCCATTTGATGCGCCGACAGGCTTCTCACGTCAGATGAAGATGCCGGACCCAACGAATCATACTGGTACCGTTTTTCAAGCTGTGAAGCAGCTTTTCTATAAATTTTGGGATACGATGCCTGTTCGTCGTGCTGGCGTGATGCTGAGTCAGTTTGTGGATGATGAGACGTATCAGCTCACTCTTTTTGAAGATCAAGTCAAGGCGCGTGAACTGGAGAAAGTGACGGACAGCATTAAGGATCGGTTCGGTAATGCGGCGATTGTTCGTGCGTCTTCTCTGACGGCAGCGGGTCAAGCAAAGACGCGTTCGCTCAAAATTGGAGGCCATTATAAATGAGCAAAAAACTGCAGAATAACGGGTTGTGGGAATCCAGTCGCATGATGCTTCCTCAGCATCGAGAAGCTTTTCAAAACCAACGGCACGACAAACCGCTACCCACAAAACGCCCGACAGCAGATGACATTGGTATTATTAAAGAATCGGTTTTGCTGCCGCATATGCATACGATTGTTTTGCGAAGGGCGCGCGAAGTAGAGCGTTCCTCGGAGATGCTAAGAGCACTCTATTCGAAGGTGGCTCAGGTGCTGGCCAAAAACATGCACGCCGACTTAGCCAAAGTAAAGCGCCACATGCTGGAGAATGACATGCACGTTGCCGAAGAGGAGAAAGACGATCAGATGATCCGTTACCGGTTTAGGTGCCGTGAGCATGAAGATCGATTTACGATGACGAGAGACTACATGCGTGCTGAAATTGGTGCGAGAATCGGCAGATATGCCGACAGTTTAGTTACAACGATTTATGGCACAGATCCGCGTGTGAGTGTGTTGGAGATCGAAAAGAACAAAAAATCATGAAACTGCCTAGCTATCGCTAAGCCTCATGCGGTACAGCCTGAAGAAGAATGGTTCTTCGGGCTGTACGAATTGACGTAAGCCTATCTTTTTTCCATAATGGAGAGAGGGGAATTGGATAACCGTGTGAAGGAGAAGGATGTATACCTATGTGCGGACGCTATACGATCACTGTAACGTTAGAGGAATTGATGCTGCGTTACGATATGTACGATACTTTTATGCCAAGATATAGCCCCAAATATAATGTTGCGCCCGGACAACAGGTGATGGCCATCGTCCATGATGGGCAGCGAAATAAGCTAGGTGAGCTGAGGTGGGGACTCATTCCTGAATGGGCTAAAGAAGAGAAGATTGGCTATCAAATGCTCAATGCGCGTTCAGAAACCTTGGCGGACAAGCCTGCCTTCCGCAAGCCCTTTGAGCGTAAACGCTGTCTCATCCCGGCAGATTCTTTCTATGATTGGAAAGGAACCGGCAAGCATAAGCAGCCAATGCGTATAATGCTGCGCAGCAGGGAGCTTTTCAGCATGGCGGGTCTGTACGACACATGGACGTCTCCGGACGGCAACCGCATCTCGACGTGCACGGTCATCACGACCGAGTCCAACGAGATGATGAAGGATATTCATGAGCGGATGCCTGTCATTTTGCCACGGGAGAAGGAAGCTGTGTGGTTAGATCGGGGTGTGAAGAATGTGGAGCAGCTGGGTCCTTTGTTGCAACCCTATCCTTCAGAGTTGATGATGGCGTACCCGGTATCTAATCGGGTGGGGAATGTGCGCAATGATGACGAGCTATGCATAGAGCCGATAAGTCTTTTGATATAAAAGGCCGCGGGTAATAGAGAATGGGAGCGTCAAGAAAATGAAAAATGGTATGTTGCTTAGGGTCACGATTATACTTGCTATTGTAGCGGCGATTAATGGCTACATAGGCTGGCACTTGAAGGTTTTTTTATCGCATTTATTGGGTGCTTCATTTCATCCCTGGTTGTATTGGCCGGTGTTTTGGATCGTTGCATTCTCCTATGTCATCGGGCGGTTTGGAACGAAGGTGCTGCCTCCAACGCTAACACGACTGCTTAATATCATAGGTTCCTATTGGTTGGCTCTCATCCAATTTGGCATTCTTCTTTTGCCGTTCACGGATGTGGCGATTGGTGTGTTGTATGCAGTATCTGTTTCGCCAGCGACCTATGTACCCATTCTGGGATGGATTGACGTTGTTGCTGTGCTTGTTCTTTTGCTATGGGGTTCCTATAATGCACGAACGCCAATTGTACGTAAACATGAGATTACGATTTCTAAGCAAGCGGGAGATAGGAAACAGCTACGGGTTGCAGTAGCCTCGGATATTCATTTGGGCGCAGTCGTCGGCAATCGTCATTTGCGCAAGCTGGTTAAGCAGGTGAAAGCGATGAAGCCTGATTTGATTCTGCTGCCAGGCGACGTCATTGATGATGATATTAAACCTTTTATTCGGTATCAAATGGGACAAACCATGCGAGAGCTGCAGGCGCCGTTAGGTGTGTATGCCGTGTTAGGCAACCATGAATACTATGGGGGGCATATTCCAGCCTTCGTGGAACAAATGGAACAAATCGGCATTCGCGTGCTGATGGATGAAGTCGTTCATGTCGAAGAGTGTTTATATCTCGTGGGGCGTAAAGATAAATCGGCGGAACATTCCCCTGGAGGACGTAAGCCGTTAGTCTCCTTGCTAGACGGGATAGATCTTACGCAGCCCATTATAGTCATGGATCATCAACCGTACCAGTTAGACGTAGCGGAGGCAGCAGGTGTCGATGTGAATCTGTCAGGTCATACGCATCGTGGTCAAATAGCGCCGAATCATCTGTTCACTAGGCGGATTTTTGAACTGGATTGGGGCTATTTACGCAAAGGAAACCTTCATGCGCTTGTGTCTTCGGGCTTCGGCACATGGGGGCCGCCAATACGATTAGGCAGTCAATCTGAAATTATTGAACTGATTATTCATTTTACAAGTAACGATAGAGAAGAGGATTAACACGAATGCAAGAGTTAGAGAAGAAACAAATTACCGCTGTGGAGCTGGCGGCAGCGATGATGCAGCTTACCATGAAAAGTATAGAAAATAGCTGGGATACCCTACAGCCGGCAATACTAGCTTACTTGTCTCCTCCCGTGTTAACGATGGCTAAGGAAGACGAATTGGTTAGAGAAGCCTATCTTGCTGCATTGGCGCTGGAAATCTATTGCATTCCTCACGCTTTTGAAGAGGAAACGGCACGTCTAGTGAGCATAGGCATGGGACAAGTGATGGCTTCCGACAATTTGGCGGAACATGGTTTATGGGAATCGATCACGCAGTACTACCTGCCAAGATTATCCGCTGTAGCTGAGGCAGAGCCTGAAGATTTGGCACTTGAGCTGGTTAGGGAAGGAACGAGAATCCTCTACGAGCGTATTGAGCTTCCTTTGAAGCCGGTAGATCCAGGCACAAGTTTATTATGGGCAAAACTGTTCCCTTTTGTAGTTGGAATTGTTGGGAAATGGCCCGTTTTAGCCACGAAATTTGAAGTGAAGACAGAGTAGTAAGGGGTCAAATCGGCCCGAAAGAGTGGAGGGGAACAGCACGCATGTCGAACAATCGAGTTCACGTATATGTCTTATCTGGATTTCTGGGAAGTGGTAAAACGACCTTGCTCACCAAGGCCATTGATTATTTCACCGAAGCGGGACGCAAGCCTGCTGTGATCATGAATGAAATTGGCGAAGTGAATTTGGACGGACAGTTAATAGCCAACGAGGTGCCTATGTCTGAGCTGCTCGGCGGATGCATTTGCTGTTCGAGTCGTGGCGATCTTGGCACAGCTTTGAATGAATTAGTGACGGGGGAGCAGCCAGATTTGATCTTTGTGGAATCGACGGGGATAGCGAATCCCATGGAGGTCATTGATGAGATAACAGATGCTTCGCTTCTGCTTCCGATAGAGCTTTCAGCCATTATTACAGTTGTGGATGCACCGCAGCTGCTCGAGTTAAACCGTACAAGTCGCGGCAAAACCTTCCGGCTTATGCGGGATCAAATTCGTTGTGCCAACTTGCTCCTGCTCAACAAGACGGACCTGCTGCAGGAATCGACACTTCAAGAAGTCCATGATCTTGTGCGCGAATGGAATCCGTATGCGGAATTGCATTATACTGTATTTAGTCAGATCGATATCAAGCTCATTGAGGACATGCACACAGAGGGTTCTGGCAGGGCAGTAGAACAAGTGGATACGAATGACGAGGCGCAGCCGCACAGCCACGAGCATCACCATTCACATAACCATGTGATGGCATATACGCACTTTTTTGAACGGGCCGTAGATAGCAACGCATTTGAAGAATTCGTCAGTAAACTTCCTCAGGAAGTGTATCGTGCTAAAGGGATTCTAAGTTTCTCGGATACATCGAGCAGATTCTTATTCCAATATGCGTACAGAGAAATGGATTTTGTGAAAATAACGCCGAAAGGCGACGTGCCTGACGTAGCTGTCTTCATTGGGGAAAACTTCGCCAAGGATGCGATTCGCACAGAATTGCTGAGGTTAGAAGCTATGCCTGATTCAGAGCAAAATAACTAGCAGGAACAAGTAAATCCTCAACAATAGGTTGAGGATTTTTTCATGGGACAGATTTCGTCATCGTTCTACACTTGACGCAAGTGGCCTATTTGCTGCACTATAATAGAAGAACATTTCAACACAGAGGGGTAATGCACGTGAGTAAGCATACGGATACGATCGATGAGATGCTAAGAGCGATGTCGCAGAAGGGCTGGCGAATTACAGAGCAGCGCAGAAGCTTAGCGACCCTATTTGCAGAATCGGGTAGTTATTTATCGCCGAAGGATGTTTATGAACATATGAAAATGAAATATCCAGGCATAAGCTTCGATACGGTGTATCGTAATCTCCGCTTGTTGAGCGAGATGGGTGTTCTGGAGCAATTTCATTTGGCGGATGGCTTGAAGTTCAAAGCGAGCTGCTTGTCACACCATCATCATCACATGATTTGTGTCAGCTGTGAGAAGACCGTGACCTTTGAGTTCTGTCCAATGAAGCTTGTGCAGGATTTGCCGGAAAGCTTTGAGATTCAAAGCCATCGGTTTGAAATATTTGGCTATTGTGCGGATTGTAAATCAGCCATGCCTACCGCTCAGGTGAGCGAGTAGGTTGGCGGCTACATGCGCATCGGAAAAAAGCAGTCCGCGGGAGTCATCCAGCGAGGCTGCTTTTTTGGTTTAGAGGCTATCTGCTTTTGGTAACGTGGAGCAGTTCAGGGACTGTGACGAACGTGTAGCCTGCCGCTTTAAGTTTGCTTATTAACGGTCCAATAGCTTGTACCGTCCCTGATAAATCCTGACTGTCAGCCCCTCCAGAATGCTGAAGAATAATGGAGCCAGGCTTGGTTTGCTGCATGATATTGTGAAGGACTTGATCGGAACTCAAGGATTTCCAATCGAGAGAGTCGACATTCCAGTTCACAATTAAATAGTGATGATCAGCCATCCATTTCACTTGTTCCTCATTAATTGCCCCGTAAGGAGGGCGGATTAATCGGGGCGAGTAACCAATGAGGCCCTGCAAAACATGTTCGGTGCGCTCAATTTGGTTTTGAAATTTATCCACAGAGAGCTTGGGTAGATTCTCATGACTGTATGAATGATTGCCAATGACATGGCCTTCATTCGCGATTCGTTTAATGATATCAGGATGAGTCGTAGCCATAGAACCAAGTACAAAAAAAGTTGCCTTCACTTGATTTGCTTTCAAGGCATCTAGCACTTTTGGCGTAAACCGCGTATCAGGTCCATCGTCAAACGTTAAAGCGACTTTCTTCTCTTGACTTGAGCCGCGGAGCTTGAATGTATCTGGGTATTTAACAACGAGCTGCGAGAGAGTGAGTTTTTTCTGAGAAATTCGGATTTGCCCTTGATTTTTCTGAACGGGCACGGAAGGTCTTTTGGAAGCTTCGGTTTGTGTTGCTGGCTTTCTCGAACTGATCTTAGGTTTCGAGCTTGGCGTTACTGTGGAACGTGGTGCTCGTGAAGGCGTTGCTGATGCAGATGGTACCGTAGAAGCGGAGGGCGTGCTTACGGGTAGCAGCGCGCTAATCCGCTTCTTGGCATTTGCAGTATCTGCATCTGTAATAAAACGGGACTCCTCGAAGTCCCTGCTAGCCTCAGTGGATGTCTGGGTGACATGTGGAGAGGCGTGATGGGCTGAGCTCTGATCTTGAAAAGGCTTTGAAAAAGGTACACCGCAGCTAGTTACAAGCAGGCAAACGATGCTAAAGGACCAAAGCCGTTTGGTCATGGCAATCCCCTCCGAGCTTTATGACTATGCTCTAGGTTTTGTTAGGGAGAGCGATGTTATCCCGTGCAAATAACGGAAATAGTAAAAGTAGAGATATTCTCGTAAAGACGGGCACTGTACGAAGTGAAATTATTTATGAAATGATTTTCTGAAACGTAACGATATCGTGGAATTGTCCCCATTTAAAACCGACCTCACGATAGTACGCACACTGCTGGTAGCCATTGCGGGTGAACATGTGAATGCTAGCGGAATTATCCGCACAAACCGTCGCTATTAACGAATGAAAGCCGCGCTCTTTAGCGAAAGTTTCGATATATTGAATAGAGGCAGAGCCTGTGCCTTTACCGACATAAGTAGGATGAAGATAGATCGTCACTTCACCGGTTGTATCATAGGCTTGCTTCTTCTTATGTGGCATTATTTGCACATAGCCTTGTGGCATCTCATTTTGCATAATTACATAGGTCTGATATCGCGGGTTGGGATGGATGACACTTTCCGTGAATTCGGGTAGAGCAACAGGCTCTGTGTGGAAAGAATACGTTGTGTGTAGAACGAAATGATTGTAAATTTCCATCAGAAAGGGAATGTCGGACGTTTCTAGTGGTTTAAATATTAGGGCAGACATGATGTGGGCACCTCGCTTAAGTTTAGAAGACAAATGTCAGATATGTTCACGAGCATAGCGAGATACCTGCTTGCAAATGACATTTTCAAATAGACATTCCGTTCCAATCCATGTATCTTAGATATAATATCTACTAGAATTAGGGGGAGTCACAGCCATATGTCAGACAATGTAAGCTATATTCTCGTAATCGTCATTGGTATCATCGTACTTGCTGGTCTGACTTACATGAATCTTCGCAAAATAAGTAAATCGACAGCGGATTTGACACAGCTCAAAAAAAGAACGCTACTTTGGACCGAAATTTCCCTTGCCTTATTCGTTGTACAAATGTTTTTCCGTGACCGGAATGGTGGATTCCTGATATTCTTTGGGATACTAACCCTATTTACAGGGGCGCATTACTTAGGAATTTTATATTATACACGCAAAAGAAACCGTTAAAAAAATGAAGAGGCTCTCCGCGTAGATGATCTACGAAAGGGAGCCTCTATTTTATTTTCAAGGCAAAATAAGCTAGACTGACCTTCTAATCATTCCAATTCGTCGGCTTCGTCTTCGTCGGAGTTTTCCATTTCTGGTACCATTTCTTCTTCTGCTTCTGGCCCATCAATGTTCGCAACTGTAGCATGACAAGCTTAGCGCGGTCTTCATCGGCATATTTGTCACGCAGATTCTCAAATACAGGTTGATCTTTCATGGCTGACCTTCTTTTCTGGCTGTAGGATTGTAAAATATAGGGAATGTATGTTCTTATTTTAATTATAGCATAAAATGGAAGAGGGGATCAAGCCTAGCAGAAGGAGAGTATGCTCTACATGTGGAATGTAACTATAGTAGCAAATTCAACGATGGTTCGACAAATTAGTCATAAGATTACAATTTCCTAACGAGGTGAACAATGAAAAAGTGTATTCTATTTTTACTAATGCTCTCTATCCCATTTGGAGTTGCTGGCGCTGCCACTGTTAATGGAGATTTCGAAGGGAATCCCATCGTACATGTAACATCTAATGGACAAGTGCTGAAAGTTGATGAACTACCTGCATTGATTTATAAAGACCATACCGTAGTCCCCCTATCTATGTTGCGACAACTCGGGGTACTCGTAACTTGGAATCCCAGTACATATAGTGTCAATGTGACAATGCCTCAATCCCCGCCGTCGACAGTGCAGATAGATCCTGCAAAAATAGAATATGAGCGCTTGCTGCATGCCTATCAATGGCTAAAGGATACAGATACGGCCTTACTAACCTTCTCACAACAATTTCAGCAGTATGCTAATTTAACGAATGGCAGTGAGTTTGCTAATCAACTAAATGTGGATTTTGAGGAATTAACGAAACAATACAATGAGGCCAACCAAATGGCACATAATCTTATTCAAACAGTGAGTAACTCGGAAGATCTTCTATCTATTATTAAGAGTGAGAGTGCCGCATTTAACAATGTCCAACAAACCAAGAATCTGCTTTCTTTTAAACTTACTGGAATTAGTATGCCTGAATTCGAGAAACAATTTGCTATCAGTCTGCTTAATGCTACACGTATGGCACAAAAAAACTTGAATAACACAAATGCTATTATTCATCAGCTGCAGCTTAAGAATGAAGTTTTGCCAGATAAAACTTCTGCAAAAACCGCGGTTAAGATGTGAACCATAAGATGGAGCTATTAGAACTGTGCAAATGAGGCACTCGCATTTATGTGGGTGCTATTTTATTTGTCGCTACTAAATGATCCAACGGAGTAAGATAAGCCAGTGCCTAGTAGACTATCTAATAAATTTGTTAATCTGGACCGATTGCATGAGCCATTACTCGAAAAACTTAAAAAGTACACAGCACCCAGTAATGAAAAATGTCGCTGGGCATAGCAAGAAAGGAGCTCGGAGTATGCGAGACCCACTTTTTGGATCGAAGAATCGTTATGTAATCCTCGAGAGTAAGAAAGTACTTGGCGAGGTGTATGTCATAAATGAGCGCTATAGAGCTACTCTCAAGAAAGTACGCAGAGGTATTAGTTGTAGGAAGGCAGGATGATGTAAGACACTGTATGTGGGGGTTGCTCCTTCAATAATGTTGGAAAAGTAAGCTGAAATAGAATGCGAAGAAGACGATCCGTATAAATACTTCACTTTGAGGAGTCATGTTTTTTTACAGTAATGAGTACAGAGGTTCGATTTTCTTCCTCCATCTGCTGAATAATCTCGAGCAAATAAATAGCAGCACTAAATTTTTCCTGATCAATGAATTCGCGGATGAGTTCAATAATATCTTGCTTAGATACTAAATAGTATAGCTGCAAATGACCACGTCCCTAAACAAGTACTTGAAGATATATTATGCAAAACATTCATTCCGGGTATGGGCATTGGCTGACTAAATTTATGCTGGACTCATTGAGGATGAAAAATGGAGAGAATTTAAAAAGAATTTCACGGAAATTCTTATAGAAAACATAATTCTTAAAATGGAATCAGTTGAAGATATAGCTTATTTCTATTTTACTCAAACGGACATAACGCTAAGGGAATGAAAATGAGAATCGAAACTATACAAATTAATCAAGTGAAACCCAACGGCTGGAACCCAAACGAAATGGACGATCATCTGTATAGATCATTAGTGGAAAGCATTCAGAAATACGGTGTACTACAGCCGATCTTGGTCCGAAGTGATATGACGATCGTTAAGGGTGAGTTTGTGTGTGGCGATGCGACGAGGCTTGAGGTTGTGCAGAAACTAATGGCGGGCGCCAAGGCAGCGCTTGTTGTTACGGATCCTCCTTATAATGAAGCTGTTGAGAGTGATTTAGTTCGTTTGGCTGCTGATGGTCGCGGGACAATAATGAACGACGATATGCCCGCAAAGGAGTTTGCGGTTTTTTTGAGTTCCGTATTTTCTTGCTATGCGGAAGTCATGGACCCGAAGGTGGCTTCCTTCGGCTGGTCGCAGTATCGTTACAAGCATGAGCCAGTGTTCTATGCTCACTTGAAGGGCAAGTCGCCGGCATGGTATGGGGACCGTAAGCAGACAATCATTTGCGAGAATTAATAGTAAGGATGCTCGTAACTTGGCACTTTACTCTTCGTTATCTCATATCGTTGCTGTTGGTCATGACGATGGTGTCAGTAGCATTTCGACGCTGGGTAAAAGTTGATATCATGGTATTTAATCAAGTCATGGCAACAAGGGCAGTAAAGATAAACGGACAGTTAAAAACTTCATCTAAGTATGCTACAATGTCGGTATCAGAGCAAAATGCTTACTTTTCGCATGCCGTGATGCTAGCTGTTATTGAAGAATTGGTGGTGGTTATATGACGAAGACTTCGAAACATCAAGAGCAAGAGATTGGGGGATTTGACGAGAGCTATATGGATGACCTGAACCCCGGAGATCCGGATTTTGTTGAAAAGTTCATTGAAGCTGTCAAACGGCCGATCGAGATTGTAAAAGACGAAAAGTTTTCTAGGATATGGCATGTTGAATAATTACGAGTAAACATACTCGAAATATTTATTAATGGCGTTCATGTATATTAGTCTGAAAGAATTTTTGTTAACGTTGAGGGGTTAATTGGTGATATGTATGGTGGATAAAGATCTCTTAAAAGAAACGTGGACAAAACAACCATTCGGAATTATTGGATATGAAATATTGAGTGAAGATCAGATATTTGTTGAATATGCTAAAAAGTATGGATTCAGGGTGGCAGTTCGTGATTTAAAGATTGATCGGTTGGAATGGGATAGATTAATCAAGCTCATGAGAAGTAGATGAAGCAAATGAACAAAAGTGTCTGTTCAATCTTTGATAAGTGTGACTGGGATTCTTGAACTATCAGGAGAACTTAAATAGTAGGAAGTGTAACTATGATAATCAACTATTTAATTACTTTTGTCTCTGAAGAATCAGTTGCAACTGTAAATGAACTTGAATATGGTGTTTTAGGTTACCTCGAGTTGGTGTGTAATGAAGAATTTAGTTATGGGTGTATACCATATTTACCAATCCCAGCTGATTTACGAGGCTTGGATTTGTTATCAAGATGGTTTGAGCAAATCTCGGAAGCAGCAATGTTGATTTTGAAAACTTCTGATTTTGTAATAATCAATGATATTGAATCTTTTAATTCGTGGATAGAAATTCAAAGAAGTGGCGAACAATTATTTCTTAGTCATATAATATCAGAGAATAAAGCAGGACACGGTTCAATATTGCTAAAACCATTAAGTGACTGTATTTATGGTCGCTGGGTCAAACAACCAGTCGATGTAAGAGCTTTCTTAAAAGAAGTCATTGGAAAAACACGAGCATTTATGGATGAACTACTTGCACATAATAAAAATTTTCTGAACGTCAGTTGGTTTGAAAAAATAAGGTGTAATATAAATAACATTGAGATTTAGACGATCACTTTACCTCTTTCATGAGGCAGTTTTGGTTGAAATTAACGTTAAAGAATAACAGAGAAATATATTTAGGATTCCTGAACTCTCAGGAGTCCTTTTTCTGTTGCCCTACCAGATGGCCTTAAACTGGGTATTTCATTTAGAGGGGGATTTAGATGGATTGGTTGAAAGATTTGTTGAGATCTCAAGGTCTCTCGGATACACAAATCACTGCAATTGATTGGAAGTGTTGAAACTAACTATAAGGGTTGGGTCCCTGATCACCTATTCAAAGATGTTACTGATGCGAAAAAGAAAGCGGAAGATGATTTAAAAGAACGTGACAAGCAACTTGAAACATTTAGTAAAGCAGCAGGTGACAACAAGGTGCTACAGGATCAGATCACCCATCTGCATACGGCTAATAAAGCATCTTCAGATAAGTTTGAATATCCAGTGAAAGCCCTAGGTAAGCGAAGTGAAGTGAACGGAAAGGGAACGGTTTTATTGCACGTTATTTTAGGCCGCATTCGCTTTAAATAGATTGTAGTGTTTTTTACTTTGAAAATTTCCGTCCCCAAATCGTCCCCAAGATAAAACTGAACTATCTGTAGTATATGAAGTTTTTCCTCTGTAATAGTCAAAAAACCCTTATATAATAAGGGTTAGGAAAACTGTCCTATAAAATAATAACGGCGACTGCTTGCGCAGCCGCCTCATGGGAGAGGAGAAACCGGATGAAGAGCTTATGGGGAAACGTAAGCCTTCTCCGCGGTTGTCTACGACATTCTCTGATGTCGATAGTTCAAGCATGACCGATTTACGGTAAATTTATACATCGTAGGGATAAAATTTTTGTGTCAGATTAGTGCTTGTGGTACGATAGCAAAAGAATGAACCAGCATGGAAGGGAAAAGCACAGATGAGAGTGATTTCAGGCACGGCCAAAGGCAGGTCGTTAAAGGCTGTACCCGGTACAAGTACACGACCAACAACAGACAAAGTGAAGGAAGCGATCTTCAGTATGATCGGTCCTTATTTCGACGGAGGGCAGGTGCTCGATCTATTCGCCGGCACAGGCGGGCTAGGAATTGAAGCGCTAAGCCGCGGTATGGATAAGGCGGTATTTATTGATATTGAGAAGAAGAGCATCGACACGATTCAACACAATGTGGAAGTCGCTAAATTGAAGGATCAAGTGGAAATCTATCGAACGGATGCGGCGAGAGCGTTGAAGGTGCTTGCGAAGCGGGCCGAGCAGTTCCAGCTTGTATTTCTAGATCCTCCCTATCGGATGAAAGGGATCGCAGAGCTGATGACGATGATGGAAGAACAGGCCATAGTGGAGGCTGATGCTACAATTGTTGTTGAGCACGATGCCAAGGATATCTTACAAGAAACCATAGGTGGATTTAAACAGTTACGTAGAGCAGACTATGGAGATACGGCTGTGACCATATTTAAACGCGACGCAGCATCCATAGAAGTCAGCAATTAGTTAGCAATTGAAGGAGATGAACAGCATGATGAGGCAAGAACATGGTATTACAGTAGCGGTATATCCAGGAAGCTTTGACCCGGTTACTTATGGACATCTTGATATTATACATAGAGCAGCGAAAGTATTTGATAAACTAATTGTAGCGGTGCTGAACAACACGTCCAAGAATGCGTTATTCACCCTGGAAGAGAGAATGGAATTGCTCCGGAAAGTAACGGCAGATCTTCCTAATGTGGAGATTGACGGTTTTCGGGACTTAATGGTGAACTATATGAAAGCTCGGAATGTCAGGCTTATCGTTCGCGGACTTCGGGCTGTTTCTGATTTTGAATATGAATTGCAAATGGCATCAACGAATCATAAGCTGAATCCCGATGTGGAGACGTTCTTTATGACATCCAAGCCTCAGTTTTCTTATTTGAGTTCAAGTATCGTGAAGGAAATCGCTAAGTTTCATGGACCGGTAGAAGATCTAGTGCCAGCAGAAGTGGAAGAGGAGTTACGCAAAAAATTCCCTCAGACCTAAAAGCAAGGTCTAAAGGAATTTCGATTTCGGGTTAAAGCTTGGTTATTTCACCGTTTTCCTTTTGAAAGAGGCGTAAACCAAATGAAATGAGCAGCATGCAGGTCAAAATGAAAAGAAATAACGTCAGCATTGGTCCCCATAGGCCCCATGCCGATTCGCCGTTCAAAGGAAAGGGTGCCACTGCTTCATTAGTTGCTAGGTCTAACCGTAGGAAGCTCGGCTCTGTATCTAGTAAGAGCAATTGCAATGGTTTCCACAGTAGAATCGTTGTGAATAAAGCAAGTACGGCATGTAGTGCGCGGGATTGTAAAAAGAATAGATAACGGGCATCGGTTTTTTGATGAAAGCCAGCAACCTGTGCGTGGGCGGATAAGCCTCCCCAACCAAGAAATGCGCTAAGGAGCGCCATTTGCGGCAGAAGCGGGAGATCCTTAGCTTGGCTTAAGGCGTAGGAACCAAGGTGGATTTCCATTAAGCCTTTAATCCATTGCGGTGTCGTATCTGTGAAGATCCCCATAAAGCCAAGAAGGAATTGCGTGATGGGACGAAGCATATCGGCAACATGCGTGATAGAGATGACGTTAATAAGCACCGAAAATATCATCATGTAGCCGCCAATCAACATGAGGGTATGTACAGCTGAGGCTACTGCATCACCGAGCAGCTTTCCGAAAGTACGCCCATCTTCCCAGTAAGCTTGACGCATGGCCGAAAGGGCTGATTTCCAAATAGAACCGGATGCTTTTTGCTTCTGTTTATGTCCTAGCGTGTTCACTTCAACAGGAGCGATTGCTTGTTTACTATGTCGCATTAAGAATCCCGTTACGATCGCGGAAATGTAGTGAACAATGGCAAGCAGGATGCCTAGTTTGGCGTTGTGAAGGAAGCCGATGCCGATAACCATGATCAGAAATAACGGACTGCACAAATGCGAGAGGGCTGTTAAGCGCTCTGTCTCTGTGCGTGTTAGCAGGTTTTTTTCGCGCAGCGATGCAGTAATTCTAGCTCCTGCTGGAAATCCTACAACAAAGCCTGATGCCAGTGCCCAACCACTAATACCGGGTAGGCGAAAAATGACACGCATCAGCGGTTCTAGGAGAACGCCTATCCCTTGAATGATACCGAAGCCGATCAAGAGCTCGGTCATAATAAGGAAAGGCATTAATGCAGGAAAGACAAGCTTCCACCAGATGGTCAGCCCTTCGAGAGAAGACTGAAAAGCTTTGTCAGGAAATAGAATAACAGATATAACGACTAGTCCGGCCAAAGCTCCCAGCACTAGTGTTGTGATTTTGGCATGAAATCTTGCATTCGGCATAGCATCACCTCGTCCATCGAACATGCTTCATTGTACGCAAGAAGACAGGCGATTAGACCAAGCTTTCAAACGTGACGAGATCGGTCAAACATCAAGAGAAAGCAACAGGAAAGGGGAACCTGTATGGATAGGGAAGAAGAGAGCATACGTACATGGTCGAATGATTCATATCGATATCCGAGAAGCTCAACGACAAGACGCTACTTAGTATCTGCCTTAGTAGGTATTATCATTGTATATTTGCTATTTTTTGTGCGGCTGCCCTTTTTTGTGTTTATGCCAGGTACTGCGGAAGAAATCAAACCCATGGTGTCGATTACCAAAAGCACGGGCTCTGAAAAAGGGACGCTCATGCTCACGACCGTGCGCGTTGCTGATGCGAATGTGGTGAATTATTTGGTAGGGCTCGTTCATCCGTACGAAGAAATTCAGCCTAAGAAGGCTGTGCTCAAGCAGGGAGAGTCCGAACAAGAGTATTCACAACGTCAGGAATATGTCATGTTAACCTCGCAGGCCAGTGCCATTCAAGCCGCGTATACCGAGGCTAAAGTCCCTTTTCACATTGACCATGAGGGAGTCATGGTCCTACAAACCGTCCCTGGGTTGTCAGGGGAGAAAGTGCTTAAGCCAGGCGATGTTCTTTTGAAAGCTGGGGACAAAGAAGTGAAGGTGGCGCAGGATCTGCTGGACTCTCTCGCAGGCAAAAAAGCTGGAGACAGCATCACCATTACGTATGAGAGAAAGAAGACGGAATTACAGACGACATTGACGCTAGGAGCGCTGCCGCTTCAAGAGGGTGAGACTGTGGCTCGTGCAGGAATTGGTGTAGTACCAGCAGGCATGCAGTCGGTGAAAGCGGATCAGGAAGATCAACAGGTGTCGATTAAGGCTGGTGATATTGGCGGTCCTTCAGCAGGTCTCATGTTTTCTTTGGAAATATTCAATCAACTTGTACCCGAGGATATTACGAAGGGTTACCGTATCGCAGGCACGGGAACGATAGAAGCAGACGGCACCGTAGGGCCAATTGGCGGAATCCAACACAAAATTATTGCTGCGGATCGAGAGAAAGCGGATATTTTCTTTGCTCCCAAAAACATGACCTACAAAGACGGAACCAAGATCGAGAACTATTCGGATGCGGTCAAAAGAGCGAAGCAAATTAATACGAAAATGAAAATTGTAGAAATTGGAACGATGGAAGAAGCTTTGAAATATCTAGCAGCACTGCCTCCGAAATAAGTCATATCTAGCAAAAGTAATGGAATATCAATTGACAAATGGTATGCATAATGGATATAATAATCTTTGTTTGTTTGGGGTGATATCATGCAAATTCGATTTAGAGAGCTATCTCTGCAAGGACAATCGGTACCCATGAGTGAAATTATGAATTTGACAGAACCTTTTGAGGGTCGTCAAGACATATTAAACCACGGACCTGTTCATGCAAATCTTCATGCAAAGTATGAAGAAGGAGTAGTTAAAGTTAACGGTACGTTAACGCTAGACTTGGAGTTAAGCTGTTCCCGATGCTTAACGCACACGAACCAAACAATTAAGCTTCCTTTTAAGGAAGTTTTCATGCAAAAGCCGGAAGAAGAAGATCCTGAGCTTGACGAGGATATTCATCTGGTGGTTGGGGATAAAGTCGATTTGGAGCCTTACGTTGTAGAGAATGTAGTGGTCGGTTTACCGTACATACCATTATGTGACGACGCGTGCAAAGGTCTCTGTCCAGTGTGTGGAGAGAACCGGAATGAACAGGATTGCGGCTGTAAGACGGAGAAAATAGATCCTAGACTTGCAGGTCTCGCGGACTTTTTTAACAAAGAATGAAATTCGAATAAGGAGGTGTTTTGAAATGGCAGTACCTCAACGAAGAACGTCCAAAACTCGTCGCGACAAGCGCCGTACGCACTTCAAATTGGAAGTTCCAGGCATGGTGAAATGTGAACAATGTGCTGAGCTTAAACTTGCGCATCACGTTTGTAAATCTTGCGGGACATACAAAAGCAGAGAGATCGTAAAAGCATAATAAAAGGCATAGTACTTCATCCTAGGTGAGGTGCTATTTTTTTTGCTTTCTTTTTGGTTCTAAATTTAATATACTACAGTTTAGTATCTGGTAATAAGATGAGATCTCACGAGATAAGGTGGTGCTTACCATCGAACGCCTTCCAAAACGACAAAGGCAGCAGCAGCTGCTGCAAGCCATTGAAGCGAACCCTTTTATGACGGATGAGGAATTGATGCGAACGTTTGGGGTCAGTATCCAAACTGTCCGCTTGGATCGATTAGAGCTCGGTATTCCTGAACTGCGGGAACGCATGAAGCATATGGCCGTCAAAACGTATGATCCTGTGCGTTCACTTCCCATTGATGAAGTCATTGGGGAAGTCATAGATTTACAGCTGGATCAGAGCGGTATATCGATTTTTGAAATTAAAGAAGATCATATTTTTTCCAGAACCAAGATTGCCCGAGGTCATCACATATTCTCACAAGCGAACTCATTGGCAGTTGCTGTCATCGACGATCCGATCGCTTTAACAGCTTCGGCGGATATCAAATTCGTGCGATCAGTGAAGCTGGGAGAGAAGTGTGTCGCCAAAGCTTATGTGCGATCTGTTTCCAAAGGGAAAGCACGCGTAGAGGTGTTCACATATGTGGGTGAAGAGACCGTGTTTCGAGGCAACTTTGTCATCTTTCATTCGAAGAAAGAGCAACATCTAGATAGGGAGGACAAGCTCCATGCGGATCGCGATTGATGCAATGGGTGGAGATCATGCGCCTAAGATCGTAGTTGAGGGTGCTCTCGCAGCGGCCAAAGAGTGGAAGGACGTACATATCATTCTAGTCGGGAACCGTACCGCGATAGAAGCTCACCTCACAGAGAGGCCGGATAACCTAACGATCCATCATGCGGAAGAAGTCATTGAAGCCGAGGATGAGCCCGTTAAAGCAGTACGTCGGAAGAAGGATGCTTCCATGGTTGTCGCAGGACGTTTGGTTCGGGAGAAAGAAGCCGAAGCCATGATTTCTGCAGGCAATACGGGGGCGCTGATGACGACAGGTCTGCTCATAGTAGGAAGAATTCCAGGAATTGAACGTCCAGCATTAGCACCTATGATTCCTACAATGGATGGCCATGGTGTGCTCGCATTAGACTTAGGAGCAAACATGGATGCAACCCCAGAACAATTGATTCAATATGCGATTATGGGCAGCATTTATCGTTCCAAAGTACACGGTGTAGCCAAGCCTCGCGTAGGTTTGTTGAATGTAGGGACCGAATCGACCAAAGGGAATGAATTAACCAAAACAGCATATCCTTTAATGGAACAAGCCCCGATTCATTTTGTTGGTAATGTAGAGTCTTCACAGGTGCTTCGTGCAAAATGCGATGTGATCGTATGCGACGGCTTTGCTGGAAATATTATGTTAAAATCATTGGAGGGCGCTGCGTCCGCCATTTTCTCAGCGTTAAAAGAAGAATTCACGAAATCCATCTTCTCGAAGCTTGCAGCAGCCGTGTTGAAGCCAGGGTTGACGCAATTCCGCAAGAAGCTGGACTATAATGAACATGGCGCGGCACCGTTCTTGGGTATTGATGGACTAGTACTAAAAAGTCATGGTTCCTCAGATGCAAATGCCATTAAGAATGCCGTTCGTCAAGCAAGAATTGCGTTACAAAATGATTTGGTCGGCACCATATCTGCCGAAATTAGCCGCGGGAAGCGAGATATAACAACATGAACTTAATACCAGTTGGGGTACTCGGAACGGGTAAATATGTACCAGAGCGTATTTTAACGAATCAAGAACTAGAAACAATGGTTGAAACGAACGATGAGTGGATAGTATCTCGGACAGGCATACGTGAGAGAAGAATCGCGGCAGAAGGACAAGCTACGTCTGATCTGTGCTATGAAGCTTCTTTGGTGGCTTTGTCGAATGCAGGGATTACAGCAGATCAACTCGATTTAATCATCGTTGCGACCATTACACCAGATATGTCATTTCCGTCTACGGCATGTATCCTTCAAGAGAAACTGGGAGCTAAGAAGGCAGCAGCGTTTGACTTGTCAGCAGCGTGCTCAGGCTTTGTCTATGGGCTAGCGAACGCCGCTAATTTCATTGCCACTGGTACATATAAATACGCACTTGTTATTGGCGCAGATTGCTTGTCCAAAATTACCGATTACACAGACCGCAATACCTGCATTTTATTTGGAGACGGCGCTGGAGCTGTTGTGATTGGGGAAGTGCCTGAGGAACGAGGCTTCAAATCCTTTGAACTAGGCGCTGATGGTACTGGAGGTCCTCTTCTAAAAATTGAAGGCGGCGGTTCCCGTAACCCAGCATCACAGAACTCATTAGACCAGCGTTTACACTACATCTACATGGCGGGTGCTGAGGTCTTCAAGTTTGCAGTTCGCATTATGGGGAATGCTGCGGATGAAGCTTTGCGTAAAGCGGGTTGGGAGAAAACAGATATCGATCTGCTCGTCCCACACCAAGCCAACATGCGTATTATTCAATCCTCATTGAACCGCTTGGAATTGTCTGAAGACAAATGTATGATTAACTTGGACAAGTATGGTAACATGTCAGCTGCCTCCATACCGGTTGCCTTAGCAGAAGCGTCTGAGCAAGGTAGATTAAACGAAGGTGACCGACTTATCTTAGTAGGCTTTGGCGGCGGACTCACTTGGGGTGCAACAGCTTTAGTTTGGTAAGTAGCTAGATGAACTTATTTTAATGTGAAAAAATGACTGAATATATCGTGGAAGGGGATCCTTTTCTCGTATGGGTAAAATAGCATTTGTATTTCCGGGCCAAGGCTCTCAATCCGTTGGTATGGGACAAGACCTATACAACGCTTTGCCTGCTGCCCAAGACTATTTCGACCGCGCGAATGAAGCGCTAGGTTTCTCTTTGTCTGATCTGATCTTCGAAGGTCCAGAGGACCAACTGAAGATCACGTACCACACGCAGCCCGCGCTGCTCACGACAAGCATCGCTTGTCTGGAGGCGTTCAAGGCTGCTGGCATCACGCCAGACTATGTCGCAGGACATAGTCTGGGCGAGTACAGCGCGCTCGTCGCAGCCGGCGTGCTCGCGTTTGAAGACGCGGTCCGCACCGTGCGGGCCCGCGGCGAGTTCATGGAACAGGCCGTCCCAGGCGGCCTGGGTGCCATGGCAGCCGTGCTGGGAGCCGAGCGCGCAGCGCTGACGGAGCTTTGCACGGCAATTACAAGCGGCGGCTCCGTCGTGGAGCTCGCCAATGTGAACTGCCCGGGACAGATTGTCGTGTCGGGCAGTAAGGAAGGCGTTGCAGCGGTTGTCGAACGCTGCAAGGAAGCTGGCGCGAAGCGTGCCATTCCGCTTGAGGTGAGCGGGCCGTTTCACTCCTCCCTCATGAAGCCAGCTTCGGAGCGCCTCGCAGAGGTGCTCGCGTCCATCGAGATGAAGGATGCAGCCGTGCCCGTTGTCGCCAACGTTACGGCTCGTCCTGTGACCCAGCCGAGCGATATTCGCGGCTTGCTGGTGGAGCAGGTGTATTCCCCTGTATTATGGGAAGACACGATCTCGTACCTGATCAGCGAAGGTGTAGACACGTTCATTGAGCTTGGCTCAGGAACGGTGCTTGCCGGCTTGATCAAGAAGGTCGACAAAACGGTGAAAACCGTGTCGATTGGCAGCCTTGAAGCATTGGAAAAGTATACGCAGGAGGTACACACGCATGTTAACGGGTAAAGTAGCATTAGTTACTGGTGCATCACGTGGTATTGGGCGTGCGATTGCTTTGCATTTGGCTGAACACGGTGCGGATGTTGTGGTGAACTACGCTGGTAGCGAAGCCGCTGCTAGTGAAGTTGTAGCTGCAATTGAAGCGATGGGTCGTAAAGCGATTAAATTGCGTGCCGATGTGAGCAGTTATCAAGAATCTGACGATCTTGTAAAGCAAACGCTAGAAGTTTTTGGCAAAATTGATATTCTCGTGAATAATGCGGGCATAACAAGAGACAATTTAATCATGCGAATGAAAGAAGAAGAATTCGATCAAGTAATCGCTACAAATCTCAAAGGCGTGTTCAACTGTGTCAAAGCGGTCACGCGTCCGATGATGAAGCAGCGTTTCGGTCGAATTATCAATATATCTTCTGTAGTTGGTGTGCTCGGTAACCCGGGTCAAGCTAACTATGTAGCAGCAAAAGCAGGTGTAATCGGCTTAACGAAAGCGACTGCGAGAGAGCTATCCTCGCGTGGCATTACCGTGAATGCTGTTGCGCCAGGCTTTATTGAAACCGATATGACAGACAAATTGTCTGCTGAGATGCGTGAACACATGCTGAAGCAAATCCCGCTGGAGCGCCTTGGGCAGCCAGAGGAAATTGCGAAGGTTGTTCGCTTCTTGGCTTCTGACGATGCCTCCTACATGACAGGGCAAACGCTCCATGTAGATGGCGGAATGTACATGTAAGTTTCTAGAAAATGAGAATCTCAAATTGTCTACTGGCAATCTGTTAAAGATTCTCGTATAATACCAAATGAGGAGGTGAACCGGATGTCCGACGTATTGGATCGTGTTAAACGAATTGTAGTCGATCGTCTAGGGGTTGATGAAGCTGAAGTCACCCTCGAAGCATCTTTCAAAGAAGACCTAGGTGCTGATTCTCTCGATGTAGTTGAATTAGTAATGGAATTAGAAGATGAGTTCGATTTAGAAATTTCAGATGAAGATGCTGAGAAGATTACGACAGTAGGAGAAGTTACGAATTACATAAAATCTCATACGTAATAGTCTACAGAGTCCCGTTTCTAATAAAGACGGGACTTCTCTCCATTCCTGGCAATAATAAAAAATGAATGACTACATAGAAGGTGGTACAAATGAACAGAGTTGTAATTACAGGTATGGGCGTAGTTACTGCCCTTGGTCAAGACTTAGAAACATTCTGGGGGAACCTGACTTCTGGTAAATCTGGCGTAGGTATGATTGAGAATTTTGATGTAAGCGAATACCCAACACGGATTGCCGCTGAAATCAAGGATTTCAACATTGAAGAATATGTGGATCGCAAAGAATCCCGTCGAATGGACCGTTTTGTTCAATTCGCAGTTGCAGGCGCCCTCAATGCGCTTAAGGATGCGAACCTGAACGTGAAGGAAGATGCTGACCCAGAACGTGTTGGCGTATCCGTAGGATCAGGTATTGGCGGATTGAACACATGGGAAGAGCAGCATCGCATTTTGCTAGAGAAAGGTCCTAAACGGGTTTCACCTTTCTTCATTCCAATGATGATTGCGAACATGGCATCTGGTCATGTATCAATGGTCACAGGAGCAAAAGGGCCAAACTCAACAGCTGTAACAGCTTGTGCGACAGGCACACATTCCATTGGTGACTCTTTCAAAATGATTCAACGTGGCGATGCAGACGTTATGATTTGTGGTGGAGCTGAAGCGACGATTACGCCGATCGGTGTAGCTGGCTTCTGCGCATTACGTGCGATGTCAACGCGCAATGAAGAGCCGCATTTGGCAAGTCGTCCATTTGATACAGGTCGCGATGGCTTTGTAATGGGTGAAGGTGCAGGCGTGCTCATTCTGGAGTCACTGGAGCATGCTCAGAAGCGTGGCGCACGTATCTATGCTGAGGTAATCGGCTATGGTATGAGCGGTGATGCGTATCATATGACAGATCCAGATCCAGATGGTGCTGCACGTTGTATGGTGAAAGCAATCAAGGATGCAGGTATTGCACCAGATGCAATTTCGTACATTAATGCGCATGGTACTTCAACACCTGTTGGCGATAAATCAGAAACGATTGCGATCAAGAAAGCGTTAGGCGAGCATGCGTATAAAGTTGCTGTTAGCTCAACGAAGTCCATGACGGGTCATTTGCTCGGCGCTGCTGGCGGTGTGGAAGCTGTTATTTGTGGATTAACAATCGCGAACAGCCTAATTGCACCAACAATCAACTTGGACAATCAAGATCCTGAGTGCGATTTGGATTATGTACCAAACAAAGCGCGTGAAGCGGACGTTGGTATTGCGATGTCGAACTCCTTCGGGTTCGGTGGTCATAATGCCACGATCATCATGAAAAAATTTCAAGCATAATTACCATGCCTGCGACGAAAGATAACGGAATATCATTCTCTCCGGGTGGTGAAGTATAGGCGTGAACCGTGATATTAAAGATTTACAGAAGCAGATAGGCGTCTCATTTCGGAAGTCGGAGCTGCTGAAGCAGGCTTTCACGCATTCCTCTTATGTGAATGAACACCGAATCGCTGGACATAAAGACAATGAACGACTTGAGTTTCTTGGAGATGCCGTGCTTGAATTAACAGTTTCGGAATTTTTATATGAATCTTATCCTGGGCGTTCAGAGGGTGAATTGACGAAGCTAAGGGCATCCATTGTCTGCGAGCCTTCGCTCGTAACATTTGCCGAAGATTTGGATTTCGGTGCGTTTGTCTTACTAGGTAAAGGGGAAGAGCTAACAGGAGGGCGATCACGGCCGGCATTGCTGGCAGATGTGTTCGAATCCTTCGTTGGTGCGCTATATCTAGACCAAGGTTTGGATACCGTTAAAGCGTTTCTTCAGAAGCATGTATTCGCCAAAATATCCAGTGAAGGCAAGCTGCTTGTGATTGATTACAAGACGCAATTGCAAGAGCATACCCAACATCATAATATGGGTTCGTTGGAATACCGGATTGTGAATGAACGGGGCCCCGCACATGAGCGCGAGTTCGTTGCTGAAGTGCATATGGAGAGCGAGCTTCTGGGAACCGGTGCTGGTCGTTCTAAGAAAGAGGCGGAACAGCAGGCTGCTGCTGGCGCACTGTCCAAGTTAAACGTAACTGTACAACGATAGTGGAAAAAACCAGAAGAGGCAGCTCCTGCTGCCTTTTTTGTATTTTTCTCTTATTTTCATAGGCGATATGTTACAATAATTTCTGAGGTGAGACCATGTTTTTGAAACGGATCGAATTATCCGGGTTTAAATCATTCGCGGACCGGACGGAACTCGAATTTGTGCGAGGCATTACCGCGGTTGTAGGTCCTAACGGAAGTGGGAAGAGTAATATCTCGGACGGAATCCGTTGGGTGTTAGGGGAACAAAGCGCGAAGTCTTTGCGTGGCGGTAAAATGGAAGATGTTATTTTCGCGGGTAGTGATGCGCGTCGTGCTGTGAATTATGGTGAAGTCTCGTTAACATTAGATAATTCATCACAGTCGCTTCCCTTGGATTTTAATGAAGTTACCGTGACGCGAAGAGTACATCGCAATGGCGATAGTGAATATCTGATTAACAAACAACCTTGTCGCTTGAAGGATATCACAGAGTTGTTCATGGACACGGGTATCGGGAAAGAAGCGTATTCGATTATTGGACAAGGACGTATTGAGGAAATTCTAAGTACGAAATCCGAAGATCGTCGAGGCATCTTTGAAGAAGCTTCGGGGATTGTTAAATATAAAGCGCGTAAGCGCGAAGCGGAAAAGAAATTGAATGATACCGAGCAGAATTTGCTGCGGATCCACGATTTAGTCTCTGAACTTGAGGATCAAGTTGAACCGTTGCGTGATCAGGCAGAGAAGGCGATTCGGTTTAAAGAGCTGAAGGAAACACTCAAGAGTAGTGAAATCTCCATGTATGTGCATCAGATTGATCAGATCTATGTCGCATGGAATGACGCAACGCAGCTGCTCGAGAAATTGACCAAAGAGCAAACGGAGCTCTCTACGATTGTTAATCAGCATGATGCCCATTTGGAAAAGCATCGTTGGGAAACGCGCAGACTAGAAGAAGAACTAGAAACGCTCCAAGAAAGTTTGCTTGGTCTTAGTGAAGAATTCGAGAAATGCGAGGGTCACGGTGAGGTTCTAAAGGAACGGAAAAAGAACTACGTGACGAATCACCAGCAGCTAGCTACGTCCATTGCGATGCAGGAGCAGCGTAAATTAGACAAAGAAGCGGAATTGAGCGAGCAGCGTGAGAGAATTATTCAAATTGGCGCGCAATTATTCGAATTCCAAGCCAAGCTAACAGCGGAAGAACAGCGCTTACAAGGGGTAAGCGGAGGTATCAGTTCTTCTCCTGAGGATCAGTTGAAGGGTGAATTGCTGGAAACGCTCAATCGTATGGCACAGTCACGCAATGAAATTCGATACGCAGAGCAGCAAATCGAAAGTATCGGACGTCGTTTGGACAGGCTCGATGAAGAGCGTCAGAAGTGGGCGGATCAACGTGAGAGTATCTTGCGTCGCAAACAAGAGCTTTCAGTCAAGTTGGAAGAAACGGTAGGAGAGATAGAGCGAGCTCGACAAGAATATGTTCAACTAACTCAAGCCTTGAAGAGTAAGCAAGGGTTGTTGGATGAAGCTCAAGCTATGGTACGAAAATGGGAGCAAAAGCTCGATGCATTAATTTCCCGCCGCGATACAATGAAAGAAATGGCTAATGATTACGACGGCTTTCAGCAAGGTGTTAAGGAAGTGCTTAAAGCGAAATCTCGCAAAGACTTGCGAGGCATTCGCGGTGCGGTTGCTGAACTTGTTAAAGTGCCTGCCAACGTCGAGACAGCTATCGAGACTGCGCTAGGCGGTGCGCTCCAAAATATCGTTGTAGAGACAGAGGCAGACGGTAGGGAAGCGATTGCTTTCTTGAAACGTCGCCAAATGGGACGAGCTACCTTCCTGCCGATGAATGTTATTCGCGGACGTTCGATTTCTGATCATGAAAGTCAGACATTGAAATCGTCGAAGGGCTTTGTTGGGATTGCAGTTGACCTCGTCTCTTTCGATTCGACGTATACAAATATATTCTCCAGTTTACTAGGGAATGTAGTTGTAGCTGAGAGTCTAGAAGATGCTAACCATATCGCTGCCAAAGCGCAATATCGCTATCGCGTTGTGACACTGGAAGGTGACGTTGTCAACCCGGGTGGTTCAATGACAGGCGGAAGCTTGCAGAAGAAGTCAACGAATTTGTTAGGTCGTCAGCGTCAAATCGAAGAGCTTGATGCTGAGATTGCAACATCTGAGGGGCAACTCAGTGGTTTACGCAGCCAATCCAGCTCCTTGAAGCGTGATATTACCGATGAAATGTTAAAGGTTGAACAGCTTCGACAATTAGGTGAGCAGCAGCGTATCACAGAGCAACAAATTCGCGCGGAATTGAATCCGTTGGAATCCGAAAGTCGTACAGTAGAAGAACAGCTTACGCTGGATAGCCAAGACAGAGGAGCACTGCTGGAAGAGCGAACGGAATTTAGCCGTAAAAAAGTTGAAAGTGAAGCCGCACTCGCACAGCTGCAAGAAGAGGAAGCTTCACTGCAACAAGCGATTCGTGATGCCGAGAGTTCTCGAAAAGCAAGTGAATCCGAGAAAGAAGAGCTGCAAAGCCAATTGACGGATTTGAAAGTAAAGGTAGCTTCAACTTCACAAGAGAAGCAGTCCCTTCAGGATCAACAAAGACGCTTGCAGCAAGATCTGAGTGAAGTGGAACGTGAGATTGAAGTCAACCGCGGTCTATTAACCCAATTAGAAAGCGATATGGCAACACTTGAGCAAGAAACTGTAGGGCAGATCGAGCTGTTAAATGATTTGAAGCTGAAGAAGCAGCAATGCACCGAAAGTATAGATTTCAAACGTGCAGAGCGTACAGAATGGTTACAAAAACTCGAACACGGCGAAAATGAGACGCGTACGCAGCGTATTCAGCTGAAACAAGTGGAAGAGAATCTCCATCAGACGGAGGTGCGAGTAACGCGCCTTGATGTAGAACTTGAAAATCTGCTCAAAAAGCTTGCCGAAGAATATGAGCTTAGCTATGAGCTGGCCAAAATGCGCTACCCAGTGCCTGAAGATATTCAAGGCACACAAAGTAAAGTGCGTGAGCTGAAACGCGAGATTGCTTCGCTAGGTGATGTGAACCTAGGTGCGATTGAAGAGTATGCGCGTGTATCGGAACGCTTTGAGTTCTTGAACTCGCAAAAGGATGACTTGATCGAAGCCAAGACAACGTTATATCAGGTTATTCGTGAGATGGATCAGGAGATGTCCAAGCGATTCAAAACAACGTTCGATGCGATTCGCTCTCATTTCGGGGTCGTCTTTGCTAAGCTGTTCGGGGGCGGGCGCGCAGATTTAATTCTGTCTGAGCCTGAGAACATGCTCGACACAGGCATTGAGATTGTGGCACAGCCACCAGGCAAAAAGCTGCAAAATCTTCAATTGCTCTCAGGTGGTGAACGTGCGCTGACAGCAATTGCGTTGTTGTTCTCGATTATCCGCGTGAAACCAGTGCCGTTCTGCGTACTGGATGAGGTAGAAGCCGCATTAGACGAGGCTAACGTATCACGATTTGCCGAGTATTTACGCGAGTTCTCGGAAATGACGCAGTTTATTGTGGTGACTCACCGTAAGGGGACGATGGAAGAAGCCGACGTGTTGTATGGCGTTACCATGCAAGAAGGCGGCGTTTCGAAGCTTGTATCGGTTCGACTAGAAGACGAGGAAGCTACCATGACGGCGTCATAAGAAAAGAAATAGGGGATATATACAGGAGGATCTATGAGCTTTTTTAAACGATTGAAAGAAAGTATTTCAGGTAAAGCAGAGGCAGTAACCAATAAATTTAAGGAAGGTTTAACGAAAACGCGCGATGCGTTCGTGAACCGTGTTGATGATTTATTTAGCCGACGTAAGAAAATAGATGAAGATTTTTATGAAGAACTGGAAGAAATTCTAATTGGCGCAGACGTTGGCGTGAATACGGTTCTGAAATTAATTGATGAACTTCGTGCTGAGGTTAAAAAACGCAAAATTGAAGATCCAGCCGAGCTGCAACCGATCCTTTCGGAAAAACTGATTGAGTTGTTAAAAGGCGATGCAGACGCCGGACTTAACATCAATCCCAATGGCTTGACAGTTATCCTGTTCGTTGGTGTTAACGGTGTAGGTAAGACGACGACGATCGGTAAAATGGCCCATATGTTCAAATCTCAAGGTAAAAAAGTGCTAATGGCAGCTGGTGATACATTTCGTGCTGGCGCCATTGAACAACTTGAAACGTGGGGAGAGCGTGTTGGTGTTGATGTCATTAAGCAACAATCTGGCGCAGATCCTGCCGCGGTGATGTACGATGCTGTGCAAGCTGCCAAAACGCGCAACGTGGATATCCTTTTATGCGATACAGCGGGTCGTTTGCAGAATAAAGTGAATTTGATGGAGGAGCTTAACAAGATCTATCGTGTTATTCAACGCGAAGTACCAGATGCTCCCCACGAGGTCATTCTTGTTCTAGATGCAACAACAGGACAGAACGCGCTTAGCCAAGCGAAGCTTTTTGGTGATAAAACAGGTTTGACAGGCTTGGTACTGTCCAAATTGGATGGAACAGCTAAGGGGGGAATCGTCGTCGCCATCCGTCAAGAACTCTCGCTACCGGTTAAATTTGTTGGGCTTGGTGAGAAAATGGATGATCTTCAACCGTTCGATTCCGAGCAGTTTGTCCATGCGCTTTTTGGTAAATGGATAGGCGATCAGACTGACAAGGTATAATGCTTGACAATCATCTTGGAATTCAGTATGATAGGTTCTGTTGTGCTGGTGTCAAGTGTGCAACCTTTACGGAGGTAGATTATGACTGTCGATCCTATGTTGGAGAAAACGAATCGCATTAACCTGCTGTTTGATTTCTATGAAGCATTGTTGACCGATAAGCAGCGAACATTTCTTGAACTGTACTTCCATGATGATTACTCCCTCGGGGAGATTGCTGAGAACTTCACGATCAGCCGCCAAGCGGTCTATGAGCATATCAAACGTGCGGAATTGACACTACAGGAATATGAGAGTAAGTTAAAGCTGTTACATAAGCACGAACAACGCATGAAGCTGCGTCAAGATTTAGATGTTGGATTGAGTGATTGTGATCCGGAGCTAAAGAGGAAAGTGACAGAGCTTTTTGATACAATAGTAGGGATGGATTGAAACCTTAGTTAGAAGCAGGAGGTGAAGCGCATGGCATTTGAAGGATTAGCAAACCGATTGCAGAATGTGTTCGGCAAGCTGAGAAGCAAAGGTAAGCTGACGGAAGAAGATGTAGGCGAAGCGCTTCGCGAGGTAAGATTGGCACTGCTTGAAGCGGACGTTAACTTTAAAGTTGTGAAAGATTTTATCGCGAAGGTGAAAGAGCAAGCGATCGGACAAGAAGTTCTGAAATCTTTTACGCCAGGCATGGTTGTTATCGATATCGTGAACAAAGAGCTTACAGCCCTAATGGGTGGTACACAAAGTAAGCTAGCGCGCTCCAATCGACCACCGACGGTTATTATGATGGCGGGATTGCAAGGGGCAGGTAAAACGACGACCTCAGGCAAATTAGCCAAAATGTTATTGAAACAGAATCACAGACCGCTTCTTGTTGCCTGTGATATTTATCGCCCCGCGGCGATTAAGCAGTTGGAAGTGCTTGGTGAGCAGCTGAAAGTACCGGTTTTCTCCTTAGGAGATAAAGTGAATCCTGTTGAAATTGCGAAAGCTGGTCTTCAACACGCAAAGGATAACGGCAATGACTATGTGATTATCGATACAGCAGGTCGCTTGCACATTGATGAGAACCTCATGGACGAGCTCAAAAATGTTCGTGAAGCTACGAGCCCAGATGAGATTTTGTTAGTCGTCGATGCGATGACGGGGCAAGATGCTGTCAATGTAGCAGAGAGCTTCCATCAGCAGCTTGAATTATCTGGCGTCGTGTTAACCAAATTAGATGGAGATACGCGCGGTGGTGCTGCGTTATCTGTCAAAGCGGTGACAGGTTGTCCAATCAAGTTCGTAGCTAGCGGTGAGAAAATGGACGCTTTAGAGCCATTTTATCCTGACCGTATGGCATCAAGAATTCTTGGCATGGGCGATATGCTCTCTTTAATCGAGAAGGCGCAAGCTGGTATCGATATGGATAAGGCGAAAGAGATGGAGCGCAAAATGCGCAACGCCGAATTTACCTTCGAGGATTTCATTGAGCAGATGGAGCAAGTGAAGAAGATGGGGCCTCTTGACCAAATTCTTGATATGTTGCCTGGTGCGAACAAGATTAAAGGTATGAAGGATATGAAGGTTGACGAGAAACAAATGGCTCGTGTAGAAGCTATTGTGAAGTCCATGACAACCGAAGAGAAGCGTAAACCGGAGCTCCTGAATGCGAATCGTCGCAAACGGATTGCAGCGGGAAGCGGAAATACGGTTCAGGAAGTCAATCGTTTTATCAAGCAGTTCGATGATATGCGCAAAATGATGAAGCAGTTCTCAGGCATGATGGGGCCGAAAGGTGCCAAAGGCATGAAGAAGTTAGGCAAGGGATTTAAATTTCCCTTTTAAATAAAAGTGTGTTTATTCTAAGTAGGAGGTGATTTTTCAATGGCAGTACGTATTCGTCTTAAACGTGTAGGCGCTCATAAAGCTCCTTTCTACCGTGTCGTGGTTTCGGATTCCCGTTCCCCGCGTGATGGTCGTTTTATCGAAGAAATCGGTACTTATAATCCAATTGCTGAACCAGCAGCTGTGGTTCTTGATGAGGAAAAAGCGCTTAAATGGCTTCAAACTGGCGCTCAACCGTCCGATACAGTTCGCAGCCTGTTCTCAAAAGCAGGTCTGATGACTAAGTTTCACGAGCTGAAATTACAGAAGTAATCTGTTATCTTTCGGAGGGTGGGTTCATGAAGGATCTTATCACCGTAATTGCTAAGGCTCTTGTCGATCATCCGGAAGAGGTACGTGTCGCTGTGGTGGAGAAAGAGGACAAGATCGAGTACAGGCTTTCTGTTCATCCCGACGATGTCGGTAAAGTGATTGGCAAGCAAGGCAAGATTGCGAAATCGCTCCGTACAGTTGTCACGTCGGCAGCTGTGAAAGAAACGAAGCGGGTAGCCGTAGAAATCGTTTCATAAGAAATGAGGTTAGGATTCAATTCCTAGCCTTTTTTCGCATATGAAAAGAAGGTAATTTAATGTGGAGGTTGGGCAAGCGCATATGACGGAGAAATTAGTGACGGTTGGTAAAGTCGTAAATAGCCACGGGATACGTGGAGAGTTAAAAATCGTGCCAGAAACAGATTTTCCAGAACGATTTGATGTGGGAAATTCATTAATTATTGTAGACTCTCAAAATAAGCAAACGCCGGTGACGGTAAAAACGTCCCGCTTACATAAGAACGTATTTATTGTCTTGTTCAGTCAATTCTCGAATATTAATGATGTTGAGAAATTTAAAGGTTCCCTGTTGAAAATTGAGGCTAAGGATCAAAAGCCGCTGGAAGAGGGAGAATATTACTACCACGAAATCATCGGCTGTAAAGTCGTTACCGAAGAGGAACAGGAATTAGGACTCGTCTCTGAAGTACTAACGCCAGGAGCCAATGATGTCTGGGTTGTTTCCTTGACAAAAGGTAAGCAATTGCTACTTCCAGTGATTGATGATGTTATTTTGAATGTGGATATTCCTAATAAGACGATTCGGATTCATCTGATGGAAGGGTTATTGGAATGAGAGTTGATGTCTTAACCTTATTCCCAGAGATGTTCGAAGGTGTGTTTTCCTCTAGTATTTTAGGGAAAGCGCGTGATAAAGGAATTGTTTCGCTGAGCACGGTTAATTTCCGAGAGTATTCCACGAACAAGCATAATACAGTCGATGATTACCCTTACGGTGGCGGTGGTGGCATGGTGTTGAAGCCGGAGCCGATCTTTGGAGCTGTCGAAGATTTGACAACGCATCAGACAGCTGAAGGAGTAGCGGTAAAGCCGCGGGTCATCTTGTTATGCCCACAGGGGGAGACCTTCACCCAGAAGAAAGCGGAAGAACTAGCCGGTGAAGAACATCTCGTGTTTATTTGCGGACATTATGAGGGTTATGATGAACGGATTAGACAGTACCTGGTGACGGACGAGCTGTCTGTAGGTGATTATGTACTAACCGGTGGTGAATTGCCCGCTATGGTCATTATAGACAGCGTAGTGAGGCTTTTGCCTGGTGTGCTGGGTAATGAAATGTCCGCGGTGACAGATTCTTTCTCGACGGGATTGCTGGAATATCCTCACTATACGCGTCCTGCCAAGTTCAGAGAATGGGAAGTGCCTGAAATGCTATTGTCAGGCCATCATGCCAATGTGAAGAAATGGCGGAATAAAGAATCGCTCATCCGCACGTTGGAGCGCCGTCCCGATTTGCTTGAGGGGCGTGTTTTATCCAAAGAGGAAAAGGTCTGGGCTGCTGAATGGAAACAGCAGAAGCAAGAACAAGAGAAATAAGTTCTCGGAAACTTCTCTATTGAATTAATCCTGGGACTATGATATTATATATTCTGTTGTGATTTTTTCAACAGTTCGAGTCTGGTGGTCCTCTACGCATAACAACTTAGATTTACTAACTATTAGCGGAATGAACACCTGTGTGGAAGGAGGGAGTCAACTATGAATCTTATTCAAGAGATTACGAAAGAGCAACTCCGTACGGATATTCCTAATTTCCGTCCAGGAGACACACTTAAAGTACACGTAAAAGTTATCGAGGGTACACGTGAGCGTATTCAGCTGTTCGAAGGTGTTGTTATTAAACGCCACGGCGGTGGAATCAGCGAAACGTTTACAGTTCGTAAAATTTCTTACGGTGTGGGTGTGGAAAGAACTTTCCCATTCCATTCTCCGAAGATTGACAAGATTGAAGTGGCTCGCCGTGGTAAAGTTCGTCGTGCGAAACTTTATTATCTGCGTGGTCTTCGTGGTAAAGCAGCAAGAATTAAAGAAATTCGATAGTAAAATGGGGGGCTTGTTCAGTCAAGTCTCCTTTTCATTTTTTCTGTACATAATAGGACATAATAGAGATCATACCAAAACTGGAAGAGAGGCCGTCAGTGATGGAACATAACGATCAAATGCAACCTAATCAGCCGATCAATGCTGAACCAGCAAAGACCGCGCAAACAAAAAGTGAAACGTGGGAATGGATTAAAGCGCTAGTAATTGCAGGAGTACTTGTTATTATTATTCGTTGGTTCCTCTTCTCCCCATTTATTGTTGATGGAGATTCGATGCATCCGAATTTCTTTACGGGTGAGCGATTGATCGTCAATAAAATTGTGTACGATATTCGTGATCCGAAGCGTGGCGAAGTCATCGTATTCCATGCACCTGAGGGCAAGGATTATATTAAGCGTGTTATTGCACTCCCAGGAGAAACCGTGAAGGTTACAGGGGACAAGGTGTACATTAACGGAGAAGAATTGGCTCAGCCTTATATCCAAGAAGCGATTGATCAAGCAGTGAAAGAAGGACATCCGTATAATACATTACTGGATTTCCCTGAAACGAAAGTCCCTGAGGGTGAGATTTTTGCCATGGGTGACAATCGGCCAAATTCCAAAGATAGTCGTACGAAAAGTGTTGGTTTCGTACCTTACAATAAAATCGTAGGCCGCGCAGAAGTGATTTTCTGGCCGGTGAAGAAAATTAGTTTCATACATTTTTGAGGTGAAGAGAAATGACCATTCAATGGTTTCCCGGTCACATGACCAAGGCTCGCAGACAGATTGAAGAAAAGTTAAAACTGATTGACGTCGTGATTGAGCTCTTGGATGCCCGCATCCCGCTATCCAGCCGGAACCCGATGGTTGATGAGATTTTGAAAGGCAAGCCACGTCTCGTATTGCTAAACAAGAATGATCTTGCTGATCCACAAGTAACGGCTGAATGGGTGAAGTACTTTGCAGATCAAGGATTGCCTGCCTTGCCGATAGACGCTGCCAACGGAACGCACGTGAAGGAGATTTTGCCTCGAGTGAAACAGCTCTGGGCTCATAAAATTGAGACCATGCTGCGCAAAGGGATTAATCCCCGTGCGATCAGAGCGCTCATTGTAGGAATTCCGAACGTAGGGAAATCTACTTTGATCAACCAGTTGGCTGGTAAGAAAATCGCTGCAACGGGAGATAAACCTGGTGTGACCAAAGGTCAGCAATGGATTAAGGTTGGCACTGAAATGGATCTGCTGGATACGCCGGGGATATTGTGGCCTAAATTCGAAGACCAGATGGTTGGCATGCGTTTGGCTGCAACAGGGGCCATCAAGGAAGAACTTCTGCATTTAGATGATGTGGCATTGTTTACCATTAAATATATGGTTGAGCATTATGGTGCTGGCATCCAAGAACGCTTCGGTGTTCAGGAGCTGCCAGAAGATATGGATAATATTCAGGAAATGGTTAAAGTCATGGAGGCGATCGGGCGTAAGCGCGGTGCTATAGTAAGTGGGGGCAAGGTTGATCTAGATAAAGCTTCCCTCATTATTATTCGTGATCTCAGAGCAGGTAAGATGGGCCGAATTTCCTTGGAAAGACCATTTTAATAAGAAGAATCAGGAAGAACCTGAGGCATAGCCTCGGGTCTTTCTTTTTTTTGGAGAAAAAGGAAGAAATAAATGGGTGTGGCTTGACGAAGTGTCGATCCTATATAATGAAGGAATGGAAAAGGGGAGAGGCACGTGCTAGATTACGAGAAAGACATATGGGAACAAGGTTTCACGGCGATTGCAGGTATTGATGAGGTTGGTCGCGGGTGTCTCTTTGGAGATGTGGTGGCGGCAGCCGTCATTCTCCCAATGGGACATGTGCTTGAGGGGATCAATGACTCCAAGAAATTATCAGAGAAGAAACGTGAATTGCTTTTTGAACAGATTATGGAAGAGGCGATTTCGGTTGGTATTGGCATTGTAAATGTCGACGGAATTGAGGCCCTTAATATCAAGCAAGCTTCCAGAGTGGCGATGAAACAAGCCGTAGAAAAACTGCCGATCAAGCCGGATTATCTATTAGTAGACGCAGAGAATGTGGCGATTGACCTTCCTCAACAAGCGATAATACACGGAGATGCGCTAAGTCAATCCATCGCTGCTGCATCCATCATCGCCAAAGTAACGAGAGATCGTATGTGTGTGGAATGGGATGAGCAGTATCCAGAATACGGAATTGCCGTACATAAAGGTTATGCGACAAAGCACCATCGAGAAATGCTATTGAGATACGGACCGACACCGCTACATAGGAAATTATTTATTCGTAAAATTATGGCTCAGCTTGAAGTGCAAGAGAATGATGTGCAGACTGAACAGCTCTTATTTGATCTCATCTAAACATTAAGATGTAACGAAAATGACATCTGAGGCCGATAATATACATACGTGTAATCAGATTTGAGGTGACCTGTTTGAATATTAGTGGATTAATTCGAAATTTGGTTGGGGATTTAACAGCAGCTGATCCGAAGATGCTCGAATTAAAAGTTGGACAAATTATTAAAGGTGTCGTGCTTCAGCTCCTTAGTGATCAGGAAGCACTACTTAATATAGGTGGCACGCAAGTGCGTGCCAAATTGGAAACACCTCTTAAACAAGGTGATGTTACGATGCTGCAGGTTCAGCCAGAATCCAAATCCGGACAAATCATACTGAAGCCACTTGTTGCTTCTGATGTATGGATTGCTGATGATTCATTAGGAGATCTGCTCAAAGCATTTGATGTAAAGAATACAGCAAGCAATCGTCAAATGGTTCAACAATTACAGCAGGAAGGCATTCCTGTGTCCAAGGAAAATGTAAAAGCATTTGAGGCTGTGATGAGTCAGATGCCACAGGGGACGAATAAAGAAGAATGGTTGCAAGCGGCTATACTCGCCTCGAAGAGGGGGTTACCACTTACTCCGACGACAGTGGATGCACTTAAGCAAGTAACGAGTGGCCCTCCGACGGGCCAGGTGCTAGAGAAGCTCGAGCAGCAAGCAACTGCGCTGCTTGAGCAAGACCCGACACACCCTGCGGCGGATACCGCCAAGCAGGTTGTGTCGCTGCTCAAGGAGCTGCGCGCTACGGCCGCAGCTGTACGTCCTGCGGAGCCGGCTGCGCCAGCCTCCGCTGCATCGGACGAGCCTGCGGCTGCGCCACCGCAGGCCCCTGGCACACCAGCAGCTGCGCAGGTTGGTGGCACTACCGCGGCTGCGCCGCGTGGCAGCGTGCCTGCGGCCGCTGCAGGGACAGCTCCGCCAGCTGCGGCGGAGCCCAACATGGCTCAGGCGCGGAGCGCTGAGCCTGTAAAGCAAGGCGAACCGCTGCAAGCGGGTTCGCCAGCGCCTGTGCCAGCCCTCCCTGCGAAGCAGGAGGGTGGGCTGGCCCCTAGAGAGGCGCAAGTTAGTGCGCCTCAAGAGACGCCCAATGCTGATCCAGAGCCAAACTGGATCAGCAAGATGCTCAAAGCCGTTGGCGTTGAGCATGAGTCGCATGTTGCCGCCAAGCTAGACGAGCGTGGCGTTCCATTGCCTGTACGCCAACAGGCCGCTTCTGATATATTTGTGCATAATGGGATCAACACACAGGATCAACAAGGAGAAGCGGGAAAACCAGCAGCAGCTGAGACGCTGAAAAGCCTTTTACTTCAACTTACAGCATCTGATGATCTACCTGCACCACTGAAAGAAGCGGCACAGCAAGCGGTCAGTCAAATTACGGGGCAGCAACTCATGCTGACAAATGACAAGAACGCGATGTTTACGCAAATGACCATGTTCGTCCCCTTTCTGGACAACTCGGGTCAGCAAACAGCAGCCATTCATATTCAATCTCGCAAAGGCAGTCGTGGCGAAGTGGATGCGAGCAACTGTCGGCTTCTATTTGATTTACAGATGAAGGTGATGGGAAATACGTTATTAGATGTTCATGTCGTGAACAAAATTGTTTCATTAAACGTTCACAATGACCACCCGGCCTTAGCTGAATTAATGGAAGCGTCAAAGGAAGAAATTGCGGCAGCTATGAACGGAGTGGGGTATCAGTTTATCTCATTAAAATGTTCGCCATATCCCAAGCCACTTGACATGCAAGAAGGTAAAGAAGACGCGACGAAACTAGGCTCCTTGGATGGACGCGTAGATTTAAGGGAGCTGTATCAACCTAGAACCTACAAAGGGGTTGATGTTCGCGCATGAGTCCTCCTAATAAAAAGCCTGACGAAACCAAGTTTACTCCAATAAAGAAAGCGGTAGCGCTTCGCTATTCACCAGAAGCACAGAAAGCCCCTACTTTAGTTGCCAAAGGGAAAGGGCACATAGCTGAAGCCATTTTGCAAAAAGCGAAAGACAGCGGCATTCCCATTCAAGAAGATAAATCGCTCGTAGAGGTGCTGTCTAAACTTGATTTAGATCAAGAAATACCACCAGAGCTTTATCAATTAGTAGCGGAAGTGCTTAGTTTTATTTATCGATCCGATCAACGGATGAGGCCCTCGCGAGGCATGGATGAATGAGCAAGTTACATAAAGATGATCGCAAAATGCTGGGTAAACAAGGTGAAGAGTTGGCTTTCAGTTTTCTCATCCGGCAGGAGTATCAGATTCTCGAGCGGAACTGGCGCTGTCGTTCGGGCGAGATCGATATCATTGCAGAGAAGTCGAACAAGCTCATTTTTGTTGAGGTACGTACGAGACGTCCATCTAATCGCTTCGGAACAGCCGCAGAATCCGTGGACTTCCGCAAGCAGGCAAAGCTTCGTGAGATTGCACAATTTTACATGCATCGCTTTCACAAATATGAGCAATCCATTCAATTCGATGTTATCACAGTTGAAATGTTGGATAGTGAGCCGGATCCGAGAATTATACATATACAAGAAGCCTTTTGATAATCATGTAACCTCATGATTCATCAAAGGGCTTTTATCTTTTATTGTCGAGTGTGACGCATCATTAGATCAATTAGATCACGATCTCATCCATGCGCTGGTTTTTATCTAAATTTCGATATTGAATGGCTTCTGCAAGATGGGAAGGGAGAATGTGATCATAGCCGTCTAGATCCGAAATCGTAAGTGCAAGTCGCAAAATTCGATCGTGTGCGCGTGCACTTAATCCCAATGCCTCGAATGAATTACGCAACAGTTGATCTCCTTCAGGCGTTAATCGACAAATTTCTCGCATTAATCTACCACTTAACTCATTGTTATGCTGGATATCTGTTCCAGCGTAACGTTGTTGCTGTCTGATATGAGCTTGCATCACCTGATTTCGCATTTCGCCAGATGATAGATTTGCAGCATTGTCTTTTAGTTGGGCGTAGCTAGGTTTTGGGACTTCAACATGGAGATCGATTCGATCTAGCAGAGGACCGGAAATTTTGGAGCGATATTGGACGATTTTGGAGGGACTGCAGATGCAAGCATTAGCTTCTGTTTCAGCTCCATAATAGCCGCAGGGGCAAGGATTCATAGCAGCGGCCAAAATAAAATGAGAAGGAAACGTATACACCGCCCTTGCTCTTGCAATCATGACATAGCGATCTTCGAGTGGTTGTCTGAGTACTTCAAGGGCGTTTCTTGTGAACTCTGGCAGCTCATCCAGAAAAAGAATCCCTCGATGAGATAAACTCACCTCACCAGGTTTGGGGATGGTTCCTCCGCCAACTAGGCCGGCAGCTGAGATAGAGTGGTGGGGGGCGCGGAACGATCTTGCTCGCATAAGTGTGGAACGGTCAGTTAACTTACCGGATGCACTGTAAATCTTCGTAACCTCAAGAGCTTCCCGGTCAGTTAGAGGCGGAAGAATGGTAGGCAGTCGTTTGATAAGCATCGTTTTTCCAGTACCTGGAGGACCAAGAAGCAGTAAATTATGCATGCCTGCGGCAGCAATCATCATGGCTCGCTTTACCTGATGCTGTCCATTAACGTCGGCATAATCTTCAACATAACTAGGGGAGTTATTGAAGGAGTTGGGAAAGGCGTTGGTGTCATGGTCTTCATTTTGATAAATAAATTCGTCGATAGAACATGTGTTCGATTTCTTGAGATCAGAGAGATTCGTTAGCACACAAACCTCTACTCCCTCAATAAGGGTAGCTTCTTGCGCATTGGCCATTGATAGGAATACACGCTTAATCCCAGCCTTTTTAGCAGCATGAACCATAGAAAGAACCCCAGGAATAGGGCGAAGAGAGCCGTCTAGCGCCAGTTCACCTAGAAATAATGTGGTTGCATAGCTTTCAACATTCACTTGGCCTGTCGTGATGAGAATACCAACAGCAATCGCAAGATCGAAAGATGACCCTTCCTTTCGCAAGTCAGCCGGAGCGAGATTCACAGTAATCCGGTCCATAGGGAAGGTGAAACCACCATTTTTAATTGATGAACGTACGCGTTCCACGGATTCACGAATCGCAGAGTCGGGTAACCCAACTAGATTTATCTGAGGTAAGCCACTTGAAATATCGACCTCTACTTCGATCGTTCGTCCTTCAATCCCTTGTAAACAAGCGCTCATGACTTTGCCATACATAAAAAACACCTTCTTCTCCATAGAATTCACAGTTGCAAGAACTGAGTTCGATTGGGATAAAAGGTGCTTCCTTATTGATCCTATTTATTACTTTTATTATAATCGCAAATGGTAAATTTAAGCAAATGGTGTCGAGAGATATTTACGTTTTAAAAATGTTCGACATGCACATACTGGAAGATGAGGTGATGATATGCAGGAAAAACCATATTTTTGTCCCAATTGTCGGTCAAATCGTATTAAATTTAACGTTATTACGAGCTATTCGCAGTCATTTCTGAAAGATGCACTGTCCGGGGATATTACCGAATTCCATGATCCAGGCGTCATACCTGAGCCAGAGCCAACCATTCAGTGCTTAATCTGCAATTTTTCTGCGAATGAAATGCGGTTTATTAAGCAAGCAGAGCGTGAACCTCGGGTCAATATGCCACCAACTTCGTTTTTTTAGTCAATTTGAAGTACGACGTATTTTTCAGAACATGGAAAATACGTTTTTTTAATTTGTGACGTGATAGTTAAATTTTTTCAGTGTGAAAGGAAAATTTGAATGGCTTCATGAAAAAAATAAAGAAACTGTCGAAAATAATGTGTTACAATGGTTAGGGCTTGCGAAGAAGTGTGATACTAATTCCGGTAGCAAGATATATTCTCGTGCACAACGTCAATTGGAAATTACACTTTTCCCTGTATAGCACGTATAGAAAGTCCATACTGATAGGAGGATTTAGGAAATGAATATCCATGAGTACCAAGGCAAAGAAGTCCTGAGACAGTACGGAGTCAGCGTTCCTAACGGAAAGGTTGCTTTTACAGTTGACGAGGCTGTTGAAGCAGCAAAAGAGCTTGGAACATCCGTTGTCGTAGTAAAAGCGCAAATTCATGCCGGAGGTCGCGGTAAAGCGGGCGGCGTTAAGGTAGCCAAAAGCCTCGATGAAGTTCGTACATATGCTAGCGAAATTCTAGGTAAAGTACTTGTCACTCACCAAACAGGTCCAGAAGGTAAAGAAGTTAAACGCCTTTTGATCGAAGAGGGCTGTGACATTAAGAAAGAATATTACGTAGGTGTTGTAGTTGACCGTGCAACAGGTAGCGTCGTTTTAATGGCTTCTGAAGAAGGCGGTACGGAGATTGAGGAAGTAGCTGAGCATTCTCCAGAGAAAATTTTCAAAGAAGTGGTTGACCCAGCAATCGGTCTTCAATCCTTCCAAGCACGTAGACTTGCTTACGCAATCAACATTCCGAATGAGCTTGTAAACAAAGCAGTTAAGTTCATGCTTGCTCTTTACAAAGCATTCGTTGAGAAAGACGCTTCCATTGCAGAAATCAACCCATTGGTTGTTACTGGTTCTGGTGACGTTATGGCACTTGATGCGAAATTAAACTTTGATTCTAACGCTCTTTTCCGTCACAAAGACATCGTTGAGCTTCGTGACCTTGAAGAAGAAGATGCGAAAGAAATCGAAGCTTCCAAATATGACCTTAGCTATATCGCACTTGATGGCAACATCGGTTGTATGGTTAACGGCGCAGGACTTGCAATGGCTACTATGGACATTATCAAGCACTACGGCGGAGACCCTGCTAACTTCCTAGACGTAGGGGGCGGTGCTACGAAAGAGAAAGTTACTGAAGCTTTCAAAATCATCCTTTCCGACGAGCAAGTTAAAGGGATTTTCGTTAATATTTTCGGTGGTATCATGCGTTGTGACGTTATCGCTGAGGGTGTTATCGCTGCGGCTAGAGAGCTAGGGCTTTCCCGTCCGCTTGTTGTACGTCTTGAAGGTACTAACGTTGAGCTTGGTAAAAAGCTTCTTAACGAATCCGGCTTGAACATCGTTGCTGCTGATTCCATGGCTGACGGCGCGCAAAAAATCGTTGCACTAGTAAAATAAAACTAAACCCGCGCGGTTTAGAATCATATAGGGGATGTGAACAATCGATCATGAGTATTTTGGTCAATAAACATACTAAAGTCATTACTCAAGGGATTACCGGCGCTACGGGTTTGTTTCATACCAAAGGCGGTCTAGACTACGGCACGCAAATGGTGGGTGGCGTAACTCCAGGTAAAGGCGGTACAACTGTAGATATCACTTTGGAAAATGGTGAGCTTGTTAAGTTGCCAGTTTTCAATACCGTAGTTGAAGCGAAAAAAGTAACGGGTGCTACAGCATCTGTTATCTATGTTCCTCCAGCTTTTGCTGCAGAATCCATCATCGAAGCGATTGAAGCTGAGCTTGAATTGGTTATCTGTATCACAGAAGGTATTCCTGTCCTTGACATGGTACGCGTTAAGCGTTACCTAGAAGGTAAGAATACGGTTCTTATCGGGCCAAACTGCCCAGGTGTTATCACACCAGGTGAGTGCAAAATCGGTATTATGCCAGGCTACATCCATACACCAGGACACGTAGGCGTTGTTTCACGTTCTGGAACATTGACTTACGAGGCTGTTCATCAATTGACAACTCGTGGAATTGGACAATCTTCCGCAGTTGGTATTGGTGGAGACCCAGTTAAAGGATCCGAGTTTATCGACATCCTTAAACGTTTTAACGAAGATCCAGATACGTACGCAGTTATCATGATCGGTGAAATTGGCGGAACGGCTGAAGAAGAAGCAGCAGAGTGGGTTGCGGCAAACATGACGAAACCAGTTGTTGGCTTCATCGGCGGTAAAACGGCGCCTCCAGGAAAACGTATGGGCCATGCTGGTGCCATTATTTCCGGTGGTAAAGGTACAGCGGCTGAGAAAGTTGCAACTATGGAAAGATGCGGAATCCGTGTAGCGGCTACGCCATCTGAAATGGGTTCAACACTTGTTAGCGTACTTGAAGAAAAAGGTATGCTTGATAAAGTTATCACAAAAAAATAAGCTTCGTTTCACGAAGGTAAGCAACCTTCCATTTCCCTTTAATAGGGAATTGGAAGGTTTTTTTATTTCTATTTAGATGCATAGATTTGTCATTCATGGAAGGAGTGTATATACTAATGGATAATCGCAACTGTTTAATTGGTTTGCACGAGCTTGAGGGGGTAGGGTGGAAAACCATTCACCAACTTTTAAATCGATTTCCTGAGCCCCGTGCATTGATTGGACGATCTGCAAGTGAAATAGCCTCTTGTGGAATACGTTCCGCCATCGCAGAACTAATTGCGACACGATTAACCCCTGCCTTTATTGAACAAAAGTTACACTTATATAGAAGTCAATCCATTCGGGTTATGACTATTTATGATGAGGATTATCCTTCGAACCTGAAGGAAATTGCTCAGCCACCATGGGTGTTATATGTGAAAGGTGATCCGTCTTATTTAAACGGTCGCTTACTTGGGATTGTGGGAACACGAACGCCAACGCTTTATGGGAAGAAAATCGCTGAAGAGTGGGCAGCTTCTCTTTCGAGAGCAGGTTTTAGGATCGTCAGTGGGTTAGCGAGAGGCATAGATAGCAAAGCTCATATTGGGGCACTTCAAGGCAAGGCGAAGACAGTAGCTGTGCTTGGATGCGCGATTAATGTGGTCTATCCACGAGAAAATGCGCTGTTATATCGCAATATCGAGCAGGAAGGCGTCATTATTTCAGAATACCCAATTGGCACTAGCATGCACCCAGGTATGTTTCCGCAGAGGAATCGTATTATTGCCGGGTTATCGATGGGAGTTACCGTTGTAGAAGCTGCGAAAGATAGCGGATCACTGATCACTGTTGAGTTTGCATTAGATGCTTCTCGTGATGTTTTTGCGGTTCCGGGGCCCATACACTCACGCCAAAGTAGTGGTGTACACAAACTTTTGAAGGATGGCGCGAAATTAGTCACGTGTGTTGAGGAAATTGTCGAAGAGTATAAACACATGATAAATGTGAATGAAATAAATGTAGCTTTACAGCATAAACCGAGCTTCGAACTCTCCGAAGATGAAGTCGAAATTGTTCGAAAATTGACGGATGAACCAATCTCAATAGACACTTTATTAGAAGACAGTCAATTTACGTTTGGACATTTGCATGCAGTTCTGTTATCTTTGGTATTGAAAAAGGCGATTAAACAGCTTCCGGGTTCAACATATATTCGAGCATAGGCAAATCACGAAGTTTTGCTTCTCGCCAAGTAAACTTACCTTGAAACCAAGAGGGGAGGAAGGACGAACCATGGCAGATTCGTTAGTCATTGTAGAGTCACCAGCAAAAGCCAAAACCATCGGCAAATATTTAGGCAGTAAGTTCATCGTGAAAGCATCGATGGGTCATATTCGCGACCTTCCGAAAAGCCAAATTGGCGTAGAAGTCGATCGTAACTTTGAGCCTAAATACATAACAATTCGTGGAAAGGGTTCTATCCTTAAAGAACTCAAAGACGCAAGTAAAAAAGTGAAAAAAATATATCTAGCGGCGGATCCGGATCGCGAAGGGGAAGCTATTGCGTGGCATTTAGCACACTACCTTGATGTTGGTCCTGACGAGCTTTGTCGTGTTGTCTTTAATGAGATAACAAAGGAAGCGGTTAAGGATGCATTTAAAACGCCTCGCCGCATCAATCAAGATTTAGTGAATGCCCAGCAAGCGCGCCGAATACTAGATCGTCTTGTTGGTTACAAAATCAGTCCTTTGCTTTGGAAAAAAGTGAAAAAAGGACTTTCAGCAGGTCGTGTACAATCAGTCGCAGTTAAATTGATTCAAGACCGCGAAAATGAAATAAAGGCTTTTGAACCAGAAGAGTACTGGTCAATTACTGCAGTTCTTGATGCAGGCAAAACCGTGTTTGAAGCTAAGTATCATAGTCATAATGGTGAGAAAAAAGAACTGCATTCACAAGAAGATGTTGATTCGATCCTTGCTGCGATGGGTAACGATCCGTTTACAGTAAAAGAAGTGAAAGAGAAAGAGCGTCAGCGTAACCCTTCCCCTCCTTTTATTACAAGCTCCTTGCAACAAGAGGCAGCGCGAAAACTTAATTTCCGTGCATCCAAAACGATGTCAGTGGCGCAGCAATTATATGAAGGTATCGATTTAGGTAAGGAAGGTACCGTTGGTTTAATTACGTATATGCGTACGGATTCTACACGGATTTCTCCAATTGCCCAAGAAGAAGCCAAAGACTTTATTATGACGAAATATGGTCCAACTTTTTATCCTGAGACACCTCGTCAGTATTTAAAGAAAAATGCGAATGCACAAGATGCGCATGAGGGGATTCGACCAACTTCCGTACTTCGTGAACCTGATCAAATGAAAGCGTTCTTGAGTAAAGATCAGTATCGATTGTACAAGCTAGTGTGGGATCGCTTTGTTGCAAGCCAAATGGCGTCCGCGATCTTGGATACGATGACGATTGATTTAAACGCAGGAGAGACCGTATTTAGAGCGAACGGATCCAAGATGAAATTCGCGGGGTTCATGAAAGTGTACGTAGAAAGCAATGATGACGGAACGACAGAAGAAGATAAATTGCTGCCTCCTCTGTCAAAAGGAGATTCATTGCCGAAACAAAGTGTAGAACCGAAGCAGCACTTTACGCAACCACCTCCAAGATATACGGAAGCACGTTTAGTACGTGCACTTGAGGAAATGGGTATCGGGCGTCCAAGTACTTACGCACCTACATTAGAAACGATTCAGAAACGTGGTTACGTGGCGATCGAAGAGAAGAAATTCGTGCCAACGGAGCTAGGCGAGCTTGTTATCCAATTAATGCAAGAGTTTTTCCCGGAAATTCTAGATATCGAGTTTACGGCTCATATGGAAGAAGAGTTGGACTTTGTCGAAGAGGGGAAAGAGGATTGGGTAAGAGTTCTAGATACTTTCTATACTTCCTTTGAAAAGCGCTTAGAATTTGCTGAAGAAGAAATGAAAGAAATTGAGATACAAGATGAAGTCTCGGATGAGATTTGTGAGAAATGCGGGAAGCATCTCGTCTATAAAATGGGACGTTTCGGTAAATTCCTTGCATGCTCAGGTTTCCCTGATTGCCGGAATACGAAACCAATTATTAAAGACATCGGCGTTACTTGTCCAACTTGTCACGCTGGGAAAATTGTAGAACGCAGAAGTAAGAAGGGACGCGTATTTTACGGTTGTGATCAATATCCAACCTGTGATTTCGTTTCTTGGGATAAACCCGTCAATCGGCCATGCCCAGTCTGTAGTTCTATGATGATAGAGAAGCGGAGCAAGAATGGAGTTATGATACAATGTACACAATGTGATCATAAGGAAGAGGCAGTTGAAGATTCCGATCACACAGATGATATGAAAGATTGAGGTGTCTGATTTTGCCAGAAAATCAAAGAGTAACAGTCATCGGCGCAGGATTGGCAGGCAGTGAAGCCGCATGGCAAATAGCCCGTCAAGGCGTGCCTGTTACTTTATATGAAATGCGTAATAAACGAAAAACGCCAGCTCACATCACGGATCAATTTGCTGAGCTTGTATGTAGTAACTCTCTACGGTCTAACGGTTTAACGAATGCAGTTGGCGTTCTAAAAGAAGAAATGAGACGAATGGACTCTCTTATTCTAGCTTGTGCTGACGAGCATGCAGTACCTGCTGGAGGCGCCTTAGCGGTTGATCGCGATGGGTTTTCACAATCAGTGACCCAAACATTGCGCAATCACCCCTTAATTGAGGTGCGCAATGAAGAGCTGCAGACCCTTCCTGAGGGTATTACAGTCGTGGCTACGGGGCCTCTAACTTCTCCTGATTTAGCAGCGGAGCTCAAAGCGTTAATGGGCGAAGAGTATTTGTACTTCTATGATGCTGCTGCACCGATTGTAGAGAAAGACTCCATCGATATGAATAAGGTATATTTGGCTTCGCGTTATGATAAAGGAGAAGCCGCTTACCTGAATTGTCCGATGACGGAGGAAGAATTCAATGTATTCTACGAGGCGCTAATTACAGCTGAAGTCGCAGAATTAAAGGAATTCGAGAAAGAAATCTATTTTGAAGGCTGTATGCCTTTGGAAGTTATGGCGAAACGCGGCAAACAAACGGTACTATTTGGACCGATGAAGCCAGTAGGTTTAATTAACCCACATACCGGTAAAATGCCGCATGCTGTTGTACAGCTTCGACAAGATAATGCTGCAGGTACTTTGTACAATTTAGTAGGTTTCCAAACGCATTTGAAATGGGGAGAACAGAAGCGTGTGCTACAGCTGATCCCTGGTCTAGAACAAGCGGAATTCGTACGCTATGGAGTTATGCATCGCAATACATTCATTAACTCGCCTAAGCTGCTTGAGCCAACTTATCAATACAAACGTCGCGAGAATCTCTTCTTTGCAGGTCAAATGACTGGCGTAGAGGGGTATGTAGAGTCGGCTGCCTCTGGTTTAATTGCTGGACTTAATGCCGGTCGAATGGCTAAGGGCGAAGCATGCATTGTCTTGCCAGCAGAAACAACATTAGGTAGCATGGCGCAGTACATCACGACAGCGGATTCCAAGCATTTCCAACCGATGAATGCAAACTTTGGATTACTTCCTGCTTTGCCAGAGCGTATTCGTAACAAAAAGGAAAAATATGAAATGCTGGCTAACCGCGCACTGGAGAGTATTCAGAATTTTGTGAAAACAGTTGCTGAATAAGTTGTAATCGGATGATGCGGTATGTTACTATAAATTAATGTTTTATTGCATTTTTCATTCGTTTGATCATACATTTACCTCTAGATGCGGTCTTCTTAACTTTCAGACCTCGCTAGAGGTTTCTCTCATTTTTGCGACTCATAGGCATGGTGAGATCTTCATAACGGGTACGATACTTATAGAGGGGTGAATTGAAATGGAACCCAATCAAGCTACGTTTCATGCGACAACGATATTTGCGATCCGTCATCAAGGTAAGGGAGCTATTGCTGGCGACGGTCAAGTGACATTTGGCAATAGTATGATCATGAAAAGCACGGCCAAAAAAGTACGGCGTTTACATAGAGGGAAAGTCATTGCTGGTTTTGCTGGTTCCGTTGCTGATGCGATCACACTGTTTGAGAAGTTTGAAGGAAAGCTGGAAGAACATCATGGTAACCTTCAACGGGCTGCAGTTGAGCTAACCAAAGATTGGCGCCAAGATCGTGTTTTGCGAAGACTGGAAGCTATGATGATTGTGATGGATGCTTCTGGACTACTACTGCTTTCAGGTAATGGCGAAGTCATTGAGCCCGATGATGGCATTTTGGCCATTGGGTCAGGTGGGAGCTTTGCACTATCAGCGGGTAGAGCACTTCATCGGCATGCGCCTCAGCTAAGTGCAAAGGAAATTGCTCACGCGGCTTTGACGACAGCGGCTGAAATATGTGTGTTTACCAACCATAATATTATTGTTGAAGAAATTGAATAGACTAGGACGTTTGTTTCTAAGTTAATGAGCACGCGCTCATCATTGATCAATTGGCTTTAGCCTACATTTAAGGGGGTACCACATATGGCAAACAGCTCTCTAACACCTAAACAAATTGTCCATGAATTAGATCGATATATTGTGGGTCAAAAGAAAGCAAAGAAATCCGTTGCAATTGCTTTGCGAAATCGATACCGGAGAAATCTGGTCGAGGAAAGCATGAGAGATGAAATTGTTCCCAAAAACATTTTAATGATTGGTCCAACTGGAGTGGGCAAAACAGAAATCGCGCGCAGACTTGCGAAGTTGGTTGGAGCCCCTTTTATTAAAGTAGAAGCAACGAAATTCACCGAAGTAGGCTATGTGGGACGAGATGTAGAATCCATGGTACGTGACTTGGTTGAAACAGCTGTTCGTATGGTCAAAGCTGAACGTATGGAGAAGGTCAAGGATCGTGCAGAGAAGCTTGCTAATGAGCGATTAGTTTCTTTACTAGCACCAAGTCCAACTCGTGCGAAAACGCAGCGTAACCCGCTTGAGATGTTGTTTGGCGGGCAAAATAAAGATGAGCAAGAAGAGACGCCGCCTGATTCTAATCTGGCTTCTAAAAGAGTTCAAGTCGCCGAGCAATTATCCAATGGTAAATTAGAGAATGATCATGTCGAAATTGAAGTAGAAGACACGGCTCCTTCTATGTTGGATATGTTAGGTGGTCAAGGCAACGAGCAAGCAGGCATGAATATGCAAGAAATGTTCGGAAGTCTCCTACCCAAAAAGACGAAAAAACGCAGATTGCTTGTGAAAGAAGCGAGAAAAGTTCTAACACAAGAAGAAGCTCAGAAATTAATTGATATGGATGACGTTATCCAGGAATCAATTAACCGTGCGGAACAAAGTGGCATTATTTTTATCGATGAAATTGATAAAATAGCAAGCAACAGCCGCGGTGGTAGCGGACCGGATATTTCGCGCGAAGGTGTGCAGAGAGATATTTTGCCTATTGTTGAAGGTTCCACGGTTGTGACCAAGTATGGCCCTGTCAAAACTGACTATGTCTTATTCATTGGGGCTGGCGCTTTCCATATTGCTAAGCCTTCTGATCTCATACCAGAGTTACAAGGCAGATTCCCAATTCGAGTGGAATTAAGCGATTTAACGTTAGAAGACTTTGTTTCGATATTGACGGAGCCTAAGAATGCTTTGACTAAACAATATACAGCTTTGCTGCAAACAGAAGGTATAACTGTTGAGTTTGCGGAGGAAGCTATTCATGAAATTGCTCGTATTGCTGTAGAAGTTAATCAACAAACAGAAAATATCGGTGCTCGTCGTTTACATACAATTTTAGAAAAATTGTTGGAAGATCTATCTTATGAAGCACCAGAAATCACTTTGGAGTCTATTGTGATCAATCCGGCTTATGTACGCGAGAAGCTAAGCAGTATTGTTCAGAATCGAGATTTAAGTCAGTATATTTTATAAGAACCAAGCAGGTTGCAGTTAGTAGGAGGCAGTTACATGAGTTTATTAAATAAAACAAGAAGGCTGAATCGATTACTCCAAAAAGAAGCGGGTAATGCGGTTAGCTTTATGGATATGGCAGAAGTTCTTAGAGATGTAGTTATTGCGAATATTTATGTTGTGAGCCGTAAGGGTAAAATCTTAGGCTATGCGGTAACGAATGATCCTGTTTCGCCTGAAATGAATCAAACGATTCTAATTGAACGCAGATTCCCAATTGAATCGAATAATCTATTGCTCAAAATTGAGGAGACTTCCTCCACATCGGAACCGGATAGCCCGTATTTCTATTACACGGATCAGATGAAAGATATGTTTCCAGCTACTCATACGACTTTAGTGCCAATTATTGGCGGGGGAGATCGGTTAGGGACATTGATCTTGAGTCGAAGCGAAGGGCACTTTATTGATGATGATTTGGTGCTGGCTGAGTATGGTTCAACCGTAATCGCAATGGAGATATTAAGAGAACGGGCGGAGGAAATTGAAGAAGAAGCCCGTAGTAAAGCAGTTGTTCAAGTTGCCATTGGCTCATTATCCTTCAGCGAAATGGAAGCTGTCGAACATATTTTCGAAGAGCTAGATGGCAAAGAAGGCTTGTTAGTGGCGAGTAAAATTGCTGATCGAGTAGGTATAACGCGTTCAGTTATTGTAAATGCCCTACGTAAACTTGAAAGTGCTGGCGTCATTGAAACGCGATCACTTGGTATGAAAGGCACTTATATCCGTATTCTAAATGAACAATTAATGCAGAGCATTGAACAGATGAAGTCTAAGTTGTAAAAAATAGGAAGGCCCTATCTTGTAAAAAGATAGGGCTTTTTTCTTATTGTAACTTACCCTAATATCTTAGATGATAGAGTTATCGGTCAAGGGTTTACATTTTTCTACATATAGAACTATTTTGTATCGGAAAATGAGAATAATGTCGAAATAAAAAGGATTAAATTCTCGCGATGTTGAAGTAGTATCTGATTATTTTAGAGTGAAGGGGAATCGTTTATGTCTTTATTAGACAAGCCTAGTTGGAATATGATGGAGCGATCGCTGGATGCATCGACGCTAAGACAAAAAGTGGTAGCGAATAACATTGCCAATGTGGATACTCCTAACTTTAAACGTTCCGATGTTGCATTTGAAGAACTCTTACAAGGACAAATGAATGCGGGTACCCCCTCAATAGATGGTTTTCGAACAGACCCAAGGCATTTTGTTATTGGAAAATCAACAAAATTACCAAATGCTGAGATTAAATCAGATAATTCGACAGCAATTAACACCAACCTTAACAATGTAGATATGGATTACGAAATGGCATTGATGGCAAAAAATCAACTGAAATACAACACGATGATTCAGCAGATGAACAGCGACTTCAAAAAAATTCGAGCGGTCATTGGGGGCAGGTAATAAACGATGAGACTTACAAACGGATTTGACATCAGTGCATCTGCATTGACTGCACAACGGCTGCGTATGGATGTAGTGTCATCCAATATCGCCAATGCGGATACTACGAGAGCAAGGTTTGTTGACGGCAAGTGGGTGCCTTATACGAGGAAGTTAGTTGCATTCGAGACGAAATCACAGCCAAGTTTCGCTCAAAAGCTAAACTCAGCGATGGCAGATGGAACGGGTGAAGGAGTGCGAGTGAATAAAATTTTTGAGGATAACTCGCCATTAAAACAAGTATATAACCCTTCACATCCAGATGCGGATACGAATGGGTTCGTCTATATGCCGAACGTTGACATTGCGAAAGAAATGGTCGACATGATCTCGGCTACACGTTCTTATGAAGCCAATGTCACGGCATTAAATGCAAGCAAATCGATGATTAGCAAAGCACTGGAAATAGGTAGATAGGAGGTTGCAGGATGATTGATAAAATTAATTATAGTCCGATAAATATAATGAGTTCTATTACTCCGAAGGATAACACAGGTGAGGGTGCAGATGATCTTGGCAAGAAATTTGGTTCATTCCTAAATGATGCCATGACCAACCTAACTGTACAACAAAAACAAGTCGATCAATTGAACGAAAGCTTCATTAAAGGAGAACTTTCAGATGTTCATCAATTGACAATTGCCTCTGAGAAAGCTTCATTAGGACTCGAACTTACCGTTCAAGTCAGAAATAAAGTGTTAGAGGCGTACCAAGAAATCATGAGAATGCAGCTGTAGTGTAGAGATGCTGCTAAATTTGGGTCAATGAGGTGACAGAGTGAACGAGAACCTGCTCCAGTACTGGGAAAAGGTGAAGCAGTACTGGAATCGTTATAATCGAACGACGAAAATTATTTTCATAGCAACTGTGTTCTTACTAATTTTGACTGCTGCCATTATAAGTTTTAATATGTCGAAGACAGAGTATTCATTGGCATATACAGAATTACAGCCAAGTGATGCTGCGAATATTAAATCATATCTGGATACAGCGAAAATACCTTATCAATTGAGTGCGGACGGTAAAAGCATTGAAGTACCGACAAGTGAAGTTGCCAGTGTAAAGCTTGCTGTGGAATCGCAAGGATTAAATAAGAATGGTTCCTTAGGATTTGAAGCTTTTAGTGGGAGCAGCTCATTCGGTATTACAGATAATGAGTTTAAAGTCAAATATCTAAGTGCAATTCAAGGAGAACTTCAACAGCTCATTAATTCGAACCAAGCCATTTCAAGCTCAAAAGTGAATATCTCACTTCCAGAAGAGGGTCCATTCTTGCAACAACAGGCAGAGAAAGCAACTGCGTCTGTTGTCCTACAAGTCAAGCAGGGATATTCATTGGATCAACCTAAAGTAGATACGATTTATAATTTAGTGTCTCATAGTATTAAGAATCTTCCGATTGAGAACATAACGATTTCGGATCAAAATTTACTCACTTACAAGTTCAGCGGAGATTCAAATAGTTCACAGCTGGGAAGCAACACGGATATAAATACGCAATTCAGAAATGATTTGCAAAAAAATATCAATTCCATGCTTAGCACTATGTTTGGACGAGATAAAATTACGGTTAGCGTATTTACAACTATGAATTTTGATCAGAAGAAAACGAAGGAACAGCTTGTCCGCGCACCCAATCAAGTTGATCAAAAAGGCTTAGAAATTTCTTTACAAGAAGCAAGCAAGTCTTATCAAAATAATGGTGCGGATACAGGAGGCGTTCCTGGAACGGGCGAAACGGATGTTCCGGGCTATCCGGGTTCAGCTGCAGCAGGAAAGTCCAATTCAGAAGAAAACAGTAAGACGGTCAATTATGAAGTGGATCGAATTACGAATGACATAATTGCAACACCTTATGTAGTAAAGGATGTAAGCATTAATGTCGGCATCGAGCCACCGGTAAGAGATGATCCCAACTCGTTGACAACACAGACAACTGATGCCATTAGGGATGCACTCGCCAATATTGTCAGAACTGCACTTGCAGATAATAAGGTTACTTATACTGACGAAGAATTAAGGAAAAAGGTTTATGTATTTCCACATTCTTTTGCTAGAACTTCGGATGCAAGTACGACGAAGACTTCTACATACTTGACTTATGGAGCGTTAGCATTAGCTGCACTAGCTGTTGGTGCCTTTATCGGACTAGCTATGAGAAGACGTAAGAAAAATGCTCAGCAATTATTGGATCAAGAGATGAATGGTGTCGCCCAAAAGGCAGAGCTTCCAACAATCGATATCGAAAATGTAACGAATGACAATCAAGTACGTAAGCAACTCGAAACACTTGCGAGAAAGCGACCAGAAGAGTTCGTTAATCTGCTGCGTACTTGGTTAGTTGATGAATAGAGGTGCACTTGTATGGCCAGAGCCGCTTTACAAGGGTTGACCGGACGACAAAAGGCAGCTATTCTTTTGATCAGTTTAGGCCCTGAGGTATCTGCACAAATCTTCAAACATTTACGTGAAGAGGAAATTGAACAGTTAACACTTGAGATTGCAAACGTACGGAAGGTAGAAACGATAGAGAAAGAATCGATTCTTTCTGAGTTCCACCAAATTTGCCTTGCACAGGAATTTATTTCCCAAGGCGGTATTGCCTATGCGAAAGATATTTTGGAGAAAGCACTTGGTTCTCAAAAAGCACTTGATATTATTAATCGTTTGACTGCAACACTTCAAGTAAGACCGTTTGACTTTGCTAGAAAAGCAGATCCTGCTCAAATTCTCAATTTCATTCAAAATGAGAATTCTCAAACGATAGCACTCGTCTTGTCCTATTTACAAGCGGAACAAGCATCCATTATCTTGTCATCACTCCCACAGGAGAAGCAAGCTGATGTTGCGAAACGGATCGCACTTATGGACAGTACATCGCCTGAAGTTATTTCACAGGTTGAACGTGTATTGGAGCAGAAGCTTTCATCAACTGTTACACAGGATTATACAAATGCTGGTGGTATTGCTTCAATTGTTCAGATATTGAATGGTGTTGACCGTGGTACGGAGCGTACGATTCTCGACTCCTTAGAAATTCAAGATCCTGAACTTGCTGAAGAAATCAAAAAGCGGATGTTTGTATTCGAGGATATTGTCAATATCGACAATCGTTCGATTCAACGAATTATTCGCGATATTGAAAATGCTGATTTACAACTTGCACTTAAAGTTGCGAGTGAAGAAGTCCGTGATGTGCTATTCAAAAACATGTCCAAGCGTATGGCTGAGACATTTAAAGATGAAATGGAATTTATGGGACCCGTTCGTTTGCGAGATGTAGAAGAAGCGCAAACCCGCATCGTGGGAACGATTCGTCGTTTAGAAGAGTCGGGTGAAATCATCATCGCACGTGGTGGAGGAGATGATATTATTGTCTAATGTCATTAAATCATTTGCCTATTATCCCATTGAAGATAAGAAGATTGTTGAAAAGTTATCTCCCCCAAAGGTCGAATTGCCAATTGATGATGGTTGGACAGAGGAAATGCATTTAGAGATTAAGGATGCTACTTCATTAAAGAATCAGATTTTGGAGGATGCTGAAGCTTTTGCAAGCGAACAAATTGAAGAGGCTAAGCGAGAGTGTGCTCTGATCCGCGAGCAAACAGAAGTAGATATTGCAAATTGGTGGGAAAGCAAGCGAATTGAAGATGAAGAGCTAGTTAATGCATCGAAGCAAGCAGGATTCAACGAAGGATATCAAGAAGGCGCTGCTCAGGCAGAAGACGCTCTTCGCAAAGAATACAATGATATGCTTGTTGAAGCTAGTTCTATTCTCGAACAGTCGTATAAGCTGAAGCAACAAATCATACAAGAATCAGAGCCGTTTCTCATTGAATTAAGCACATCTATCGCAGAGAAAATCATTGTTCGACAGCTGACGCTAGAACCAGAATGGGTAATAGAGCTCATACAAAAGGTGCTCTCGCGTAGACGAGAAAAAGGAATTATAACCTTATGCGTAGCTCCATCACAATTCGCGTACATCCAAGATGCAAGAGAAGAATTGATCACTTCGATCGATTCACAGGCCGAACTCGAAATAATACCTGACTCTTCCGTGCAAGATCAAGGGTGTGTCATTCGATCTTCCTATGGAAGTATCGATGCGAGAATTGATACTCAGCTGAAAGAAATTAAGTCAGCTCTGCAGCAACTGGCCATACAAAGTGAGGAATCTTAATGGCACGGACATCCATACCGAATGCGGATAAGTACAAAGAGGTTCTACAAACGATTGATCCCATTAGAGTAAACGGCAAAGTGACGCAAGTTATAGGACTTACTGTTGAATCAGAAGGCCCTGATGTCAGTATTGGTGATCTTTGTTATATCTATCCACATAAATCGAATAAACCGTTAAAAGCGGAAGTGGTTGGTTTCCGAAGTAATAAAGTAATCCTAATGCCGTTAGGTAATCTCGATGCAATTGGTCCTGGTTGCGATGTTGTTGGCACTGGTAAACCCTTAACAGTACAGGTTGGGCATGAGTTATTGGGTAAAGTTCTAGACGGTTTAGGACAACCATTAGATGGTTCGTATCTGCCATCGAGAATGGCACAGTATTCAACCAATAATGCGCCGAGCAATCCACTTACTCGACCACGTGTTCTTAATCCAATCTCTGTAGGTGTTCGTTGTATAGATGGACTATTGACGATTGGTAAAGGACAGCGTGTGGGTATTTTCGCAGGCTCTGGTGTAGGGAAAAGTACGTTAATGGGTATGATTGCACGAAATACTTCTGCTGATGTCAATGTCATTGCTCTCATTGGAGAGCGTGGTCGAGAGGTCTTGGATTTCATTGAGCGCGATCTTGGCCCAGAAGGGTTAGCACGTTCAGTTGTTATTGTAGCAACTTCAGATCAACCAGCATTAATCCGGATTAAAGGCGCAATGATTGCAACAAGTATTGCCGAGTACTTTAGAGATCGTGGCTTAAATGTCATGATGATGATGGATTCCGTTACACGTTTTGCGATGGCACAGCGCGAGGTTGGACTAGCAGTTGGTGAGCCACCAGCTACACGTGGATACACACCATCTGTTTTCGCCATGTTGCCAAGACTATTGGAGCGCTCAGGTACGGGAGCAAAAGGCTCCATTACGGCATTTTACACAGTGCTTGTCGATGGTGATGACATGAATGAGCCAATAGCAGATGCGGTACGAGGAATCTTGGATGGTCATATCGTCCTCGATCGTAGTATTGCGAATAAAGGTCATTATCCTGCTATCGATGTGTTATCGAGTGTGAGCCGTGTTATGAAAGAAATCGTTCCTTCTGAACATATGGAAGCTGCTGATCAACTGAAACGTCTTCTTTCTATTTATAAAGATTCGGAAGATCTTATTAATATAGGGGCGTATCAAAGAGGTTCTAATCCAAATATTGATAATGCAATGGAAAACATTGAGGCTATTTGGGATTTTACCAAGCAGCGAACGAGTGAAAAGCTAACTTATGAAGAAGCTCAAGAACGATTAATCCAAGAATTTTATAAGGGATGAGGGTCCTAGATGAGTTTTCGGTATTCCTTCCAGCAAATTGTCGATTTGAAAAATAATGAACGAACACAAGCAGAATGGATTTTATCTGAGGCAATGGGGCAGTTACGGAATGAAGAATCGAGCTTAAACGGATTGGTTGAGCAAAAAGAAAACTTACATCATGAGATGATTCAAGCAACTAGTCACTCAGTAACGATTTCGAATATGCTTATGATGCAAAGTTACATGAATCATGTGGACAAGCAGATAGCTCGTAAACATCAAGATGTTAATCAGGCTAAGCATATCGTATCTGAAAAGCAAGAGCATTTATCTGTAAAAATGATAGATGAGAAGGTTTGGACGAAAGCAAGAGAAAAAGCACAAAACAAATTTCAAATTATGATTGCCAAAAAAGAGCAGGATGCTCTTGATGAAATGGCAACTAATCGATTCAAACGTGCATCGTATTAAGGTAGAAAAGGAGGGACGAAGAGATGGCCGATACAAGCGTAGAGGGTGCATCGTATAGTGCACTGGAGCGATTTTTAATTTGGTTTGTCATTCCCTTTGTGTTTACGGCGGTTCTACTCTTCGTGCTGCTTTCCATTTTTGATTATGATATCAAAAGTAGTATTCAAAAAGCATTGCACAATACGCCTGTCATTGGATTAATAGTCCCAGCACCTAATGAGACAGCTCCGCTGACAGTAGAAGGTAAAGTTACGACCTCGGAGCAAAGCGTAAAGCTAAAAGAGGATGAAATTACAAAGCTGTATGCACGTGTTAATGAATTGACGAGTGCGTTACAAAAGGCAGATTCAACGACTGAACATAAAGATGTTTCCCTAAAGGAAGCTGTTGCGAAGGTTGCTGAGCTTGAAGAAAAACTTAAGAATAAGACACAATCAGAAGAAGAATACGCAAATCAAATTACACAACTTGCTAATATGTACGCCAAAATGACACCAAGTAAGGCGGCGCCGATCTTTGAGGCGATGACTCCTAGTGAAATGGTGCTTGTCCTTTCGATGATGAAGTCAGACAATCGCGGAGCGATTCTTGAGAAAATGGATGCGGCTAAGGCAGCTGCTGCGTCCATGGGTTTAAAGGATGTTGTGCCAGTTCGTGATAAAGAAATAGCGGCATTACAAGAAAGATTAGCAACGAATAACACGAAGGATACCAAGGCAGCGACTAGCATTACTACTTCGGATCTTGGTCAAACTTTTGCGAATATGGTACCAAAAAGCGCAGCAAATGTGCTGTTAGAAATGAACAAAACAAATCCAGCCAAAGTTTTATCCATTATTAGTGGCATGGATAATGCATCTCGCTCTAAAGTAATGTCTGCTCTATCCGATGCTAATAAGGAAACTGCTGCAACGATAGCTGCAAAACTTACTCCTTAATTCAGATTGAAGATGAGGAAGGGAGGTGAAAAAAATGGGTGTACAAATGAATTCAATACCTGTTGCTCAATCAGGAACAGCTAGCTCAACAACTACAGCTAAAGGGACTTCAAAAGGAAGCGCCACGACAGATACATTCTCAGCACTACTTTCTGATCAAACGTCCCAAGAGAATCCAGCTATCGTCGATCTACAAGCTTCTGAGACTGACCTTTCTATGAGCATGATGTTGCAGATGCTTCAAACGTTGGTAATGCCGATGCAAGCAGCCGTGGATCAAGAAAGTAAGCTGTCTACACAAGATAGTACACTTCCTGAACTTCTATTAGAAGCGATGAATAGTAATCCAGCTCTTACTGATAAATTATTGCAAGATCCTAAAGTGAAAAAGTGGTTCGAAGATGCAGATGATTTGTTAGCTGCTCTAAGTATTACGCCAAACATACTTGCAACGGGATTTCTTGCAACTGGTCAACAACCAACTAGTGAATCTCCGAGTTTGAAAGCACAGAAAACGTTATTAACGCTGTCAGCTTTATCTAAGCAGCAGCCTGACAATCCAATTCTGAACTATTTAAATTCGGAACTTACAAATGCGGTTCAACCGATACTTCCAGATATTTTAAATGGATTATCAAAAGCTAGTAAGTTAACAGGAGTACCTGTAATTGGCGCAAAGGATCAAACCAAATCTGATGGTCACATCCCATCAAGTAAGTACATAGACAATAAGGAAACTAGCAAATCTGACGTAGATAGCCTTGCTGATCAGTTGCAAACGTTATTGTCGAGGCAAGAGAAATTTGCCGTTAAGCATATTCCGGTAGCGGTCTTAGAACAGACGACTAACGTTGTTGAAGCTCCAACTCAACCGCTTGTTGATCTGCCTGTTGAAACTAGTACAACAACGAGTACTGTTGTGACGATCGGTGATTTGCAGAAAACACAGCAAGTAACGGTAACCGTCGAGAAGACACCAGTGTCAACGTTATCAGCTGCTAATTTCACAGAAGAAATGACGACGCATGTATTGAAAAACATGAAAATTACAATTTCCGAAGGTTTTTCTGAAGCCAAACTTTCTTTGTTTCCTAAGAATTTAGGACATGTAGACGTGAAAATTTCAATGCATGAGGGACAACTTTTTGCACAGTTCGCTGCAGATACATTGGCTGGTAAGCAAATGCTCGAAAGTCAGTTACCACAATTGCGTCAAGCTCTACTAACGCAAGGCTTACAAGTAGAGAAACTAGAAGTTACTCAAAGTCAAAATATGTCATCTAACATGTTCCAAGAACAACGACAGCCTCAGTCCTTTAATCAATCACAACGTCAACCGAAGAATCGTTCAGGCGTGATTGAAATGGATGCGGTTGATTTTAAAGAAGACATTGATCAGTTGGCACAGCTTCGTAAGAATACTAACGGTAATTCCTTCGATGTTATTGCTTAAACGGGGCAATGAATGAAGATGCTGGAGGTGAACATATGGCTACAACCCCACTTGTAGGTAATGTAAATGATTTGATTAATAAAGGTACTGCTGCGAAAACCAAGGACAAGGATACGACGACTCTAGGTAAAGATGATTTTCTGAAAATCTTGATTACTCAGCTTCAAAATCAAGATCCAACTCAACCGTTGCAGGATAAAGAGTTTATCGCTCAAATGGCGCAGTTTACATCTGTTGAGCAATTGACCAATATGGCTGGTGAAATGAAATTGATGAGACAATCTCTTGGTTTCGTTTCAGGCTTAATCGGAAAATCGATTTCTTGGACTGGTACAGACGCAGCAGGTGAAATAACGGAATTATCTGGTGTGGTGGATTCTATAACTTTTAAAGATGGTAATCAATTTGCCTCTGTAAATGGTGTGGAAGTTTCCCTTGATAAGTTAAAGAAAATTGAGAATGTTGGAGAAACACCATGACAGAGAGAATATCCATAGGTCAACTTTACCCTAATGTGGTTTCTCCCAGTTCCACGAGAAGAACTCCATCGCAACAAGTAATACCTGCTGGAAACTCCTCCTTTCAGAAGATTTTCCAAGATCAATTTGTCCGGTTTAGTCATCATGCTGAAGTTAGGCTAAAAGAACGCGGCATTCAACTCAAACCTGAGCAAATTGAAAAAATGAACCAAGCTATTGATAAAGCTGCTTCCAAAGGTGCGAAAGATGCGCTGCTGATTTTAGGTGGGAATGGATTTATCGTAAATGTACCTAATCGTACCGTTGTAACTGCCTTAGATGGACAAGCGATGAATGATCACGTGTTTACCCAAATCGATAGTGCAATGATAATTTCGTAAGTATTATAGGCTCGACCACTCAGGAAGCCTAGAGTTGTGGAACGAAAGAAGCAACTCAAAGTTTTATTACTTTCATCCGATTTAGGAGGCCAATTTCATGTTAAGATCCTTATACTCAGGCGTTTCAGGTATGCGTGGTTTTCAAACGAAGCTAGATGTTATTGGAAATAATATCGCTAACGTGAATACCATCGGATTTAAAGGCAGTCGTGTTATGTTTAAGGACATTCTGAGCCAAACCGTTTCTGGTGTCAGTGCACCTGATGATAATCGTGGTGGTGTGAATGCTCAGCAAGTTGGTTTAGGTGTTAGTTTGGCTGCTATTGATACTGTACATACACCAGGTAGCGCAATGACAACGAATGTACCTACGGATTTACGGGTGAATGGTGATGGCTTCTTCGCAGTTGGAACAACAGAACAAGTCGATGCGCCGTATTTGACAAGAGCGGGTAACTTCACTGTGGATCCTACTCGAAACTTAGTAAATCCAGAGGGGCTTCATGTCATGGGAGCTGACGGAGCAGGTCCCATCGTGATTCCAGATGATATCGTGTCTTTCTCTATTGCTCAAAACGGTGACATTATTGGTGTTAATGCCGATGGAGAGACCATTAATACAGGGCAAAGAGTTGGTGTTGTGAGAATAACGAACCCTGCAGGTCTTGAAAAAATTGGAGGAAACTTGTATCAAGTAACCGGCAATGCTCTTGCAGAGGGAGAAGAAATTGTAGTTGGAACCGCTGGTGACCCAGAAACAGGAGTTGGAAGTATTATTTCTGGTCAATTGGAAATGTCCAATGTAGACTTGACTGGAGAATTTACGGAGATGATTATTGCTCAACGTGGCTTCCAAGCAAATTCCAGAATTATCACAACGTCAGATCAAATTCTTCAAGAGATTGTAAATCTTAAGAATTAATGACTAATTGAATGAATAAGAAGGGGGAGCGGAGCTCCCCTTACCCTGATTCAGGAGGAGAATAATGATTTCTCTCACTCGTTTAAATGGTAGACCGCTTATCTTGAATGCCATATTGATAGAACTTATCGAAGAAACTCCAGATACGATGATTACATTGACAACAGGCAAGAAAATCACAGTTCTCGAAAAGGCAGAGGTTGTGGTAAGCTTAGTGCGGACCTATATGCAAGAAATTGGATCCGTACGAGCGACAATACAGTCCAGGGATACGGAGGGTTCGTAAGTGTTCAAGAACAAAATATTTATACTCATTGTTTCCATTCTTATCGCTATCACCTTAATTCTCACTGCAGCGTTTGTTTTGTGGAATTTTATGGAGAAGAACAATCAATCCTCAGATCCAGCCGTTAAGGCTCAGGAAGCTGCTGCAAGTGTGAAACCAGCGAAACCGGCTTCTGCAGAAACGGTGAAGGCAAACACATCTATCATTAAAGATGTTTTGACTAATTTATCAGGTGGTCAGAATTTTATTAAAATCAGCTTTGCGTTTGAGATGGAAAATTCCAAAGCTAAAGCGGAATTTGATAGTTTGCTTGATTCTGCTGTGAAAGGTACAATCGTCAAAATCTTGGGGGATATGACGAAGGAACAAATTGATGGAAGTAAAGGTTCAGATAGTTTAACTTCCTCAATTATGAACAAACTGAACGAGTTAATGCATGCGGGAAAAATTAAACAAATTTGGATAACTGATAAAGTGCTACAATAACTCGTCAATGATTTTGCTTAGAGGAGGTGACTCGAATGGTTGATGTTTTATCGCAAAATGAGATCGATGCCTTGTTGGCAGCTTTGTCTTCCGGTGAAATGGATGCAGATGAACTAAAGAAGGAGGATACTCAGAAGAAGGTAAGGGCTTATGATTTTAAGCGAGCAGTACGTTTTTCTAAAGATCATATTCGTAGCTTAACCCGTATTCATGAAAATTTTGCGCGATTTTTAACGACTTATTTTTCAGCACAGCTGCGTACATTCGTTCAAATCAATGTAGTCCAGGTTGAACAATTGCCTTATGATGAATTTATTCGTTCGATCCCAAAAATGACCATTTTGAACATCTTTGAAGCAGAGCCTTTAGAGGGTCGAATGGTACTTGAGGTTCATCCCAATGTCGCGTTTGCTATGTTAGATCGATTATTAGGTGGAGCAGGTACAACGCCAACCAAAATTAATGCATTAACCGAGATTGAAACAATTGTTATGGAGCGAATATTTAGTAGAGCGTTCGATAGTTTACAAGAAGCTTGGAAAAATGTAATTGATATTCAACCTCGTTTAGAGGCGCTAGAGACGAATCCGCAGTTTATGCAAATTGTTTCTCCTAATGAAACGATTGCATTAATATCGCTGAGCACTAAAATCGGGGAAACAACAGGAATGATCAACTTATGTATTCCTCATGTTGTTATTGAACCAATCATGCCTCGACTTTCTGTACACCACTGGTTTGTTTCCCAGAAGAAGACGAGAGCACCTGAAGAAGTGGAAGCACTTCAATCTCGCTTGGAGAAAACCAAGCTACCTCTCATTGCAGAGTTGGGATCGTCTGAAATTTCAATTCGAGATTTCTTAGGGTTGACGATAGGCGATGTAATCCCGCTGCATAAATCCGTCGAAGATTCGCTTCAAGTCAAGGTTGGCGAGAAGCTGAAATATCTCGGAAGCCCTGGTACCGTAAAAGGGAAGATGGCTGTACAAATTACAGAAATCGTGAATGAAGGAGAAGAAGAATATGATGAATAACAGAGACTATTTGTCGCAGGAAGAGATCGATGCTTTATTGAGACAATCATCTGAAGAAAGTTCTGTCCCTTCATTTCATGGGCCTCCGCGAGTGGAAGAATTTTTATCTCCATTGGAACAAGATGCACTTGGGGAGATTGGTAACATCACGTTCGGCAGCGCGGCTACAGCGCTATCGACACTATTAGGTAAGAAAGTAGAGATAACAACACCTAAGGTGTCAGTGATTGGTAAAGAAGAATTGGAAGAACAGTTTCCTAGACCACATGTTGCTGTTCATGTGAATTATGTAGATGGCTTTGATGGAATTAATTTACTTGTCATTCAAACGAAAGATGCGCAAGTTATTGCTGATCTTATGATGGGTGGAGACGGCACTGGAGGCGATGAAAATCTGAGTGAAATTCATATCAGCGCCGTGCAAGAAGCCATGAATCAGATGATGGGATCATCAGCTACTTCCATGTCTACTATATTTAATCGATTTGTCAATATCTCTCCACCAGGAATCGACATATTAAATTTGTCGAAAGGAGAAGGAAAACTGCCTGATGAGGACGTATTTATAAGGATATCGTTCCGACTCACCATTGGCAATCTAATTGATTCCAATATCATGCAGTTACTACCTGTTCCTTTCGCCAAAGAAATGGTAACCATCCTAATGGGTGGTGGTGAAACAGAATCAGCTATGGAAGCTGCGCCGACAGTGCAAGCAGCACCAGTAGTAGCTACTCCTACGCAAGAAGCACCTAGATCGCAGCCTGCACCTGTGTATGAGCAGCCTGTTTATCAACAGCCTGTGTATGAACAGCCGATGTATCAGCAGCCTCCTATGGGTCAGCCGATGTATCCACCACAACAACCGATGTATCAACAACCACCAGCTGCGATAGGTGGTATACCTAATCGTAATGTGAATGTTCAACCTGTTCAGTTTGGTAATTTGCAATCAGGTGCTTACACGCAAGCAGATGATACGAACCTAAATTTGCTTCTCGATATACCACTGAAGGTAACCGTGGAGTTAGGAAGAACGAACAAGGTGATTAAAGACATCTTAGAACTGTCTCAAGGCTCGATTATTGAGCTGGACAAGCTTGCTGGTGAACCGGTTGATATTTTGGTGAATAATAAGTTGATTGCCAAAGGTGAAGTCGTCGTCATCGATGAGAATTTTGGGGTTCGTGTAACTGACATTGTTAATCAATGGGAACGAATTCAAAAATTACAATAATTTAATCTTAGGGGGATATTTTCAATGGCTAACCGTATTCTAATTGTGGATGATGCAGCTTTTATGAGAATGATGATTCGTGATATTTTATCGAAAAATGGGTATGAAGTATGTGGCGAGGCGAATGATGGAGCCCAAGCTATTGAAAAATATAAAGAGTTGAAGCCTGATCTGATTACGATGGATATCACAATGCCTGAAATGGATGGTATTCAAGCATTGAAAGAAATAAAGAAAATTGATCCAAACGCAAAAGTCATTATGTGTTCCGCGATGGGTCAACAAGCTATGGTTATTGATGCTATTCAAGCGGGAGCTAAAGATTTCATCGTAAAACCATTCCAAGCTGATCGTGTAATCGAAGCTATTAAAAAGACTCTAGGTTAAACCGTACAAATTCGGTTGAGTCTTACATAAACCGAAAGGGTTGTTCTTATGAAAAGACGTCAATCGAATAAACTTTACTTCAGCATACTTAGCATGTTCACGCTATTTTATACAAATAATCTTATCCATGCTGAAACAGAGCCAAATCAGGAGATACCTGGGGTGGACTATCCAGATTCAATGGGTTCGATGAGCTCCCTATTTATGGTTGTTAAGGTCATTACTGTCCTCGTGTTTATAATCATTCTTTTTTATGTACTTATGAGATATGTGGCGAAGAAAAATAAAGGCACTTTGTTTGGGAACTCAATTAGATCTTTAGGTGGGGTTCTCTTAGGGCAGAACAAATCGATTCAAATTGTTGAAATTGGCCACTCGCTCTTCGTTGTTGGCGTTGGTGAGAATATTCAGTTATTGGATAAGATCGTCGACGCCGATGAAGTAGCCTATATTTCAGATTTATTGCAAACATCACAGGATGATCGCTTGACCTTCGGTACTCTAAGCAAATGGATCAATAAATTGCCCAAAAAAAAGAACGATGTGGAAGAGGAAGTAGAAATTACTTCTTCGTTCCAACAAGTATTTCATGATAAATTGCGGCGCGTGTCGAACCGTAATAAAAATGTTGAAGAATGGTTGTCTGATCAAAAACAAAAAGATCGGTTGAATGAAGAATGAAACGAAATAAATTAGTTGGCGTACTGTTGCTTGTTGTGATTTCGGTTTTCTTATTATCTTTAACTGCTTCTGCTGCCGAAACGGATATTACAAATCCGATTCCCGGTTTGAATGTTAATATCGGAACAAGCACGGCGACTGGAGGATCATCGAATACAGTCACACTCCTTTTAATGCTTACCGTGTTAAGTTTAGCTCCGTCTTTTCTTATTTTAATGACAAGCTTCACGAGAATTGTGATTGTACTGGGGTTCGTCCGAACATCATTAGGAACTCAACAAATGCCACCTAACCAGGTTTTAATCGGACTCGCTCTGTTTTTAACCTTTTTTATTATGTCTCCAACTTTAGGGGAAGTTAATCAAACAGCTTTACAGCCGTATTTGAAGGGTGAGATCAATCAAACTCAGGCTTTTCAGACCGCCTCTCTACCCATGAAGAAATTTATGTTTAAACATACGCGCCAGAAGGATTTGAAACTGTTTCTTGACTATTCTAAAGCTAAAGCTCCAACAGGGGTTGAAGACATTCCACTTACTTCATTAGTGCCTGCTTATGCAATTAGTGAATTAAAATCTGCTTTCCAGATGGGTTTCATGATATTTATACCGTTTCTCGTTATTGATATGGTTGTATCGAGTACTTTGATGGCTATGGGGATGATGATGCTCCCGCCCGTGATGATTTCACTCCCATTTAAAATCCTTCTTTTTATTCTTGTAGATGGTTGGTATCTTGTGGTGAGATCGTTACTTCTAAGCTACGGTTAAAGACCAAGATATCGGAGGGAATCTAGATGGGTTCGGAATTTGTAATACGAATTGCTGGTGAAGCTGTTTACACTGTTCTAAAAGCTAGTGCGCCAATGCTTATTATAGGGTTAATCGTTGGTCTAGCCATTAGTATTTTTCAAGCAACGACTCAAATCCAAGAACAAACCCTTGCTTTTGTTCCGAAAATTGTTGCCGTACTGCTTTCTATCCTTATTTTTGGATCTTGGATCATGAATACTCTCGTTGATTTCACCTTTAATCTACTCAACAATCTTTACAAATTCGTTGGTTAGGTTGTGAGTGGAATGCCAACAATTATTCAATCTATCCCTATTTTTCTGCTTATTTTTTGTCGAATTACATCTTTTTTTGTCGTGGTGCCCATTCTTTCTTCTAGAAATGTGCCAATGATGTTTAAAGTAGGACTCTCTGTCTTTATATCATTGATCATTTTCTCAACATTGGGTATGGAAAAGAGCATCCCAATTGATGGTGTTTACTTGTTGCTCATTATTCGTGAAATGCTGATTGGCATATTATTAGGATTTCTCGCGTACATTTTTTTCACTGTCGTTCAAACCGCGGGTTCGTTTATGGATATGCAAATTGGTTTTAGTATGGCTAGCGTAATTGATCCTTTAACTGGTGCTTCGACGCCGATGCTCGGTAACTTGAAATATATGGTTGCCGTGCTATTGTTTCTGTCTTTTGATGGACATCATTATTTGATTAGAGCCATCATTGACAGTTACAAATGGGTACCAATTGATAATGCATTATTTAGTCGTATTTACGATGGACAAATTTCTGAGTTCTTATTTAAATCGGTCTCCAAAATGTTTTACCTATCCTTTCAACTCGCAGCCCCTATCGTTGCAGCCTTATTTTTAACCGATTTAGGATTAGGTCTTTTAACGAGGGTTGCACCACAATTTAATATTTTTGTTGTTGGTGCACCACTTAAAATGATCTTAGGATTCTTCTTGCTTGTTATTGTTTTCCCTGAGTTAATTTCACAATTTCAACAGTTATTCGGAATTATTTTTGACAATATGGAGAAAATGCTTCAAATCGTGAGCGGTACACCGCAGATATCACCTAAGTAGGAGGAGAACCGTGACCCAACAACTTCGTATACAGCTTGATTTACAATGGTTTGCTGGGGATAAAACGGAGCCTGCTACTGCTAAAAAAAGACAGGATGCCAGAAAAAAGGGTCAAGTTGCCAAAAGTATGGACTTGCCCGCGGCTTCCATTTTGCTTTTTTCATTCGTGGCATTTCTCATGTTTGGTTCGTTTATGAAAGGTAAACTTCTTCATATCTTTCGGAATGTATATGAGAACCAACTCGTAATGGATATAACCATGGGGAATGTACAAGTGTTATTTATGGATTTGACCGTACAAAGCTTGATTATTGTGGCACCAATCTTTATTTTAGTTGTGCTTATTGCTATTATAGCTAATTATGCTCAATTCGGTTTTATGTTTATTGGTGAGCCATTGATGATGAAGTTTGACAAGATTAATCCTATTAGTGGTTTTAAACGAATTTTTTCGATGCGAACGATTATGGAATTTGTGAAGTCGACGTTGAAAATGTTGATTATCGGCTTCGCGGTCTATACGACTTTGATAGGACATAAAGCAAGGCTGCTAGGGTTAGGTCATGCGCCCCTGGAGAACACATTTTCTTTCATTGCTTCAATCACTTTAAGCTTAGGCATTAAAATCGGAGTCATTCTTATCGTTTTAGCCATTTTTGATTTCATTTATCAAAGATTCGAACATGAGAAAAGTCTCCGAATGTCCAAACAAGATATTAAAGATGAGTATAAGAAAAGTGAAGGAGATCCTCTCATCAAAGGGAAGATCCGTGCCAAGCAACGTCAGATGGCTATGCAACGAATGATGCAGGAAGTTCCAAAAGCCGATGTCATCATAACTAACCCAACTCACTTCGCGGTTGCTTTGAAGTACGATGCCAATAATATGCAGGCTCCGACTGTAATTGCAAAAGGTGCAGACTATGTTGCCTTGAAAATTAAAGAAATCGCCAAACAGAATGGCGTCATGACAATGGAAAATAAACCGCTTGCTCGAGCGATTTTTGCACAGGTGGAAATTGGCGATGCGATTCCAGCAGATTTATTCCAAGCTGTAGCAGAAGTACTAGCGTATGTATATAAGATGAAGGGTAAGACGAATTAATGTAGAGGGAGGTGCAATCTGATGAAAATCAAAGATTTATTAGTTCTACTCGGTATTATTGGCATCGTGTTGATGATGATTGTACCGATTCCTATCCCTTTGCTGGACTTTTTACTTATTATTAATATTTCAATCGCATTAATGATTATCTTGGTCGCCATGAATACGCAAGAAGCGCTTCAGTTCTCTATTTTCCCATCTTTGCTACTGATTACAACTCTGTTTCGATTGGCATTAAACGTGTCAACAACTCGTAATATCTTAGCACATGCTGAAGCAGGCGACGTGGTCAGAACTTTTGGTTCATTCGTAGCCCAGGGCAATATCGTTGTGGGATTCGTCGTGTTTCTCATCCTTGTCTTGGTTCAATTTATTGTTATTACCAAAGGTTCTGAGCGCGTGGCCGAGGTAGCAGCTAGATTTACATTGGATGCAATGCCAGGTAAACAGATGAGTATTGATGCTGATTTGAATGCGGGTATGATTAATGAAGTGCAAGCAAGAGAAAGACGTCAAAAAATTGAACGCGAAGCAGATTTCTATGGTGCCATGGATGGTGCCAGTAAATTTGTAAAAGGTGATGCGATTGCTGGTATCATCATCCTCGTTATCAATTTAATTGGTGGCTTTATTATTGGGATGACCATGAAGGGAATGGATTTCGCAGAGGCTCTGCACACGTTCTCGATACTAACGATTGGTGATGGATTGGTAAGTCAGATCCCAGCGCTTCTTATTTCTACTGCAGCGGGTATTATTGTAACTCGAGCATCTTCTGAAGGAAACTTAGGTCATGATATAACAAAACAGTTAACGGCTCAGCCAAAGCTGTTGTTCATTGTTGCAGGTACACTGGTTGTACTAGGTACATTTACACCTATTCATTGGTTTACAACGTATCCGATCGCGGCTTTACTAGTTTATGCTGGTTTCAAAATGCAAAAGAATTTGGAACGTGAAGCCATTAAAGAAGAACAATTGGTTGAAGAACAACAGATTGAGGAAGTTCGGAGTCCTGAGAGCGTCATATCCTTACTTCAAGTCGATCCGATTGAATTTGAGTTTGGGTATGGACTAATCCCACTAGCAGATACACAACAGGGTGGCGATTTATTAGATCGTATTATTTTAATACGTCGTCAATGTGCTTTAGAGCTAGGGGTTGTTGTTCCAGTTATTCGAATTCGAGATAACATCCAATTAAGACCAAATGAGTATATCATCAAAATTAAAGGCAATACAGTTTCCCGTGGCGAACTACTTTTAAATCACTATCTAGCTATGAGTCCTGGTTTTGATGATGATTCCATTTCAGGAATTGAAACGACGGAGCCAGCTTTTGGTCTACCAGCGATTTGGATTGATGAAATGAATAAAGAGAAAGCTGAACTTTCTGGCTACACAGTAGTGGATCCACCTTCTGTTGTAGCAACGCATTTAACGGAAATCATCAAGAAACACATCCATGAACTCTTGGGTCGTCAAGAGACGAAAGCACTTGTCGACAATGTTAGAGAATCGTTTCCTGCACTTGTTGATGATCTCATTCCATCCGTGCTAACAGTTGGAGATATTCAGAAAGTGTTAGCTAAGCTTCTCCGAGAGAAAATATCTGTTCGTGACTTGGTCACAATTCTAGAAACACTCGCGGATTACGGTACGTATACGAAAGATCCAGAGATTCTTACCGAATACGTGAGGCAGTCACTGTCACGTCAAATTACGCAACAGTTTACTTCACAAGGCGATTCATTGAAAGTTATTACAGTTGGACCATCTGTTGAGAAGAAAATTGCAGAGTCTGTGCAGCAATCCGATCAAGGAAGTTACTTGGCATTAGATCCTTCTTCCTCGCAAATTATTTATCATCGTGTGACGGAACAAGTTACGAAATTAATTCAATCGGGGCAACAGCCAGTCATTTTAACATCACCAACCATTCGGATGTACGTAAGACAGCTTTTAGAGAGAACGCTACAAGATATACCTGTTCTTTCATATAGTGAATTAGAGCCGAGCGTCGAAATTCAAAGCATGGGGGTAGTCAATTTATGAGAGTAAAAAGATATGTTGTCGATTCCATGCCAGACGCTTTACAAAAGATTCGTACGGATCTTGGCAAAGATGCTGTAATCCTAAATACCAAGGAAATTCGTACAGGCGGTTTTCTTGGTATGTTTGGTAAGAAAAAGATTGAAGTGATCGCGGCTATTGATGCAGCAAATCCGAAACCTACACCTGCTCCACAACGAGTGGCACCACAGCCGTTAGCTCAATCCAAAGTAAACAATCCAGTGGCTCAGAACAAAAATAGTATGCATCAATCTGATTTCCCAGATGTACCTGATGTGTTAGCTCCAATATCATTAAAGAATGAACCAGTTGCAATGAATCCTGTACCTGCTCCAGAGAAAGTGATGATTCCCGCGCAACACCAAGCTTACTCACCTTCATCTATACATTCATCAGTAAGAACTTCTGTGAAAGATGAGCAATTAATGGATGAACTGAAACAAATGAAAGAAATGATGAAGAAGCTTACGGCAGTGACAGATGAAGGAAAGCTTCCAGAAGCCTTACAAAAGTTAGAACAAAGGTTATACGACCAAGAAGTGAACCCAGATCTAGTTCGTCAAATTATGGAAGAAGTTATGGCAGACTTTCAACTTGCTGATGAACCTGTTACAGAAGAATCAGCCCACCAGCTTGTACGTTTGAAACTAGGTGAGATCTTTCAAACAGATCAAAGTAAACATATTTCCGCACAAACGCGTGTTGTTCATTTCGTTGGACCGACAGGCGTAGGTAAAACAACAACAATTGCGAAACTAGCTGCAGAGCAAGTATTGAAGTATCAACGCAAAGTGGGGTTTATTACTTCAGATACGTACCGAATTGCCGCAATTGAACAGTTGAAAACTTATGCAACTATATTAAATGTACCACTTGAGGTTGTGTTTTCCCCGCAGGATTTGACGAAAGCATTTCAGAATCTATCAGAATGCGACATCATTTTCATGGATACAGCAGGGCGTAATTTCCGGAACGAAATGTATGTTTCAGAATTGAATGCATTACTCAAAACACAAGGGAATAGTGAAACTATTCTAGTTTTAAGTTTAACGACTAAATATCGTGATTTACGTGCTATAACGAATAATTTCAGTAAATTCAAATTGGATAAAGTGCTGTTTACTAAAATGGACGAAACGGATTCTTATGGAGCTATCTTAAATGTTGTTCATGAGTTTTCTCTAAAACTTTCGTATGTGACAACAGGGCAAAGTGTACCCGATGATATTGCGGAAATGAACGAGTGGCAAATCATTGATTTGTTATTGGAGGAACCTAGAACATGAAGGATCAAGCAGAAGGGTTACGGAACTTGGTTCAGACACAGGGCGATAAAGGCACAAGGACAACCAGAATCATTACCGTGACCAGTGGAAAAGGTGGGGTTGGTAAATCCAATTTTACGCTAAACTTCGCTTTACGTCTGCAGTCTTTAGGGTTTAAGGTACTTGTATTCGATGCAGACATTGGACTCGCGAACATTGATGTATTAATGGGTGTATCTTCAACTTATAGCTTGTATCATTTGCTGAAGAAAGAAAAGACGATATGGGAAATCATCCAAAAGGGATCTAATGACATAGAATTTATTGCCGGTGGCTCTGGATTTAATGACTTATTACGCTTAAGTGAAGAAGAGTTAAATTATTTTGCTGAGCAAGTTATGCAATTGAATGGTTATGTTGACTTCATCATTTTCGATACGGGTGCGGGGCTTTCCAAAGAAACGCTGAAGTTCATACTTGCGGCGGAAGAAGCCATTGTTGTTACAACGCCTGAGCCAACATCCATCACGGATGCTTACGCAATCATTAAGATGGTTAACTCGATGGGACATCATGTATCTTTTAAATTGGTAATTAACCGAGTCACAGATGCAAAAGAAGGCAAGCAAACAGCGGATAAGATCTCTTTAGTAGCCAAGCAGTTCTTAAATATTCAAATTCCAACGTTAGGCTTTGTAGATGATGATCCGGTGGTTTCCAAAGCAGTGAAGAGACAAATCCCTTTTACAATTGCTTTCCCTAATTCTAATGCAACCACAAGCCTCAAAACACTTACAGATAATTACATTAAAGGATATCGCCAAATCGAAACACCTTCTATCGGTGTCAAGAGCTTTTTAAATAAAATGTTGAAACTTTTAAAATAGGAATTTTGAAAATTATGTCGAATAAGCAGATAGAGGAGTGATGCAGCTTGGCAATATATAACATTCTTGTCGTAGATGACTCCGTCTTTATGCGAAAAATTGTTAGTGATTTAATTTCCGAACATCCGCAATTCAAAGTCATAGGTACTGCTAAAAATGGTCAGGAAGCCATTGAACAAGTTAAGCTGCTTCGACCTGATGCTGTGACAATGGATATAGAAATGCCTGTCATGAACGGATTGGATGCGCTTAAACACATCATGGAAGAGCAACCTACTCCTGTTATCATGTTAAGCTCTTTAACACAAGAGGGCGCGCTTGAAACGATTAGGGCCTTGGAATTGGGTGCAGTTGACTTTATTCGAAAGCCATCGGGATCCATTTCTCTGGATTTGTATAAAGTTAAGTTATTGTTGCAAGAAAAACTGCAAGTGGCTGTCCGTTCTAGAATGAATGTCACTCTGCCAAGTCGTGTGCAGACGCCACTCGCAAATGTGAATCCTTTGTCAATGAGATCAAAGATGATTAAAGAATCTCTAAATCAATCAGATTCGTTTGTCACGGCAAGCTCAAGTTCAACACAATTTAATCATGTAGTTGCTATTGGCACTTCTACTGGTGGACCGCGTGCTTTACATCAAGTCATCTCCAATATTCCTGCAGGATTTCCAGCTCCAATCTTAATTGTTCAACATATGCCACCTAACTTTACTAAATCACTCGCTCAAAGGTTGAATGATATTTCTCAAATTAGGGTTGTTGAAGCCGCGGATGGCGAAGTCCTCCAAACAGCTACAGCTTACGTAGCACCTGGTGGATGGCATATGGTAGTCTACAAAGAACCAAATCGCACCTACAAACTTAGATTAACCAAAGAAGAGCCTGTTTCTGGTCATCGACCATCAGTAGATGTGATGTTTGAATCCTTACTAAACATGAGTGAATTAAAGCGACATGTCGTTTTGATGACGGGAATGGGTAGTGATGGGGCCAAAGGGATGCTTGCTCTGAAGGAATCTGGTGCGGCAACAACAATTGCCGAATCCGAAGAAACTTGCGTCGTGTATGGAATGCCTAGAGCGGCTGTAGAGAACCAAGCTGCAATGTATGTGTTACCTCAACAAGATATTGCAACTCGTTTATCTAAGTGTGTACAGAATGAAATGAACTAAAACAATTATTGGGTACTGGATGATTCTATTGGAGGTGTGTAGTAGTGGAACTTAGTCAATATCTATCGATGTTTATCGATGAATCAAAAGAGCATTTGCAATCATTAAATGAAAATCTTTTAAATTTAGAAAGCAATCCGAAAGACATAAGTATCGTACATAATATTTTTCGTTCAGCTCATACGTTAAAAGGGATGTCTGCAACAATGGGCTTTGAGGACATCGCAGCACTTACTCATGAGATGGAAAATGTGCTTGATCTTGTACGTAATAACAAAATTGAAATGGACTCATACATATTTGATTGTATTTTTAAAAGCTTAGACTCTTTGGAATCCATGGTGGAGGATATCATTCAAGGTGGGACAGGTAAAGCAGACGTAAGTCCTATCGTTGTTTCCTTGCGATCCATCGTGACAGGTGACTACAAAAAAGAGGTAGTACCTTCCTCAGCAGTTATTGTCAAAGAACCAGCGAAGGGTATTGAAGTGGATGAATTTCAATATTCGATTCTTCAACAATCGATTGAATCTGGTTTTCTAGTTTTTTACATAGAAGTTAATGTTAATGAAAATTGTGTTTTAAAAGCTGCTCGTGCTTACATGGTATTCGATGCTATGGAAAAAATGGGCGAGATTATTAAATCGACGCCAACCGTGCAAGAAATTGAGCAAGAGAAGTTCGATCACTCATTCTCGCTTTACTTTATTTCAAAAGTTGATCAAGCAACGCTAGAGAAAGAGATTTTAAATGTATCTGAGATTGCATCTTGTGTGATTATTACAGTAGATACGGAATCTCTTGCTGAATTATCAAGACCGATTGCAGAAATCGAAACAGCGCATCAAGAAATTGCAGCAGCTGTTGCGGCCACCTTGCCTACGCCGAATACAGTAGATATCAAACCCTCAGAACCTGTTGCAACGGCTGCAGCTAAACCAGCTGCTGGTGGAGCTCCTGTAGCGAGTAGGACGATTCGTGTAGATATTGAGCGTCTGGACACCTTGATGAATCTTTTTAGTGAGCTCCTGATTGATCGAGTTCGTCTAGAGCAGCTAGCAAGTGAAGTAAAACGAAATGATCTAACAGAAACCGTTGAACATATGTCACGTGTAAGCAGTGATTTGCAAAATATCGTCTTGAAGCTCCGCATGGTTCCTGTAGATTCCGTATTTAATAGATTCCCGCGTATGATCAGAGATTTAGCTAAATCTTTGGACAAAAAAGTGGATCTTGTGATTACTGGAGCTGATACCGAACTCGACCGTACGGTTATTGATGAAATTGGTGATCCGTTAGTTCATTTATTGCGTAATGCTGTCGATCATGGGATCGAATCCATCAGTGAGCGTGTGGCCGTTGGAAAACCAGAACAAGGAACGATTCAACTTCGTGCCTTCCACAGTGGTAACCATGTCTTTATTGAGATCGAAGAAGATGGTAAAGGGATTTATCGTGAAAAAGTTTTGAAAACCGCATTGAAGAACGGTCTCGTTACTGCCGAACAAGCTGCAAAGCTTTCGGATCATGAAGTGTACAATTTGTTATTCGCATCTGGTTTCAGTACAGCTGAGAAGATCTCTGATATTTCTGGTCGTGGCGTTGGTCTTGACGTTGTTAAAACGAAAATTCAGATGTTAGGCGGACATGTTCAAGTAGATTCGAAGCCAGGCTTTGGAAGCAAATTCTCTGTACAATTGCCATTAACGCTATCTATTATTTCTGCAATGCTAGTACGTTTGGGTAGTGAGAAATATGCGATTCCGTTGTCTTCCATTGTTGAAACTTCAGCTATTCAAAAATCGCAGATTCGTAACATTCAAGGTACTAAAATGATTGATTACCGTAAAACAGTGATTCCATTGGTGTCCGTAAGTTCCTTATTCCAGGTTCCTGATTTCAATGAGGATTTGGAAGAAGAAACAGAAATCGTCGTTGTTCGTAAGGGCGATAAACAAGTAGCACTGATGGTGGATGAATTTATTGGCCAGCAAGAAATCGTATTAAAAACACTAGGTAAATACCTAACAGGGATATTCGCAATTTCAGGAGCAACCATTCTTGGGGATGGACAAGTAGCATTGATCATCGACCCTAATGCATTGATTAAATAAACCATATTCGATAAGGAGGGTTTCAAAATGGGAGAAGAAAAAAAGGTAATTGTCTTCGCACTTGGATCGGAAGAGTATGGTGTTGAAGTAGAAAAGGTAAGAACGATTGAAAGAATGCAGCCAATGACTCGTGTACCGAAAGCACCGGAATTTATTAAAGGTGTGATTAACTTGCGTGGGATAGTTATTCCAATTATTGATCTACGTGCTAGATTTGGACTTGAAGAGGTAACTAGCACAGATGCAACTCGTATCATTATCGTGTCTGCAGCTGAATTCGAAGTAGGGTTGATTGTTGACTCCGCGAATGACGTAATCGATGTCGATACAGACAATATTAATACACCGCCAGAAGTTGTTGGTGGAATTAAAGCGAAATACTTAGATGGTATTGCACGAGTTGGCGATAACAGATTGCTAGTTCTACTTAACCTTGAGCAAGTATTGAATCGTAGTGAAATTCAGCAGCTAGAAAGATTTGAGGAATAACTCGTGGACGTTTTCAGCCAATTAGAGGATTTCCAATTAGATGTGCTTAAGGAAGTAGGGAATATTGGCGCGGGGCATGCTGCAACTGCGCTTTCTACCTTAATGAATAAGCCGATTGATATGTTGGTTCCCAAAGTAAGAATGCTGCCTTTCGAAGAAATTTGCGAAAGTGTCGGTGGAGCCGAGACTGTCGTATTAGCGATCTTCTTGCGTGTAGAAGGAGATGCTCCCGGCAACATGTTCTTCATTCTGGATTTAGACGCTGCTAAAAATATGCTTCACGATTTGGTTGGTTTATCCATATCAGATCAAGAAGAGTATTCCGAGTTAGAATTATCAGCACTGAATGAGATTGGAAATATACTTGCTGGCTCTTATTTATCCTCACTTGCTGACTTTACGAATTTAAATATGCAGCCGACGGTTCCAGCGCTGGCGATCGACATGGCTGGTGCAATATTAAGCTATGGTTTATTGCAATTTGGTCAAATGGGGGACCAGGCTCTCCTCATTGAAACTAAATTCTTGGAAGGGGACAATGAAGTGCAAGGGCACTTTTTCTTAATCCCTGATCCGGAATCGTTTGGTAAAATCTTTTCGGCATTAGGGGTAGTCTCTCCATGACGCTAGAACACTTAATTAAAGTAGGAATGGCTGACTTGAATGTTGCTCATCAAACGGGTGTTTTGAAGACAACAGGTTTAGGTTCATGTGTAGGGGTAACTCTATATGACAGCCGATCCAAAGTGGCAGGTATGGCACATGTCATGCTGCCGTCCTCCGAAATAGCAAGAGAAGGTTCGTTGAACTTTGCTAAGTATGCAGATACGGCAATTCCTGAGCTTATCACAAGAATGGAAAAGCTAGGAGCAAGCATAAGCAAACTAGAAGCAAAGCTAGCTGGCGGCGCTCAAATGTTTGCATTTGCTGGAAATAATGATACGATGAGAATCGGGCCGCGGAATGTAGAATCTTGTAAAGAAATGTTGAATCGTTACAAAATTCCCATTCTGGCTGAGGATACAGGAGCTAATTATGGCCGCACAATTGAGTTTTTTAGTGCGACGGGGATTCTACTAATCCGAAGTGTTCAATTAGGAGTAAAGGAAATTTAATGATGATTGGAACTATACGAATAAATTTCGTTGTCGCCCTATTAGCTGGTATTTTTACATTTGTTCTATCGATCACTAATAATTTATTTCTATCATCCTGCATTAAAAGCGGGTATAGTTTTCTCATATTATTTGTTGTAACTTTCGGATTTAGATGGGTCTTAGGGTTATTGATTGGATCTGTTTCATCACTTGAGAACGCATCAACCGACAATTCCTCATCCGCAGTTGGTCAAAATTTAGATCTACTTACACCCGATGAGGATGAGGAAACACGTCAACTAATGAAGTCGAACCACGCGAATATTTCCAAAGATGAACATTCTTTTGAGATGCAATTTTCACCATTGAATCCACCTAAGCTAGTCACCAAGAATAATCTGGACCCTGAACAACTGGCGGGTGCCTTGAGGCGAATGTCTGAAGATTAAGGATGTGAATCAGAAATCATGATTGATCAAAAGCAAGTTCAGCTAGCGAATATTGAATTGTGGAAACAGTGGAAGGAACAAGGCCTTGTAGCAGCGAGACAAGAACTAATTGAGAACTATTTACCATTAGTCGAGTATGTTTCAGGTAGATTAGCTATCGGCCTTCCTAAAAGTGTTTCCAAAGACGACTTATCCAGTTTTGGGGCTATGGGATTGATTGATGCCATTGAGAAGTTTGATTATGCACGTGGGTTACAATTTGAAACCTATGCTTCATGGAGAATTCGCGGATCAATAATTGATGGTTTACGTCAAGGTGATTGGGTTCCAAGATCTGTGAGAGAAAAGGCTAAGAAGGTAGAAGAAGCCTATCAAAAGCTCGAACAGCAACATCTTCGATCGGTTACAGACAGCGAGATCAGCTCTTATTTGGAAATCAGTGAACAGGATTTTCAGCAAATGCTTCAGGATATTTCCATCACAACGATTTGTTCGATTGATGATCCCATTCGAGAAGAAGAATCGGAAACTAGATTATCTCTCATTGTTGATGAGAAAGCCAAGAATCCAGAAGCACAAGTCAATGAGTTTTACCTGAAGGAATCATTGGCGAAAGCAATAGACAGATTGACAGAAAAAGAACGAACCGTTGTCTCATTATTTTATTTTGAAGAATTATCGTTAAGTGAAATTGCAGAAGTTATGTGTTTGTCACCATCCCGTATTTCTCAACTACATTCAAAAGCCATCTTAAGACTTAAAGGTGTGCTTGGGCGATTTAAGAATCAACTTTTTCAAAATAATTAAACTTAATCTGAATGCATGGAAAGGTGGTATGTCCGTGAGTGAAGGGAACATGCCTTTGGATTTCTTCATTAGTATTACGGTGTCTGATGACAAACTATCCGCTCATCTCTCCTTAAGTAATACAGAAGATTCGTTTAAAGTCTCAGTCGGCCAATTATTAGACATTGTTCAAAAAAATCGTGTTATTCATGGTGTTAATCAGGTTGTGCTTGCTGAAATTGCTGCTAACCCAAAATCCTTCTCTTTAAAGAAGACATTAATTGCATCGGGAACGAAACCGGTTGAAGGTCAAAATGGCTATATTAAGTTAACATTTGACTTTGATGACAACGAAAAAAAACCTATGGAGCTGGAAGACGGCCGGGTCAATTATAAAGAAGTCGTAGCGATTCATAACGTAAAAAAAGGTCAATTGATTGGACAACGTTATACAGCAACAGCGGGTTCACCTGGACGTGCTGTCACTGGGGAAACGCTTTTTGCCAAAGCGGGAAAAGAAGCAAGATTTAAAGTTGGCAAGAATGTTGTCATGGATGCTGAGCAATTGGGGCTTTACGCGACGATTGATGGTATGGTGGTGAAAACCGACCGAGACAAAATTAATGTGTTCCCTGTTTACGAAATCAATGGGGATGTTGATTATAATATTGGTAACATCGATTTTATTGGTACAGTTGTTGTAAGAGGCAATGTGCTGCCAGGATTCAAAATTCGTGCGGCTGGCGATATCCGTGTGACAGGTGGTGTTGAAGCCGCGGAGTTGGAAGCAGAAGGTTCGATTGAGATTTCGGCAGGTATTGTTGGACAGAATAAAGCATTCATCAAAGCTGGAAAAAATGTAAAAGGTTCTTTCATCCAAGACGCAACGATTGAAGTTTCAGGTGATTTGAACGTTTCACAAAGTATTATGCACTCGACAGTGAGAGCAGGTAAATGCGTGAATTGTGTTGGGGCAAAGGGGTTAATTGTAGGTGGGACTATTCAAGCGGGCGAACGAGTGACGGCTAGAACCATTGGTAATTCCATGTCAACGAGCACAGTTATTGAGGTGGGTGTGCTGCCTGAACTACGAAACGAAATGATTTATTTACGTAATAACCTCAAGGCATTGGGTGAAAACATGGAGAAAACGGGTAAAGCGCTTTCTTTATTGGATCAATTGGCTGCAGCAGGTCAGTTAAGTCCTGATAAGCTTGCTATGCGTATTAAACTTAATAACACAAAGAAGCAAGCTTTGGACGAACAAATAACATTGAAGGATCGCATTTTAGAAATTGAGAAATCTCTTGAGGATTCTGAAAATGCCAAGGTTCAAGTTGTTTCTACCATATATGGTGGTACCAAAATTGTAATTGGACGTTATACGAAATTTATTAAGGATCCTACGAACCGAGTGATATTCCGTTTGAGCGATGGCGATATTTCTATGAGTCCAAACGTGTAAGTGAAGGAGGGAGTAAACGATGAGTTTTAATGCCATCGATTTACAATTCGCTGTACACAAAAATGATGAGGCTGGTATTAAGCAAAATCAATTGATGCAGAAGCCGCGGCAGGATGAGACGATTTTAGAAAATCAAGCCACCCAATCAACGGAACGTGATCGAGGGCGTACTAGCAAACTCGAAGAGAGTGGACGTGCTGATATTAAGGATCGTCGTGAACAGAAGAAAGCGCAAATAGGTAAAAGTAAGACAAGAAGGCCATTAGAGAGTCTATCCAAGGATGCGGAACACGAGCCTATTCATCCTTATAAAGGTCATCGTATCGACTTGTCTCTCTAACTTGCTATAGAAAAAGGTGAACCTTATGGCTATGCAGCCGGTGTTATATGTCATTCTTCTAGGTCTTGTACTGATTGTTTATGCAAGATTTATTCCGAAGGATCAAACGACGGCTTCCACTGCAAAAGCTACGGTTGTTCAAGAAATCGAAGATACAATCGAACACTTTGCAGCTGAAATGGAAGAACAAAATCAAACCATGCTTGATTTATTTTCAAAAACAAAACAGGACTATGAAGTTGAGCTTGCTAAATTGGCAGGGCGCCTGGAAACCTTGGAGAGACAAAAACATGAGTTGTCCAAAGAGCTCACAACGCTTCATGTTAATCAGAAACCAACAATGACGGCAGATGAGTTGTTAACTTCTTTTAATAAGCCAGATTACCAGATTCCTACTTCAACTGAAGTTCAAACTATCGTTCCTGAAGAAATGCCCGAGGAAGTCGTTTATAAAGGTTTAAGCATGAAAAGTCGATATACTGAATTATTTACCTTGCATGATCAAGGGAAAAGTGTAGAAGCTATTGCCAAGAAACTCAATATGAATAAAGGCGAGGTCAGTTTGATCCTGCAGCTTTCGAGACAGGAGGAACGGACTCGTGCTTAAGAATAGAACGTTAGTTTCAGGTATTGGAATTGGTATTATTGTAGGTGCTATTCTTCTTCAAGTTATGTTGGTTCGTCCAAGCAGTCCGAGTCAGTCTGGTGGTATCTCTTTGGAGGAGATGGATCCTCAGAAGCTGAAGGTGGAAGCCTCGAAATATTATCAAGTGCATGAGAAAAATATAAAGTTGTATACCCAAGCGGAATTAGATGACGCTATTCAGAAGAAACTCAAAGAAGAAGCAGACAAGCTAGCAGCTGCAAAGCCGCAAGATCAGCCTAGTGCTTCGCAACCTCCTGTTTCATCAAAAATTATTCTTTATGTTCAGCCTAACTTGGATGCAACAGCCGTAGCTGAATTAATGTTTCGCTCAGGTATAATTACAGATCGCAAGGCATTCATTGCAGAGCTTAATAAGCAAGGTGGCAACAGCAAGATTCAAGTAGGCTTCCATGAGTTTGTTGGTAATTTGGACATGCAGGCGCTTGTAACAAATCTGATTACTGCTCAATAAGTTATGTGGCAAAAGGATCTTTTTACTGAAGATCTTTTTTTGTTTTCAGCCACATAAACTTGCCAATTCTAGGGAAGAATGAACTTCAGGATTAAAGGTTGCACCTTGTTTTCAGTTGTGGTATATTTATTCACGGTGTTAAAAACTCACGCCCGTCAATTTGCATAATGGTGCTTACTTCGGTAGGTTTTATGCAAAGATGCGAGGGGCGGCGGATACCAAATAAACCATTTAAGAGGAGGGATTGGGGATGGCAGTTATCTCCATGAAACAGCTTTTAGAAGCTGGCGTACATTTCGGTCACCAAACACGTCGTTGGAACCCGAAAATGGACAAGTACATTTTTACTGAAAGAAACGGTATTTACATCATCGATCTTCAAAAAACGGTTAAAAAAGTTGAGGAAGCTTACAACTTTGTTAAATCCGTATCCGAAGACAATGGTACAATCCTTTTCGTAGGAACTAAAAAACAAGCACAAGATTCCGTTGCTGAAGAAGCAGAACGTTGTGGCATGTACTTCATTAACCAACGTTGGTTGGGTGGTACATTAACTAACTTCCAAACTATTCAAAAACGTATCGATCGCTTGAAAACTCTTGAAAGATGGGAAGAGGATGGCACTTTCGAAGTTCTACCTAAGAAAGAAGTTATCATTCTTCGCAAAGAGAAAGAGCGTCTTGAGAAATTCCTAGGCGGAATCAAGAACATGAAAGGTTTGCCAAGTGCACTTTTCATTATCGATCCTCGTAAAGAGCGTATTGCTGTAGCAGAAGCTCGTAAATTGGGTATCCCAATCGTTGGTATCGTAGATACAAACTGTGATCCAGACGAAATCGATTACGTGATTCCTGGTAACGATGATGCAATCCGCGCAGTTAAATTGTTAACAGCGAAAATTGCTGATGCAGTTATCGAAGCACACCAAGGCGAGCAAACAACAGCTTAAATTATAGCATTGTGAAAAGGGTGGTTGGAAGGTGTAACAGCCTGTCACCACCCTTTTTTTAAAGAATAAACTAGTGTTACATATAAACAATAAACATTTACAGGAGGTTTCTTCTAATGGCAGTTACAGCAGCACAAGTAAAAGAGTTACGTGAAAAAACAGGTGCAGGTATGTTAGATTGCAAGAAAGCACTTGAAGAAGCAAACGGTGATATCACAAAAGCAGGAGAACTTCTTCGTGAGAAAGGTCTTTCTGCTGCAGCTAACAAAGCTGGACGTATTGCAACAGAAGGCGCTGTAGAATCCTACATCCACGCTGGCGGTAAAGTTGGCGTACTTGTTGAGATCAACTGTGAGACTGACTTCGTAGGTAAAACAGAGCAGTTCAGAACGTTCTGTAGAGACATCGCTATGCACATTGCAGCAGCAAATCCATCGTATGTTCGTCGTGAAGAAGTACCAACAGAAGCTTTGGAAAAAGAAAAAGAAATTCTTCGTAACCAAGCTTTGAACGAAGGTAAACCAGAGAAAATCATCGACAAAATGGTTGAAGGCCGTATTGGTAAATACTACGAAGAGTTCTGCTTAATGGAGCAAGCATTCGTTAAAGATCCAGACAAAACAATCGACCAATTGTTGAACGAGAAAGTCGCTGCAATCGGAGAGAACATCACTATTCGTCGTTTTGTTCGTTTCGGACTTGGTGAAGGTCTTGAGAAAAAACAAGAAAACTTTGCGGAAGAAGTTATGTCCCAAGTTAAACTATAATAGGCATTCAAAAAAGTTGGAACACTTGGTGTTCCTTCTTTTTTAGCCCTTAAAGACATGAAGTTATGCATGGAAACGGAGGTCATACAAGTTGGGTCAACCTTTTTATAAAAGAATAGTGCTTAAATTGAGCGGCGAAGCTTTAGCCGGACAGCAGGGATATGGCATTGATTCAGAAGTTATTACATCCATTGCTCAACAAGTAAAGGATGTTGTAGAATTAAATGTTGAGGTAGCTATCGTTGTTGGCGGTGGAAATATTTGGCGTGGAATCGCGGGTAGTGAGAAAGGAATGGATCGTGCAACAGCAGACTACATGGGAATGCTAGCAACGGTCATGAACTCACTTGCTTTGCAAGATGCTTTGGAAAACATTGAGGTTCCAACTAGAGTTCAGTCCTCCATTACTATGCAACAAGTCGCAGAACCTTACATACGTAGGAGAGCTATGCGCCATCTCGAAAAGGGTAGAGTCGTTATTTTCGCCGCGGGGACAGGTAATCCTTACTTCTCAACGGACACAACAGCAGCCCTGAGAGCAGCCGAGATTGAAGCTGAAGTTATTCTAATGGCTAAAAATAAAGTGGATGGCGTTTATTCAGCAGATCCATTCAAAGATCCAACAGCGAAGAAATTCGAAACGTTAACCTATATGGAAGTTATTAGTAATAACCTTGGTGTCATGGACTCCACTGCATCTTCCCTTTGTATGGATAACAATATTCCGTTAGTTGTGTTTAACATCACGGAAAAAGGGAATATCAAACGAGTGGTCCTTGGCGATAAAATCGGGACTACAGTTAAAGGGAGCGTATAAACCATGCCGCAATCAGTGAAGAAGAATGCAGAAGATCGGATGGACAAAGCGATTGGAGCGCTTAGAAGAGATTTAACATCCCTTCGTGCGGGACGTGCTACACCATCATTATTAGACCGTATTCAAGTTGAATACTATGGGGCAATGACGCCTGTTAATCAATTAGCTAATTTAACAACACCAGATTCACGTACCCTTCTTATTCAACCTTGGGATAAAAGCTCTATGTCTTCTATTGAGAAGGCAATTATGAAATCTGATTTAGGTTTAACACCATCGAATGACGGGATTGTTATTCGTATTGTTATTCCTGCATTAACAGAAGAGCGTCGTAATGACTTGGTGAAGATGACGAAAAAGTTTGGCGAAGAAGCCAAAATTGCTATTCGTAATATTCGCCGTGATGCGAACGACGAAATTAAAAAGCTTGAGAAAGCAGGCATTTCTGAGGATGAGTCCCGTAAGCATCAAGAGGACATTCAGAAATTTACTGATAAATTCGTAGCTGAAGTTGAGAAAGTTTTGGCTGCTAAAGAAAAAGAAATCATGGAAGTATAAGATAGATATGCCCCCGGGTATTCATTCGCTGGGGGTTTTTCATCTTTCCCTAGTTGGGAGGAACAATTGTGCTCAAGCTATTTAAGAAGTGGTTAAACCAAACGCGAAAAACTGTGACTGCGGCAGCCCCTGAAATAGAGCTGGACAAAGTACCGGCGCACGTTGCGATTATTATGGATGGAAATGGCCGCTGGGCTAAACAAAGAGGCTTGCCTCGTGTAGCAGGACATCATTCCGGCATGAAGAACGTAAAGAAAATTACAATGGCAGCCAATGATATTGGGGTTAAAGTTTTGACCATGTACGCTTTCTCTACAGAGAATTGGAAACGCCCTAAAGATGAAGTAGAGTTTCTGATGAAGCTGCCACAAGAGTTCTTCCCTTTGGAAATTGAAGAATTAATTCAAAACAACGTGCGCATTCGCATGACGGGTTGGAAAGAAGGATTACCTGACTATACGCTGAAAGCGATAGAAGGGGCAATCGAGCGGACGAAAGATAACACAGGTCTTATTTTGAATTTTGCTTTAAATTATGGCGGACGTAAGGAAATCATCGCAGGCGTTCAGGATATGATGAAGGATTTGGAGAACGGAAACTTGAAGTCGGATGAGTTGGATGAATCGATTTTTTCATCATATATGTTGACTTCCGACTTGCCAGATCCCGATTTGTTGATTCGAACGAGTGGAGAATTGCGACTGAGCAACTTTTTGCTTTGGCAATTAGCTTATTCGGAATTATGGTTTACAGATGCCTATTGGCCAGAATTCACAGAGGACTTATTTATGCAAGCCATTGCTGAATATCAGCGTCGTGCAAGAAGATACGGTGGTATTTAACAGCTGATTGTGTAATCGTTTTGTCACTAAAAAGGATGGCTTAGAGATAAACGTTGTTCATCTAGGGGGATTCAACTTGAAACAAAGGATCATTACAGGTGTTATAGCTGGTCTTGCATTTATTACACTACTAGTACTTGGTGATTTGTGGTATGCAGGCTTAATTGTACTCGTTTCGATTATTGGATACCGCGAGTATTTACAAATGAATGGGTATATGTCTCATAAACTAACAGCTGCTGCGGGGCTTATAGCACTTCTATGTTTGACAATTCCTTGGGGGTTGTTAGGGATAACATTTGCTTTTTCCTTTACAGCAGTCACCTGGTTTGCCATGTTTGTATTACTCTTTATTACAGTAGCCTCTAAAAACAAAATCACGATTGACCAAGTTTCAGTGATTTTGCTAGGTGTCGTATACATTGGTTTTGGTTTTAACTATATGATTGAAGCACGTTTGGCGGAAAATGGCTTATTTTGGACGATTATGGTTTTTGTCTGTATTTGGGCGTCGGATGCTGGTGCGTATTTTGTCGGTTCCAAGCTGGGTAAACACCCTTTGTGGCCTCAAATTAGTCCTAAAAAGTCGATTGAAGGCGCCATCGGTGGCGTTATTATCGCGATGATCTTGGCATTAGGATTCGCATGGTACTCGCCAGAACTTTTAAGTGTAGGGAAAGCGTTGTTATTAGGATTTGTCATCGCGGTAGTAGGACAAATCGGTGATTTAATTCAATCCGCGTATAAACGTGTAAAAGGAATTAAAGATACGGGAACATTGTTGCCAGGACATGGCGGCGTACTCGATCGGATGGATAGTTGGTTAATTGTTTTTCCGTTTATCTATCTGCTCGATTTGATTCCTAACTAATTCTAATAAACGGGGTTGAAATATATGAAAAGAATTGCCATCTTGGGTTCAACAGGCTCCATCGGAACTCAAACATTGGATATCGTGCAGCATTCACCTGAAAAGTTTCAAGTGGAAGCCATATCAGCCGGTTATAACCGTGACTTGGTCATAGAACAAGCCAAACAGTTTCGTCCAAAGCTTGTGTCTGTCGCGACGAAGGCTCTTGCAGAAGAGGTTGCTGGCCAAATTCCTTCTGGTATCAAAGTTTTATATGGGGAAGAAGGATTACTAGAGGTTGCCGCTTCCACGGATGCGGAGTTACTTGTAAGTGCACTTGTTGGCAGTCAAGGGTTAAAACCTACGTTAGCCGCGATCGAAGCAGGTAAAGATATTGGTCTCGCCAACAAAGAGACGCTAGTCAGCGCAGGCCATATTGTAACGGAAGCTGTTGCTCGTAAGGGAGTTGCCTTATTACCGATTGATAGTGAGCATTCTGCTATTTTTCAATGTTTAAATGGGGAGAAGCGATCCCAAATCGCTCGAATCACGATTACAGCATCTGGGGGTTCCTTTCGAGATCGTACACGGGAACAGTTAGTGGGTGTAACCGTGGCGGATGCACTTAAGCATCCGAATTGGTCTATGGGTGCCAAAATCACTATTGATTCTGCTACGATGGTGAACAAAGGTCTTGAAGTGATGGAAGCACACTGGCTCTTCGGATTGTCCTATGAGGATATTAACGTTATCCTACATCCGGAAAGTGTGATTCACTCCTATGTTGAATTTGTTGATCATAGTGTTATCGCTCAGTTAGGTAACCCAGATATGAGAGTTCCTATTCAGTACGCTTTAACCTATCCGGATCGTTATCCGACACCTACTTCCAGATTGGACTTAGCAGCGATTGGAAAGCTACATTTCCGTGAAATGGATTATACACGTTTCCCGTGCCTTCGTATGGCATTTGAAAGTGGTAAACAAGGTGGTATCACCCCTACGGTATATAATGCTGCCAATGAGATTGCAGTGGCTCGTTTTCTGAAGGGTGACATCTCATTTTTACAAATTGAAGATATTATTGAAGCTGCGCTGAACAAACATGAGCCATATGCTAACCCGACAATTGAGTTCATTCATGAACAAGATCAATGGGCTAGAGCATTTGCCGCATCTATCCGCTTCTAAATCTCAGGAAGAGCTAGGTCAGCTTGCATGGCTCAGCTCTTCTTTTTAATTTCCAACACCTAGGCAGGAAATCAAAGTCTAATTATTTCTCTGAGTTCGTATAATGACCTGAGCAGGCATAGCTTGTATTCAGCCGTTCAATAGTGGTAATCTAAGAACAAGAACAGCTGATCTGAAGTAGATGCTTATAGAAAGTCTCAATAAGCGCAAGCATATGGTCATTGTTACATAGGATAGTTTTCTGAAGAAAACCCGAGGGAGGAAATACGACTTGTCGGCCATTGAAGTTGGATTAAAGGTTATTTTGTTGTTTTTCGTTCTTGTTACGATTCATGAATGGGGTCATTTTTACTTTGCAAAACGTGCAGGTATTTTGGTTCGTGAATTTGCAATTGGTTTCGGGCCCAAGATTTTTTCATATAAAAAAGGGGAGACCCGTTATACGCTGCGAATTTTACCTATTGGCGGATTTGTTCGTATGGCAGGGGAAGACCCAGAAATTGTTCAAGTGAACCCTGGACAAACGGTTGCTATCAAATTAAATAAGCAAAACCAAGTATCTTTCTTATATCTGGATCAGTTGGATCGACGCTCTAATGTTATCATGGGTGTTGTGGAACATATTGATTTAGATAAATCACTTCGATTATCAATTGATGTTGATGGTGAGAAAGTGACTTATCCCGTTGATCCTCAAGCGATGATGGTCACGAAGGGAACGGAAACTCAAATCGCTCCTTATGATCGTCAATTTGGTTCCAAATCAGTAGGGAAACGTGCCTTGGCGATTGTTATGGGGCCAGTCATGAACTTTATCTTAGCTATTGTTTTGTTCTTTATTGTAGTGATCATGTCAGGCGTTTTCACGAATGTGAAACTGGATTCTGTTCTCGCTGGTAAAGCCGGTGAGAAAGCGGGTCTGCTCAAAGGCGACATCATCATGTCTATAGATAAGCAACCCATTGGCGATGACCGTGATAAAATGGTTTCAGCCATTCAGTCGTCCGCCGGGAAAACGATGACATGGGTCGTTGATCGTGCTGGTAACCCACTTACGCTTCAGGTTACGCCTGAAATGGAAGATGGAGCTGGCAAGCTAGGCGTAGTGATTAGCGGTGATCGTAGAAGCGCAACCTTTGGCGAAGTATTCACAGGTACTTATGATTCCGTTGTTGGCACCACTATTGGTATTGTAACTGGGTTGCAAAAGCTTGTGATGCTCCAGTTTAAATTGGATGATCTGGGTGGACCGGTTCGAACAGCACAGGTATCTGCGCAATTTGCCAAAATGGGACTGAGCTCCTTAATCGCTTGGGCAGCGACTTTAAGCTTATATCTTGGTATTTTTAATCTTTTACCAATCCCAGCGCTAGACGGAAGTCGTCTGCTATTTATGGGCTTAGAAGCATTACGCGGTAAACCGATTGATCCGAATCGAGAGAGCATGGTTCACTTTGTTGGTTTTGCGTTGCTGATGCTGCTAATGGTTGCTGTAACGTACAATGATATTTTACGATTGATTAAGGGTTAGTCCTAATCTGTGGGAGGGTTTATGTCAAACGAGAAGCAATTTGTTAAGGAAATTACACCACAAGGAGAAGATTTCTCCAGATGGTACATAGATGTTATTAAGAAAGCAGATTTAATGAGTTACTCTCCGGTACGTGGATGTATCGTATTTAAACCGGATGGTTATGAAATTTGGGAAAATATTCAGCGTGAACTGGATAGCAAATTTAAAGAAACAGGTCATCGTAACGCATACTTCCCGTTGTTTATCCCAGAAAGCTTTTTCCAAAAGGAAAAAGAGCATGTTGAGGGCTTTAATCCAGAACTTCCTTGGGTGACTGAAGCAGGTGGTGAGAAGCTCGAAGAGCGTTTGGCTATTCGTCCAACCTCCGAAACGATGATCGGTCATATGTACTCGGAGTGGATTAACTCCTACCGTGATCTGCCTCTGTTGATTAATCAATGGGCGAATGTGGTTCGTTGGGAGAAACGGACATTACCATTCCTTCGTACAACGGAATTCTTGTGGCAAGAAGGACATACCGCTCATGAAGATGAGCAGGATGCGCGCCGCGAAACGATGCAAATGCTAGACGTTTATCGTCAATTTGCCGAAGAGTTCTTAGCTATTCCAGTTATCGTGGGTCAAAAAACGCCATCTGAGAGATTTGCTGGTGCGATTGATACATTCTCTATCGAAGCGATGATGAAAGACGGCAAAGCTGTTCAAGCGGGTACTTCCCATTATCTTGGTACTAAATTCGCTGTTGCTTTCGATATCAAATTCTTGGATCGTGAGAATCAGCACCAATTTGCTCACACAACTTCGTGGGGAGTAAGTACCCGTTTAATTGGTGCACTCATTATGGTTCACGGGGACGACCGCGGTTTGGTATTGCCACCGAAGGTTGCACCTACCCAAGTGATCATGATCCCAATTGGACCTCCCAAAACACGCGAACAGGTTATCGGTCGTGTGGACGAGCTGTTTGCTGAGTTGAAGAAAGCAGGCGTTCGTGTCAAAGTGGATGATCGTGCTGATCAAAGTCCTGGTTGGAAATTCAATGAGTACGAAATGCGCGGTGTGCCTATCCGTGTAGAGCTCGGTCCTCGTGACATGGATAACGGTGTAGTTGTTCTCGTTTCTCGCGTAAGTGGAGAAAAGAAAATCGTTCAACAAGCTGATTTCGTGCAAGAAGTTCAAAATTTACTTGCTGAGATTCATCAGCAGATGTATGATAAAGCGAAGCAATTCCGTGACGAGCATTACATTGCGGTAGATACGATCGACGAATTTAAGACATTCTTGGAAACGAAACGCGGATTTGCCTTGGCTGGCTGGTGTGGATCTGATGCTTGCGAATCGCAAGTGAAAGATGAAACAGGAGCAACAAGCCGTAATATCCCGTTCAATCCATCCGAAACGAAAGCGACTTGCGTTGTATGTGGTGATGCTTCTAAGCATACAGTTGTTTTTGGTCGAAGCTATTAATTAATTACAATCAAGGGCATATGGAGGTCTATCTCCATTGCCCTTGGTATGTTTTATGGGGAGGCTGTTCATGAGTAATTTGGCTGATAAACGGAATCGCTTTGAGCTTTTGATGCAGCAAGCCGAGATTCCAGCCGATGTTGTACGGTCCTATTTTGCGGACGGTTATATTGATCAAGTAGAAATTAGTCGAAAAAACCGCGACTGGACCTTCTATTTGGTTAAAAATGACCTAGTTCCTCAGAACATTTATCGTTCGTTTTGTAAAATGATTCAAGAAAAATTCGCGCAAATCGCGAAAATTCGTTTTATTTGGAAGTTTGAACAGGCGGAACCAGCGGTGCTCGTTGAGGAGTACTGGAGTCTATTTATGGAGTGGTTGCAGCGTGAAGTCCCATCTGTGAATGGCTGGATGTCCAAGTCCAAGTTTGATGTACAAGGTCAAACATTATCTTTGATCATGCTAGATGCCATTGGGCTTGAGCTTGCGAAGAAGAAAAACATAGATATGTTTATCCGGAACTTTTTTCATAACTTTTTTCAAACAGAGTTAAACGTGAAATATGCGATGAGCGATTCTTCAGAAATCGAAGCGGAATATGAGAAATTCGCCAAACAGCGTGAGCAGGGTGAGAAATCTTTTACCCAAGAAATCATGATGTCCATCGATATGGAGGAAGAAGAGTCCACATTGCCTGAAGGCGAATTGAAGCTTGTCATGGGTATTGACATTAAGGACGTACCGACGCCACTGAAAGATATCCAAGAAGAAGAGAAGAAAATCGCGGTTCAAGGTACTGTATTTGGGCTAGATATGAAGGAATTAAGAAACGGAAATACGTTATTTACGTTTAATATTACGGATTTCAGTGATTCACTTGCGATGAAAGTTTTTGCGAAAACCAAAGATGATGTTAAGATCATGAGCCTTTTAGCGAATGGCACTTGGATTCGTGCGCGCGGGAAAGTCGAATATGATCGTTTTATGCAAATTCCTGAACTTGTTATGATTCCAAATGATCTCTATGAAGTTATGCCTCCTCGTGATCGTACAGATGATGCTGCAGAGAAGCGCGTAGAGTTTCATTTGCACACGACGATGAGTACGATGGACGCTCTAACTCCGATTGATCAATATGTGAAAATGGCAGCCAAATGGGGTCATAAAGCCATCGCTGTCACCGATCATAGTAATATTCAATGTTTTCCTGATGCCGGTAAAGCGGCCAAGAAGCACGGTATCAAAGTCATTTACGGTGTCGAAGCGAATGTAGTCAATGATTCTGTTCCGATTGTTATGAATGGACGAGATCTCGATTTGAAACAAGCAACATATGTTATTTTTGACGTGGAGACAACTGGTCTATCGGTCATTAATAATCGGATTATCGAGCTTGCCGGTGTAAAAATGCAGGATGGTAAAGAAATAGATCGTTTCGCCACATTTATCAATCCTCATGAGAAGATTCCTTATAACATTCAGCAATTAACGAATATCAACGATGACATGGTCAAGGATGCCCCAGATATCGAGGATGAGCTTCCTAAATTTGTTGAATTTATTGGAGATTGCGTACTTGTTGCACATAATGCGCGATTTGATATGGGCTTTCTTCAAGCGAATTTGAAGCGAATGAATTTACCTGAGGTAACTAACGCTGTTCTAGATACGTTGGAGCTAGCGAGATTTCTTTTCCCATCTATGAAAAATCATCGTCTAAATACGTTATCAGATAAATTTAAAGTGGGACTTGATAATCATCACCGTGCGATCGATGACTCGATTGCTCTGGGGCATGTACTTTACCATTTAATTAATGAGGCTAATGATCGTCAAATTATGAGCTTAGCTAAACTCAACGATTACGTGGGGAAAGATCTCTCTAATCAACGGCCTTTTCATTGTTGTATTTATGCGCTTAACCCTGTCGGGAAGAAAAATTTATTTAAGCTTATTTCCATGTCGCACACAACCTATTTGCAGAAAGCTGCTACAATTCCCAAAAGTGTGTTAGTCGAACACAGAGAGGGACTTCTTGTGACTTCAGGCTGTGAAAAAGGCGAGTTTTTCGAGGCTGTTCTTAACAAAACGATTGAGGAAGCCGAACAGGTTTCTGAGTTCTACGATATTCTCGAAATTCAACCGGTTAGCTACAACATGCATCTTGTTGAAAAAGGTTTGGTCGGCTCTGTCGAAGATCTAGAGAATGCGGTAAGACGTGTTTGTGAGATTGGCTATAAAACAGGAAAACCCGTCATTGCGACAGGCAATGTGCACTACTTGAATCCACGGGAAAAAGTTTGCCGTGACATTACAATCAATGGAATCACAGGATTTAGCCCGCTTAAAGCGGTGAAGAAACCGGATGCACATTTCCGTACGACCAAAGAGATGCTACAAGAGTTTAGCTTTTTAGGTCAAGAGAAGGCCATGGAAGTGGTGGTTCGGAGTACAAATGAACTCGCGGATCGCTTTGAATCCATTGAGCTGTTCCCAGACAAGCTATTTACGCCAATTATCGAAGGTGCTGACGAAGAAATTCGTACAACCTGTTATGATACGGCCAAAAGTATGTATGGTGAAGAACTCCCTGAAGTAATCATTGCGCGTCTTGAGAAAGAACTTGTTCCGATCATTAAATTCGGTTTCTCGGCCAACTATTTGATTTCAGAACGTCTTGTTAAAAAGTCGAATGCAGACGGTTATCTCGTAGGTTCCCGGGGTTCCGTTGGTTCATCCGTCGTCGCGATGATGTTAGGGATTTCTGAGGTTAATCCATTGCCTCCCCACTATATATGTCTTTCTTGCAGACATAGCGAGTGGTTCCTAGATGGAAGTGTACCGAGTGGATTCGATTTACCAAATAAAGTGTGCCCTTCCTGCGGCGGCAATTTAAAAGGTGACGGTCATGACATCCCGTTTGAGACGTTCCTTGGCTTTAAAGGGGACAAGGTTCCCGATATCGACTTGAACTTCTCGGGTGTGTACCAACCAGTGGCTCATAATTTCACGAAGGAAATCTTTGGACCCAAGAACGTGTTCCGGGCAGGGACGATTGGTACTGTCGCGGAGAAAACGGCTTTTGGTTTCGTTAAAAAATACGAAGAAGAACAAGGTCAGAAGTGGCGCGGAGCGGAGATCGCTCGACTAGCGTCAGGTTGTACAGGGGTAAAAAGAAGTACAGGGCAACATCCGGGTGGTATTGTTGTTGTGCCAGATTACATTGAGGTCGATGATATCACACCGGTTCAATTCCCTGCCGATGATAAAAATTCGGAATGGATGACGACTCATTTTGACTATCATGCTTTCGATGCGAACTTGCTAAAATTAGATATTCTGGGACACGACGATCCGACAATGATGAGGATGCTTCAAGATTTGACTGGCATCGATCCAACAACGATTCCTATGAATGATGCGAAAGCGATGAGTATTTTCAATTCAACGGAAGCGTTAGGTGTTAGACCAGATCAGATTCGTTCTCCTGTGGCAACGTATGGCGTTCCTGAGATGGGAACCAAATTTGTTCGTCAAATGCTTCAAGAAACGCAGCCTTCCTCTTTTGCCGATTTATTGCAAATATCCGGGTTGTCACATGGAACGGGCGTTTGGTTAGGGAATGCACAGGAACTGATCAAAAAAGGGATTTGTAACATTAAGACGGTTATCGGCTGTCGGGATGATATTATGCTCTATTTGATCTATAAAGCGGGTATGGATGCAGGTCTTGCATTTAAAATTACGGAGAGTGTGCGTAAAGGGAAAGGCCTAACAGACGAATGGAAAGATGAGATGAAACGCTGTAATGTGCCAGCTTGGTATATTGAATCCTGTGAACGGATTGAGTATATGTTTCCAAAAGCGCATGCTGCGGCTTACGTTATCTCCGCTGTTCGTACTGCTTACTTCAAGGTGTATCATCCGATTGCTTATTATGCGACTTACTTTAGTGTTCGTGCAGCGGATTTTGATCTGGAATTGCTCTGCCAAGGCTACGATGCGATCCTCAAAGTACTAATTGAGATTGAAGCGAAAGGTTTCCAAGCGCTGCCAAAAGAGAAAGCCATGGTTTCCATTCTTGAAATGGCGTTAGAAATGACATCACGGGGCTTCAGCTTCAAACCTATTGATATTTATCGTTCTGATGCGACAAAATTCATCATTGATGGTACATCGTTAATTCCACCGTTTGCAGCGATGTCTGGAATTGGTGAAAATGCAGCTAAAAATATTGCTGCTGCCAAAGAAGACGGTGACTTCCTCTCCGTAGAGGACTTTCAGAATAAATCCAAGGCATCCAAAACTGTCATTGAGCTGCTGACTTCTATGGGATGTTTCCGTGGAATGCCTGAATCTAATCAACTTTCTTTGTTCTAAAATTAAGCTGTCAAGTGAAAATGATTAACAAGTTTGCTATTGTAATGCAAAGAATGGTTATGGTATAATTTTTATTGGCAATAATGAGGATATCATCTTGTGATTAAAGAGTGGGGAAACCCACTCTTTACATTTTGATATAGGACTTTTCCGGATACGACAAGGAGAAGTCAATTTAGGAGGTACACATATCTGTGGCTACACAAGAGCAAATCAAATCCATCATTGAGGACATGCTGAAGGATTTTGTTGAACAAAATGGGTTTGAAATCGTGGATATTGAATATGTCAAAGAAGGCAGCAATTGGTTCCTTCGTGTCTATGCTGACAAAGAAGGCGGAATTGATATAGATGATTGCGGCCGCATCAGTGAATATTTAAGTGTTCAATTGGATGAGAAAGATCCGATTACTGATGCTTATTTCTTGGAAGTTTCTTCACCTGGAGCAGAACGCCCACTTAAGAAAACTCAAGATTATTACAAAGCCGTAAATAGTCACGTATTTGTTACCACGTATGAGCCGATCGACGGTTCTAAGGAATTTGAAGGATTGTTGCAGTCTTATGACGAGGAAGTTCTCGTGATTGAGATTGGTAAAAAGAAAATCAGCATTCCGGTTTCTAAAATAGCTAGCGCACGTCTCGCTATCGTATTTTAGTAACCGTTACTTATTGAAGGGGGGGACTCAGTTCAAATGAACACGGATTTTATTGAAGCGCTGTCGGAAATTGAACGAGAGAAGGGTATCTCCAAGGAGCTACTCATTGATGCTATTGAAGCGGCGATGATTTCAAGTTATAAACGTAATTTCAACACAGCACAGAACGTGCGTGTAGATATCAATCGACATACGGGTCTTATCAAAGTTTATGCACGGAAGACCGTTACAGAGGAAGTATTGGATCCGAGATTGGAAATTTCTGTTCATGCATCGCGTGAAATTAATCCGAACTACCAATTGGAGGATATTGTTGAAATTGAAGTAACGCCTCGTGATTTTGGACGTATTGCAGCACAAACTGCTAAACAGGTCGTAACGCAACGAATCCGTGAAGCCGAGCGTGGCTTAATTTATAATGCTTTTATCGATAAAGAAGAAGATATCGTAACAGGTATCCTACAACGTCAAGATCAACGTAATATTTATGTTGACTTGGGTAAAGTAGAAGCTGTTCTTCCACTTACAGAGCTTATGCCAACGGATAAGTTCAAACAAGGTGATCGCATTAAAGCATATATTACGAAGGTTGAGAACACAACAAAGGGTCCTCAAATTATTTTATCAAGAACTCATCCTGGTTTGTTGAAGCGTCTATTTGAGCTTGAAGTTCCTGAGATTTTTGATGGCGTCGTTGAGATTCGTTCCGTAGCACGTGAAGCAGGCTTCCGTTCGAAGATTGCTGTTCATTCCCGTAATCCTGAGGTAGATCCTGTCGGTTCTTGCGTAGGTCCCAAAGGTTTGCGTGTTCAAACGATCGTAACGGAATTGCGCGGAGAGAAAATCGATATCGTTCGATGGATGGAGAGCGTGGAAGAGTACGTAGCGAATGCGCTAAGTCCTTCTAAAGTGCTTGAAGTTCAAATTCATGAAAATGAAAAAATGGCGCGAGTCATTGTACCTGATTATCAACTATCATTGGCAATTGGAATCAAAGGGCAGAATGCCCGTCTAGCTGCCAAGTTGACTGGTTGGAAAATCGATATCAAGAGCGAAACACAAGCAGAACAAGAATTTGGTAGAGTGAAAACTTACTCGGAAGAGATGCACCAAGATTCGATTAGCATCGATTAAGTTGTTGTTAGGAAACAAGGGGTGATCGGAATGAAGCAGAGAAAAATCCCTCTGAGAAAATGCGTTGCCTGTCAGGAAATGATGCCGAAGAGGGACTTGATCCGCGTCGTCAAAACGCCTGAAGATGACATTCTCATTGATCTCAAGGGGAAGAAGTCTGGGCGCGGTGCCTACCTGTGCGGTAAAGTTTCTTGTTTTAAATTGGCAAAGAAAAGCAAAGCCCTGGATAGAGCTCTGAAGCATGCAGTAGGCGCAGACATTTATGACCAACTGGAACAAGATTTCATTCGTGTAGAAGATGAATTCCTTTCTTCGAAAGAGGAGGAATCTGAAGATGAATCCTAAATTTTATTCGCAATTGGGTTTAGCGATGAGAGCCGGGAAGCTCGTAACGGGTGATGAAGGTGTTTTCAAAGCAATTCGCGCAGGTGAGGCCAAGCTTGTAATCATGTCAGAAGACGCTTCAGCTAATACACGTAAGAAATTTCAAGATAAATGCCTATTTTATGGGGTTAAACTCATGGAAGTCGGTACGAAGTATGAATTGGGCCGCAGCATTGGGAAAGAAATGCGTGTCACCATAGGTGTATTGGACGGAGGCTTCGCGCAGATGCTGCAGAAGAGTCAAGAAAATCCTGCGGAGGTGAAACATATTGACCAATAAACAAGATAATAAAGACAAGACACGCGTGTACGAATACGCGAAACAGCTCAATATGAGCAGTAAAGAAATTATCACCATTCTCAAACGATTAAATATACCTGTTAACAACCATATGAGTGTTATGGAGAATGATGCAGTTAGCAGTGTGGAAAAGTTTTTTAGAGATATCAAAGCAAATGCGGCTGCCAAACGAGCAGCTACGGACGGAGGAAATGTGAGTTCATCTACGACGAATCAGAATCCTGCATCGCAGGCTCCAGCACAAGAGAATAAAGGTGCAGTAACTCCGGCAGCTAAGCCAGTTACTAATGAGCAACAATCCACTAGTCAACCGACTACATCAACTGGAGCCACGACTCCTCAACAAGGTCAGTCTACACAAAATACGTCAAGTCGCCCACCACAGTCACGCCCAAGTGGTCAAGGAAGCAACTATCAAGGAAATCGCCCTAATAATAGCCAAGGCGGACAACGTACGGGCTATCAAGGTTCTAATCCAAATGGTGGACGCCCTAGCGGTCAAGGTTCCAGCCAAGGCGGACAACGCACAGGTTACCAAGGTTCTAACCCAGGAGGTTCCCGTCCTGCTGGTCAAGGTTCCAGCCAAGGTGGACAACGCACAAGTGGCTACCAAGGTTCTAACCCAGGCGGACAACGTCCAGCGGGTGGAAGCAGCAGTGGTGGATATAATAGTTCTCGTCCAGCTAGCCAAGGCTACAGCAGCCAAGGTCAAGGGCAAGGCGGAGCACCACGTTCGAATAGTAACTATGCTGGTTCACGTCCTAGTCAAGGCACAGGCGGTCCTGGTGCAAGCAGTGGTCAAAGTGCGAATAGCGGACGTCCACAATCCAGTCCTAATCGCAGTGCTGGTCCTAATCGCCAGTCCAAACCATTCGAGAACCGCAACAATAACCAAAGTGGAAGACCGGTTGTTCAAGAAGCGAAACCGCAATTCCATGTTGGGGCTACAGCGGCTGAGTTGGATGATGCAGCAGCGAAAGCTGGCGTTATCACAACGAAGAAATCCAAACCAACGCCAAAACGTTTTGATGATAACAGATCTGGTGGTAATCGCGGTCCTGGCGGCAACAACAGAGGCAACCAACGCGGCAACAACAGAGGTCGTTACCAACAAGATATGGTTAAGAAAGAAAAAGTGGATAACACACCTAAGAAGATCATCGTTCGCGGCAATATGACGGTTGGTGAAACAGCCAAATTGCTTCACAAGGACGCTTCTGAAGTGATTAAGAAACTTTTATTCCTTGGCACAATGGCGACAATCAACCAAGAGCTTGATTTGGAAACGATCCAATTGATCGCGACTGAATTTGGTGTTGAAGTTGAAATCAAGATTAAAGTCGAAGAAGATAACTTCGAAACCTTCGAAGAAATCGATGACGAGGCTGACTTGCTTGAGCGTCCACCTGTTGTTACGATCATGGGGCACGTTGACCATGGTAAAACAACTTTGCTTGATGCTATTCGTAAAACAAGTGTTACGGAAGGCGAAGCAGGCGGAATCACTCAGCATATCGGTGCTTATCAAGTTGAAGTTAATCATAAGAAAATTACATTCTTGGATACACCAGGTCACGAAGCGTTTACTACAATGCGTGCCCGCGGTGCTCAAGTTACGGATATTACAATTATCGTTGTTGCGGCAGATGACGGTGTAATGCCTCAAACGGTTGAAGCGATTAGTCATGCTAAAGCTGCTGGCGTACCGATCATTGTTGCTGTTAACAAGATTGATAAAGAAGGCGCGAATCCTGATCAAATCAAGCAAGCTCTTACGGCTTACGAGTTAGTACCGGAAGAGTGGGGCGGCGATACGATTTTCTGCGAAATTTCCGCAAAACAACGTATTGGTCTAGAAAACCTACTTGAGATGATCTTGCTAGTTGCTGAAGTACAAGAGTACAAAGCAAACCCTAACAAACGTGCTAGAGCGACTGTTATTGAAGCTGAGTTGGATAAAGGAAGAGGCCCAGTGGCTCGAATTCTGATTCAACATGGTACTTTGAAAGTTGGAGATAGCTTCGTTGCCGGTGTTTGCTTCGGTCGTGTACGTGCGATTGTTAATGACAAAGGTAAACGTTTAAAAGAAGCAGGTCCTTCAACGCCGGTAGAAATTACAGGTCTGACTGAAGTTCCACAAGCAGGGGATCCGTTCCTAGCTTACGAAGATGAGCGTAAAGCAAGAGACATCGCGGATCGTCGTGCGATTGCACTTCGTCAATCTGAGATGACGGCTAATTCACGTGTAACACTTGAAGATCTCTTTAAACATATTAAAGATGGCGAAGTGAAAGATCTGAATGTTATCATCAAGGGTGACGTTCAAGGTTCTGTAGAAGCACTGAAAAGCTCTCTTGAGAAGATTGAAGTTGAGGGTGTTCGCGTTAAGATTCTTCATAACGGTGTAGGTGCTGTAACAGAATCAGATATCATTCTTGCTTCTGCTTCTAATGCGATTATCATCGGATTTAACGTTCGTCCTGAACCAGCTGCGAAAGCAACAGCTGATCAAGAGAAAGTAGATATCCGTCTGCATAACATCATTTACAACGTAATTGAAGAGATCGAGCAAGCTATGAAAGGCATGTTGGATCCAATCTTCAAAGAAGTTGTTCTTGGTCAAGCTGAAGTCCGTAATGTATTCAAAATTACAGGTTCAGGAACGATTGCAGGTTGTTACGTAACTTCAGGTAAAATTGCCCGTAATGCACAAACTCGCCTGGTTCGTAGCGGAATTGTGGTTCATGAAGGCAAAATCGATTCCTTGAAACGATTCAAGGATGATCAAAAAGAAGTTGCACAAGGCTATGAATGTGGTATATCTCTTGAGCGTTATCATGATATTAAAGAGGGCGACATCATTGAAGCCTTTATCATGGAGTCCGTTGAGAGGTGATTATAAATGGCTAGAGTTCGTGTAGGTCGAGTTGGCGAACAAATTAAGAAAGAGTTAAGTCAGATCATTCAAGCAGAGCTGAAAGATCCTCGTATTGGTTTCATGACCGTTACAGGTGTTGAAGTGACGAATGATTTGTCCCTGGCGCGCGTTTATTTAAGCGTGATGGGAACTGAAGAAGAGAAAGCTGCTACGCTTAAGGCGCTTTCTGTAGCTTCAGGATATATTCGTTCTGAACTTGGCAAGCGAATTCGTTTGCGTAAAGTTCCAGAGCTTCAGTTCAAATTTGATGCTTCTATTGACTATGGTAGTCATATTGACCAGTTGTTGTATAAGCTCAATCAGGAAGGAAATACAAACGTATGAACATCGGAATGAACCATGCCACCGAATACTGTCAGCAGCTGGCAGCAGCAGCTGCATTTATCGAGCAGCATGATGATTTCTTGGTTGTATCTCACATCCAGCCGGATGGAGATGCAGCCAGTTCAACGTATGCAACGGGTTGGATTTTAAGTCAACTTGGGAAGTCATTCACTATGATCAATGAGGGCGCAATGCCCTCAAAATTTTCGTATTTAGCAGGTAGTAAGCAAATACTTGATTATAGTGAACAGGCACCCAATCGACTTTACCAAACCATCATAAGTGTTGATTGTGCTGATTTCTCCAGAATGGGTAGGATCAGCACTCTTTTTGATGAGCAGGTAAACTTGCTCAATATTGATCATCATCCTACCAATGATGAATTTGGTTCCTGTCATTTAATTAAGCATGACGCCGCGGCCACCGTTCAGATTCTGTTTGATTTAGCGTTACATATGAAGCTGCAACCAGACATTTTGTTCGGAGAATGCATCTATACGGGCTTGTTAACGGATACGGGCGGCTTCCGATATTCAAACACCTCATCCGAGGTTATGAAAATTGGGGCTTCTATGTTGGAGTTAGGAGTCAAGGGTGCTGAAATTGCTGAGCATGTGCTTGAACGAATGACGTATGCGCAAATTGTTCTGCTTCAGAAAGCACTGTCCACACTTTCCTTTGCATATGATCGGAAATTGGCTTGGCTGGCTGTCTCGCTTGAAGATCTAGAGTTAACAGGTGCTTCTAGCGATGATTTGGATGGATTGGTGAATTATCCTCGCAATGTGGAGGGTGTCGAAGTGGGCATGTTGATTAAAGAGAAGGCATCAGGTGTCATCAAAGTAAGCCTACGCTCTTCTGGATTAGTCGATGTTGCTGCTATCGCTCAGTCACTTGGCGGTGGAGGACATGTTAGGGCTTCAGGATGTACCATCCATGGTACGCTAGATGAAGCAATTGCTAGAATGGTTCAGGAAGTAGGAGACAAGCTGAAATGACGTTAGAAGGTATTTTGCCTGTTTGGAAACCTGCGGGCTTTACATCTCATGATGTTGTCGCCAAAGTAAGAAGAATTCTAAGTATTAAAAGAATTGGTCATACGGGTACACTTGATCCGCAAGTGACAGGCGTTTTGCCACTTTGCATTGGTCGAGCGACACGTATGGTTGAATATATTCAAGAGTTACCTAAGGAATATGAAGCGGTTTTACGTATTGGCTTATCTACGGATACCGAAGATATGACGGGCGAAGTCATAGAAGAAGTTTCTCATGTTTCACTCGAAGAGCATCAAGTACGAGAAGTGCTTGCATCCTTCGTTGGGGACATCGAGCAAATTCCTCCTATGTTCTCTGCGGTCAAAATAGATGGGAAACGTCTTTACGAATTGGCCAGAGAAGGTAAGGAAGTTGAACGAAAAGCAAGGAAAGCCACGATCTATGAACTAGAAATTCTAGCGATTAACTTGGATCAGAAGCATCCTGAAATTCGTTTCCGTGCCGTGTGCTCCAAAGGTACTTACATCCGAACGCTGTGTGTAGATATTGGCAAAGCACTCGGATACCCTGCAGTAATGGATAGTTTGATACGTACGTCAACAGGAAACATCCGTAGAGAACAGTGTTTAACCTTTGAGCAAATTGTTCAAATGAAAGAAGACGGCTCTTTGCAGCAACAAATGATTCCTATGGACATCGCCATCTCACATATACCTTCTATTGCGCTTACTGATCAAGAAGCAGTTCATTCATTACAAGGAAAGAAAATAGCTCTAGCTGCGAATCGAGTGGCTCATGCAGATGCATCTCAAACCATATTTCGGGCCTATTCACCAGATGAACGATTTTTGGGTCTGTTTGAATGGGAAAGCACTAGCCATGTCTTGGTCCCGGCCAAAGTTTTTCTTTAATCATATCGTCGCGGGACGGGTTGAAATGGGTAGGTGAACGAACTTATATGCAAATAATACCAATATCATATCCGATGGATTCGGATCGGTTGGCCCAGATTGTAGGCAAACAAGTGGTGGCTATAGGTGACTTTGATGGTGTACATTTAGGACACCAAGAGGTAATAGGACGGGCTATGCTTACGGCTAAGAATCTTGGACTAAACTCGGCAATCATGACCTTCTATCCTCATCCTAGAGCGGTAATGGGGCAAGATAAATATGTGGAGTCATTGACTCCTACGAAGAAGAAGATGGAGATCTTTGAAAGTATGGGCATCAATCACGCTTACATTGTAACGTTCGATGCATCGCTGATGCGTTTAACTCCTGAACAATTCGTGGATCAAGTCTTAGACCGGCTTGGTGTAGATAGTGTCATTTGTGGTTTTGACTTTACTTTTGGTTTCCAGGGTAAAGGTACTCCGGATTCACTCTGCGAGTTGAGTCACGGTAAATTCTCTGTTGAAGTGGTGAGACCTTTTCATATGAATGGTGAAAAAGTAAGCAGTACACGTATTCGTGAAGCTTTGAAACTAGGCGAAATGGACACTGTAACAAGACTGTTAGGACGCCCTTATAGCCTAAGTGGCACAGTTGTTGATGGCGCAAAGAGAGGGAGAACGCTAGGATTTCCTACAGCTAATCTCCAATTGGAAGAGCCGTATGTCAGTCCTGTGAACGGTGTTTATGCAATTAAAGCAACTGTTCGTGGGGAAGTTTATCAAGGGGTCATGAATATTGGTGTGAAACCAACATTCGAGACAGGGGAACTCAAACCATCGTTTGAGGCGCATTTATTTGAATTTTCCGAGCAAATATATGGAGAAACCGTTATGGTTGAGCTTATCGCTTTTCTTCGACCAGAACGAAAATTCACTTCATTAGAAGATTTGGTTGCTCAAATAAAACTTGATGCAGAAGAAGCTAGACGTAAATTGACGTTAGAGGCGTAATCATACATTTACTTCTACTAGTCAATTGTGATATACTGAATAACGTTGTCGAATGGACGTGTTCATTTGGCATGAACCTTAGCTTGGATTGACGTTTTCATCGGCGCTTTCTAGGCTAGCGGGGATACTATAAGAGAATTTAGGAGATGAATTGATCATGGCAATTACGCAAGAGCGCAAAACGCAACTGATTCAAACACACAAAGTACACGATACCGACACAGGTTCACCTGAGGTACAAGTAGCAATCCTTACAGAAAACATTGTTAACCTTACAGACCACCTTCGCACACACAAGAAAGATCACCACTCCCGTCGTGGTTTGCTTAAAATGGTTGGACAACGTCGTAAGTTGCTAGCATATGTTAAAAACAAAGATGTAAGCCGCTATAGTGCTTTGATTGCAAAGCTTGGTTTGCGTCGATAAAACCGACAATGAGAAGCAACCTGTTGCTCCTTTGCTAGGCTTGATAAAGCTCTGGCAGAGAGCAGCAAAAGGTTGCTTTTTCTTGTATTTTTAAAACGGGAAAAGAAGGAAATACTAGACATAACGCAGAAATAGAGGATAACTCCAAAGCTTGTCTATTTTGCATACATACGGAGTAGATTCAGATTGGTCTCTGGATCTTTTGATTTCTGTACATGTTTATCAACACATATTTTCAAATTTAAACCATGCCTTAGGAGGATTTTATGGAGACAAGGGTACAAATGGAACTTGGCGGTAAGCCGTTCATTCTTGAAACAGGCCGACTAGCCAAACAAGCCAATGCAGCAGTAACTGTTCGTTATGGCGATACGGTTGTGCTTAGCACAGTAACGGCTTCCAGCGGACCGAAAGATTTAGATTTCTTTCCGTTAACAGTGAACTACGAAGAAAGATTATACGCGGTTGGTAAAATTCCTGGTGGATTTATTAAGCGTGAAGGACGTCCAAGTGAGAAAGCTATTCTTGCAAGTCGTTTGACAGATCGTCCAATTCGTCCTCTTTTCCCAGAAGGTTTTCGTAATGATATTCAAATCGTGTCTATCGTGATGAGCGTTGATCAAGAATGTCCGCCAGAGATGGCAGCTATGATCGGTACATCCGCAGCACTTGCGATTTCCGATGTTCCTTTTAACGGACCTGTTGGAGGCGTAATTGTTGGTCGTGTTGATGGGCAATTCGTAATTAATCCTACGGGCGAAGTAGCAGAGAAGAGTGATCTTCACCTAACTGTCGCTGGTACCAAAGATGCGATTATGATGGTTGAAGCAGGCGCGAAAGAAGTTTCAGAAGAAGTTGTGCTTGAAGCGATTATGTTCGGTCATGACGAAATCCGTAAGATTGTTGCAACGATTGAAGATTTGGTTGAGCAAGTTGGTAAACCAAAAATGGAAGTTAAACTCCATGCAGTCGATGCGGAAGTGAATAGCGCGGTGCGTGAATTTGCTCAAGCGAGATTAGTCGATGCGATCAAAATTGCTGAAAAGCATGCTAGACAAGAAGCTATCGATGTTGTCAATGCAGACGCAGTTGCACATTTCACTGAGTTGTATGTAGAAACACCAGGTCTATTGGGTGACGTAAAAGAAACGCTTTATGATATCGTGAAAGAGGAAGTTCGTCGCTTAATCACGCATGATAAAGTAAGACCGGATGGACGTAAACCTGAAGAAATTCGTCCAATTGAGTGCGATGTAAACCTATTGCCGCGTACACACGGTTCTGGATTATTCACACGTGGACAAACTCAAGCACTTAGTATTTGTACATTAGGTGCATTAGGTGATGTTCAAATTTTGGATGGTTTAGATTTGACTGAAACGAAACGTTTCATGCATCACTACAACTTCCCACCGTTCAGCGTTGGGGAAGCTAGACCTTTGCGTCCTCCAGGCCGTCGTGAAATTGGACATGGTGCCTTAGGTGAGCGAGCTATTGAGCCAATCATCCCGAACGAAGTAGAGTTCCCTTACACAATTCGTCTCGTATCAGAAGTGTTGGAATCGAATGGTTCAACTTCTCAAGCGAGTATTTGTGCAAGTGTACTTGCCCTTATGGATGCTGGTGTTCCAATTAAAGCTCCGGTTGCAGGTATCGCAATGGGTCTTATCAAAGACGGCGATCATTTCTCCATTTTGTCCGATATTCAAGGGATGGAAGATCACTTAGGCGATATGGACTTTAAAGTTGCTGGTACAGCAGAAGGTATCACAGCACTACAAATGGATATCAAAATTGATGGCATCGACCGCAACATCTTGCAACAATCGTTGCAACAAGCTAAAGAAGGCCGTTTGCACATTTTGGGTAAAATGGTATCCCGTATCTCTACACCAAACAAATCGCTATCTCAATATGCGCCTAAAATCCTTACTATGAACATTAACCCGGACAAAATCCGTGATGTTATTGGAGCTGGCGGTAAAATCATCAACAAAATTATTGAGGAAACTGGCGTCAAAATCGACATTGAGCAAGACGGCCGCGTATTCATCGCATCGTCCAATCAAGAAATGAACGAGAAAGCTCGTTCCATTATTGAAGGTATTGTTCGTGAAGTTATCGTCGGTGAAACTTACCTAGGTACTGTGAAACGCGTAGAGAAATTCGGCGCATTCGTAGAGATTCTACCTGGTAAAGAAGGTCTTGTACACATTTCACAAATTTCGACTGAGCGTGTTGCGAAAGTTGAAGATGTTGTGAATGTCGGCGATCAAATTACTGTTAAAGTGACAGAAATTGATCAACAAGGAAGAGTTAATCTTTCGCGCAAAGCAACGTTAACTTCACAGGTCTCTGCACAAAGCTAGAGATTCGTCTTCCGTGAGGACGTTTCATTCATAAGTTCAGGATAAAGAGTCAGATCTATCTGTCTCTTTTTTGCTTTTCATTGATACGAGGACAGGCACGGGTTCTACTCTTGTCCCCATCTTCATACAATCAGGAGATGAAGAAAGGGGACCTGTGTATGCTCCACAAAAAATGGCTATGGCTTGGGAGTTTTTTTGCTATGGTTCTGATAAGTGTGAATTCGATCCCAGGTGTTGGAACCTATATAGCAAGTGTAAAAGAGAATCAAACACGTTTGATTAGTGAAGGCAAAGTGGCAACAGTGGAAGTACGTCCAGTTGTTGCATCAGTTAATAAATCTACCTTATTAGAAACGATAAGCAAAGAAGCAGAGAACCGCAAAATTGCTCCAATAAATGCAAAAGTAGATTCGGTATGGAAAGCGATCCCTGGTTATAATGGACTTGAAGTGGATATCGAGGAGACTCTGAAGTTAGCAGAGCATCAATTGACTCCAAATCAAATTAATTATGTGATGAAGGAAGTAGAGCCAAGTATTCAATTAGATGATCTTGCGCCTAATCCTGTGTATAAAGGGAATCCTAAGAAACCAATGGTTTCATTTATGATTAATGTCGCTTGGGGGAATGAGTTTCTGCCAAGCATGTTAGATTCGCTGCGCAAAGAAAATGTTCATGCGACGTTCTTCTTTGATGGCTCTTGGTTAAAGAAGAATACAGAGATGGCGAAACGCATTCAGAGTGAAGGCCACGAGATATCAAACCATGCATACTCGCATAAGGACATGCGTACGATTTCGCGGAGCAAAGCAGTAGAAGAAATTTCAAAAACAGAAGATCTATTGAAGCAGCTCGGTGTTAAAAATACCTTATTTGCTCCACCTTCAGGTTATTTCAATCAAGAAACTGTTCAGGTAGCTTCTGAATTCAAGCTACAGACGGTGCTGTGGACTTTTGATACGATTGATTGGAAGAACCCAGGAGCTTCACGTATCCTCGAACGGTTATCGACCAATGTTGAACCCGGCACTCTCATTCTGATGCATCCTACAGTATCGTCGCGGGATGCGTTGCCAGGTATGATTAGCCTGATAAAGAAAAAAGGCCTAGCTGTTGGCACGGTTTCTGATTTGCTTTCCTCAAAAAGGATTACAGGACAAGGACAAATCATGAAATAGTCAGGTTTACCTGACGCTAATTTGAGTATAAGGTACATTTTTGTTAGACTGAGGAAGTATAATAGGAGAATTGGACTTTTAGGTGTACCATTTCGAGGAGGAACCTTGGTGATCAAATATCGCTTACATAATGGCTTAAGAGTCGTCATGGAACAAATCCCCACATTTCGGTCAGTCACTTTCGGAATATGGGTGAAAACAGGCTCGCGTAACGAGTCGCAGACGAATAATGGTATTTCACATTTTATCGAGCATATGTTGTTCAAAGGCACGGAGCGTCACTCGGCGAAAGATATCGCAGAGATTTTTGATGGTATTGGCGGAAATGTAAATGCGTTCACGTCCAAAGAGTATACCTGCTACTATGCTAAAGTATTGGATGAACATTTGCCTTTAGCGATGGATGTACTGTCGGATATGTTTTTCAATTCAACCTTTGATGAAGGTGAGTTAGAGAAAGAGAAGAACGTGATTTATGAAGAAATTTCCATGTACGAAGATACGCCGGATGATCTCGTTCATGACTTGTTAGCAAAGGCTTCCTATGGTACTCATGCATTGGGCTATACAATTCTGGGAACACAAGATAATTTGTCTCAAATGAAGTCAGACGATCTTCGTTCCTATCTCAAACAAAATTACAATACAGAGAACACTGTGTTAAGTATCGCTGGGAATATTGATGACAGTGTGAAGGACTTAATTGAAAAGCATTTCGGCGGGTTCTCACAATCAGGTGTTGAAACAAGTTATGACGCACCAGATTTCCTTAGCGAATTGATTTTCCATGCGAAGAAAACGGAACAAAATCATATTTGTTTGTCGTTGCCTGGCTTGTCGCTTCAAGAGGATAATTTGTATCCAATGGTCTTATTGAATAATGCCATTGGTGGCGGTATGAGCTCCAGATTGTTTCAAGAAATTCGGGAGAAACGTGGCTTAGCGTACTCCGTATATTCGTATCATTCTTCTCATATCGATAGTGGGATGTTTACGATTTATACAGGGACAGCGCCTAAACAGACAGAAGAAGTACTGAAAGTAACCATGGAACTGCTCCATGATATTGCTGTGAATGGCATGACTGATTCTGAATTGAAGAAGGGGAAAGAGCAGTTGAAAGGCAGCCTCATTCTTAGTTTGGAGAGCACGAGCAGCCGGATGAACCGTTTTGGTAAAAATGAATTGATGACAGGTAAGCACTACAGTTTAGATGAAATGATCCAGCGCATTGAAAGTGTGAATATGGACCATATTCGTCAATTGACGAAAACGTTGTTCTCCAGACCATTTGCATTGTCGATGGTTGGGAATGCGGATGATGTCATCAGCGGCTTCAGGAGGGATCAGCTTGTCTCTCTATGATTTTGAAGTGCAAGTGAAACGCATCGAAGGTCAAGAGGGTATTCTCTTACCTCAAAAAATGTCCGAAGCGGCAAGCGGGTATGATTTGCACGCGGCGGTAAAAGAACCAGTTGTGCTTGCACCTGGTGAGCGTCAATTGATTCCGACTGGCTTCGCTCTCAGCATGCCGTCTGAGCTTGAAGCTCAGATTCGCCCGAGAAGCGGGTTAGCGTATAAACATGGTATCACAACGCTCAATTCGCCGGGTACCATTGATGCTGACTATCGCGGTGAAGTAAAGGTATTACTGATTAATCATGGTCAGGAGCCATTTGTCATTCATCGCAATGAACGCATCGCTCAAATGGTATTCCAACGTGTGCCCCAAATTCAATTGAACGAAGTTAGCGAGTTGTCTGAAACAGTGCGTGGCTCTGGAGGCTTCGGCCATACAGGGCGTTAAGACAGTTACAAAAATAGCATGAATAAGAAAGAACCTCTTCTTGGGAAGGGGTTCTTTCTTGTTTTCAGAGGACATAAAGACGGAAGTCACCCATCCTTAGGCGAACGCATACTATAACGTATCGAAACGGACCGAGGAAGGGGTGTAAGCAAGAATGCTTACTGGGATTTCGGTTGCTATCATGGGGGGAGACGCCCGGCAACTTGAAGTAATTCAGAAATTTACTGAGCTAGACGCTACCGTTATTTTACTCGGATTTGACAATCTCGGGAGGCAATTTCACGGCGTTACGAATGTGAAATTAGATCCGGAATTGTTTGGGCATGTGGATGCACTTATTTTGCCAGTTGTAGGTACGGATGAGACAGGACAAGTGGAATCTATTTTCTCCAGCGAGGAAATGATTCTGACGGATGAGCATATTTCTGCTTTGCCTAAGCATGCCAAGGTGTATACAGGTATGGCTAAAAGCTATTTGAAGAAGCTCGTTTCGGCACATGGCATTGAACTTGTAGAACTTTTAGATCGTGATGATATTGCCATTTATAACTCGATTCCAACTGCAGAGGGTGCGCTGATGATGGCCATCCAGAACACCGATATTACAATTCATGGATCCATGTGTATGGTTTTAGGTTTTGGTCGAACAGGGTTTACAATGGCCAAAACATTGCAAGGATTAGGGGCAACCGTCAAGGTTGGCGTCAGGAAGCCTGAGCACTTTGCAAGGGCGTGGGAGATGGGTTTTCAGCCTTTTTATACGAAGGATCTGTACCCGGAAGTGGGGAATATTGACTTGCTTTTTAACACAATTCCGACTATGATAGTCACAGCGCAAGTTATTACCAATATCCCACATCGCGCGCTTATTATCGATTTAGCTTCAAGGCCTGGCGGAACGGATTTTCGTTTTGCCGAGAAGAGAGGTATTAAAGCGATGCTAGCGCCCGGTTTACCTGGAATCGTCGCCCCCAAAACAGCTGGCCGAATTATGGCTAACACGTTAAGTCAGCTGATCGAGGAAGACTTTAAAGACAGGAGCGATGTGGAATGAATTGGCAAGGGAAAACAGTCGGTTATGCATTAACCGGTTCTCACTGTACACTTGAAGAGGTTATGCCTCAAATTAAGAGATTTGTAGATGCGGGTGCTCGGGTTATTCCGATCGTTTCGAATACGGTTATGACGACCGACACACGTTTTGGCAAGTCAGCCGATTGGCAGCAAATGCTAAAGGATATTACAGGGCAAGAAATCATATCTACCATCGTAGATGCTGAACCGCTAGGTCCGTCTAAGTTACTGGATGTAATGGTGATCGCTCCTTGTACAGGAAATACCACTAGTAAACTAGCAAATGCTATGACAGAAAGTCCAGTTCTTATGGCAGCCAAAGCACAAATGAGAAACTTGAGACCGCTCGTATTAGCGATTTCAACGAATGATGGCTTGGGTTTAAATGCAATGAATATTGCGAAGCTGCTGATTACGAAAAATATTTATTTTGTACCTTATGGTCAAGATGCACCAGGAGCAAAACCAAATTCGTTGGTGGCTCGAATGGATCTGATTATGGAAGCTTGTGAAGCTGCGCTAGAAGGCAAACAATTGCAGCCGATGATTATTGAGAGATTTCAATACTAACTGATAGATGACAACTTGAAGGGGAGAGACCAGCATATGTCCAACCAGAAACTTTTCAATGTTGCAGTCGTAGGCGCTACTGGCGCTGTAGGCGAGCAAATCATCCGTCTATTAGAAGCACGGAATTTCCCCATCAAGGAATTGAAATTACTTTCCTCCGCTCGGTCTGCGGGCGTAAAGCTGTCTTTTAAAGGTCAAGAAGTTGTTGTGCAAGAAGCAACACCTGAAAGCTTTCAAGGGATTGATATTGCTCTATTCAGTGCTGGTGGCGATGTCACTAAAGCATTAGCTCCGCATGCAGTAGAAGCGGGTGCTATTTGTATTGACAATACAAGTGCGTACCGGATGGACCCAGAGACGCCACTCGTTGTTCCTGAAGTAAATGTAGATAAAATCAATGAACATAAAGGGATTATTGCGAATCCGAACTGTTCCACGATCCAAATGGTGGCAGCGTTGAAGCCGCTTTATGATCGCTATGGAATTTCGCGCATTATTGTTTCTACGTACCAAGCGGTATCTGGCGCTGGCGCAAAAGCGATTAATGAAATGCTTAGACAATCCCAAGAAGTATTGGCAGGTAATCCGGCAAATCCGGATATTTTACCTGTAGGCTCCTTGCCAGTCAAGCATCAAATTGCTTTTAATGCTATTCCGCAAATCGATAAATTTTTAGATAATGGATTTACAAATGAAGAAATGAAAATGATTCTTGAAACAAAGAAAATTATGGGCGATGAGTCTATTGAAGTGACCGCCACATGCGTGCGTATTCCTGTTGTTTACGGGCATTCGGAATCCGTTTATGTAGAATTGAAAGAAGATTTTGATGTTGAAGAAGTGAAGACACTGCTTGCAAATGCACCTGGTATTGTGCTTGTTGACAATCCGGCAGAGCAACAGTACCCGCTAGCTACAGACGCAGCAGGTAAGCTCGAAACTTTCGTAGGGCGTGTACGCCGGGATTTGAGTAACCCTAAAGCGCTTAACATGTGGATTGTTTCAGATAATTTGTTAAAAGGTGCTGCTTGGAATGCGGTACAAATTGCTGAATATATTGCTATAGAGCAATAATCAGCCTACTGCTATCTTGTAGCAGTGAAAATGGGGGAAACTCATGCGAATTCTAGTCCAAAAATTTGGAGGTACTTCGCTTTCCACCGCACAAGCTAGAGAACACGTTATTGGACATATTCAAGACGCACTAATTCAACATTATAAACTAGTTGTTGTTGTATCTGCGATGGGAAGAAAAGGGGAGCCTTATGCGACTGACACGCTTCTAGATCTTGTTCGTAAGAACGGAGAAGGACTGCCGGCGCGGGAACTCGATATGTTAATGGGCTGCGGAGAATTAATTTCTGCAGTGCTTTTGTGTAGTTTATTGAACAAAACAGGAATTCGTTCTACCGTTTTGACGGGTGGGCAAGCAGGTCTTATCACGAATGAGAACCATGGAAATGCTCAAATTATCGCGATGAAGCCCAACCGGATCCTTGAATTATTAGATCAAGACCAAGTTGTGATTGTAACTGGTTTCCAAGGTAAAACGAGTCAGGATGAGTTAACAACATTGGGCCGCGGTGGCAGTGATACATCAGCAACAGCACTTGGCGCTGCTTTAAAGGCAGAGATTGTTGATATCTTCACGGATGTTAATGGTATTTTGACAGCGGATCCAAGAATTGTTGATGATGCTAAGCCTCTACAGCGCGTAAGCTTTAGTGAGATATGCAACATGGCGCATAACGGTGCGAAAGTCATTCATCCTCGAGCAGTAGAAGTTGCTATGCAAGCGAATATCCCTATTCGTGTTAGGTCAACCTTCACTAAAGAAGAAGGAACATTAGTTACTGCAACCGATACCACAACAGCGGATAGTAACCATGTTAAAGATCGCTTTGTTACGGGGATAGCTCATTTCACGAATATTACACAGATCCAGGTTGCAGCTGTCGATGGAGAATTTGATCTTCAACTTCGTGTATTCAAAACGATGGCACAGCATCAGATTAGTGTTGATTTTATTAATGTGAACCCCTCAGGCGTTGTATATACAGTCTTCGATCACGAAGCTGAACGTGCAGTTCATTTACTTAAGACGCAAGGCTACGAGCCTAAGTTTACGAGTGGTTGTGCGAAGGTTTCCGTGATTGGTGGCGGAATGAATGGTGTACCAGGCATTATGGCGCACATTGTTGAAGCATTAACGGTGGAGGATATTCGGATTCTGCAATCTGCGGATTCGAACACAACCATCTGGGTGCTTGTTCAAGGTGTCGATATGATCAAATCGGTTCGAGCCCTTCATCGTAAATTTAATTTATTTAAATAATTTTTGAGAAAGTCAGGAGGCGTACCAGTGAGTTTTGGAAGAGTAGTCACGGCAATGGTTACACCATTTGACGAGCAATTACAGGTCAACTGGGATCAAGTAGAGCCATTAATTAATTATTTAATTGAAGAACAACATTCAGATGGTCTTGTGATCTGTGGGACGACAGGGGAGTCGCCTACCCTTTCGGAAGATGAAAAGCTGCGACTTATTGAACTATCCGTTCGTGTAGCAGCGGGACGTTGTAAAATAATTGCAGGTACTGGAAGCAATGATACAGCACACACGATCGCTTTTTCGCGCAAAGTTGAACAACTAGGCGTGGATGCGCTGCTTCTTGTTACGCCTTACTACAATCGTCCGTCACAGGAAGGGTTGTATCAGCATTTCAAAGCTGTCGCTGAAGCTGTGAAGACTCCTATTGTGCTTTACAATGTGCCTGGCCGAGCAGGTGTGAACCTGGATGCGGACACAACGATCCGACTTTCCCAAATCCCGAATATCGTGGCAACCAAAGATTGCTCGAATACGGATCAAATGACACGTATACTTACGCATGCTGCTCCTAATTTCCTCGTCTATAGCGGCGATGATAGCAACACATTGCCTGCATTGGCTATTGGTTGTGAAGGAATTATCAGCGTTGCGAGTCATGTGATTGGAAAAGAAATGCAAACTATGATAAAGTATTATCTAGAAGGCAACATCCAGCAAGCTGCAGAGCTTCATCGTAAGCTTCATCCTGTATTCACTGGTATTTTCTGTGCACCGAGTCCTGCTCCAATTAAGCATGCTCTTGCGCTCAAAGGTATTGAAACAGGTGGCGTGCGACTTCCGTTAGTTCGTGTATCCGAGCAAGAAGGACAATTCATTCAATCACTTTTTGTATGATCATGCCTAATGAATCGGTGCTTCCGGCATCGGTTTTCTTTTTTTGGGAAATCTAAACGTATTCAGTATTGACTTGTATTTGCTGTTTTTTTTCATGTATAATGGTTGCAAGTGACTAGTTCGGTTTTTTCATTTAAAATTCGTCGTCCAATCTATGAAGGAGGTATATTCTTGTCCAAAAAAAATATTGATAAACTTTTGATCTTCGCTCTTGGCGGCGTGGGCGAAATCGGAAAAAATATGTATTGCGTTCAGTATGCGAACGATATTATTGTCATTGACAGTGGTTTGAAATTTCCTGAGGAGGACATGCTCGGGATTGACATTGTCATACCAGATATCGGGTACTTAACAGAGAATCGGGATAAAGTACGCGGCATCATCATCACTCACGGCCATGAGGATCACATTGGTGGCTTACCTTACGTGCTTAAACACCTTAACGTTCCCCTCTATGCTACGAAGTTAACGATGGGACTTATCGAAGCTAAGCTGAAGGAAGCTAACTTGCTCGGAACGACAAACCGCATTCTAATCAATTCGGAATCTGTCCTTCCACTGGGCGTTCTTACGGCAACTTTCTTTAAAACCAATCATAGTATTCCGGATTCTGTGGGTGTCGCTCTTGATACGCCAGAAGGTGTTGTTGTTCATACAGGAGATTTCAAGTTTGATCAAACGCCTGTTAATGAACAATATGCAGATTTGCATCGTATGGCTGAGATCGGAAAGAAAGGCGTTCTTGCCTTGCTTTCAGACAGTACGAATGCAGAACGTCCTGGCTACACGGGCTCTGAGCGCGGCGTAGGGATTGAGATTGAAGAAGTGTTTCGTAAAGCGAAGCAAAGAGTTGTTATTGCGACTTTTGCATCCAATATTCACCGTGTTCAACAGGTGTTTGATGCAGCAGCAGCAACGAATCGCAAAGTGACAGTTATTGGTCGCAGTATGGTTAACGTTGTATCAATCGCTAGCGAGTTAGGTTATCTGCACATTCCAGATGGCATGTTGATTGAGCCAGAGGAAGTTAATAAACTTGCAGCTGACCGTGTCGTTATCCTTTCTACAGGTAGCCAAGGCGAACCGATGTCTGCTCTAACAAGAATGGCACGTTCTACCCATCGTAAAATTGATATTTTACCAGGGGATACGGTTATTATTGCGGCAACTCCGATTCCAGGAAATGAGCGTTACGTTGGCAGAACGGTCGATGAGCTTATGCGCATTGGTGCCCACGTAATTTACGGACCGGGATCCGTAACAGGTGTTCACGTTTCAGGTCACGGAAGTCAGGAAGAATTAAAGCTGATGCTGAACCTGATGAAGCCTAAATACTTTATTCCAATTCATGGCGAATATCGCATGCTGCGTCAACATGCTATCCTTGCCGAATCTGTCGGCATTCCTAAAGAAGATATTTTTATGTGCGATATTGGTGATACCGTTGAAATTCAAAATGGTGCTGCTCGCAAAGGATCCAAAGTTCAAAGCGGCAATATCCTAATTGATGGACTCGGTGTAGGGGATGTAGGCAACATTGTATTGCGTGACCGTAAATTACTGTCGCAAGATGGGATTTTAGTTGTCGTGGTTACATTAAGTAAACAAGATGGCAAAATTTTGTCTGGCCCGGATATTATTTCACGCGGATTTGTTTATGTTCGTGAATCCGAAGGACTTCTCGAAGAAGCCAATCGTATCGTAACAAATACGTTAACAAAACTTATGAATGAAAATGTAAATGAATGGGCATCTTTAAAAACAAACGTGAAAGATGTTCTCGGACGCTTTTTATATGAACAAACCAGAAGAAGACCAATGATTCTTCCTATCATTATGGAAGTTTAGGTACTCGAACAAGTCACTTGAGCCTATGCAAATAGTAAAGCTCTCTCCAATTGGAGGGAGCTTTTTCTTGTTGCCGCAATGTGAAGTATGCATGAAAGTCTACAAGTTTATTCATACTATGGGAGATCTTGAACAGCTTGTATGTGAAGCATAAATTGAAAGGGGATTATGAAGTGGCATCAGCACCGGGCTCAAAGGAACAAGAACAAGGAACAGAGGAAGCCAAGAAAAATGCCGTTCTCGAAAATATCCAACAATTAGGACAAACGAATACGGTTTCGGGTGAATCCAATATTTTTTGTCTGACGATAATCGGGCAGGTAGAAGGACATATCGTGCTACCACCTCAGAATAAAACGACCAAATATGAGCACCTAATTCCACAACTCGTAGCCGCCGAGCAAAATTCTAAAATTGAAGGTGTAATGATCATATTAAACACCGTAGGTGGCGATGTGGAAGCAGGGTTAGCTATCGCTGAAATGATCGCGACGTTATCGAAGCCAACGATTGCCTTGGTTCTGGGTGGTGGACATAGTATCGGCGTTCCGATTGCCGTCTCTGCGGACTACTCGATCATCGCAGAAACAGCGACCATGACCATTCATCCAATTCGATTGAACGGCTTGGTGATCGGTGTACCGCAAACTTTTGAATATTTAGATAAAATGCAAGAACGCGTTGTTAGATTTGTTACGAAACATTCCAATGTTACGGAAGAAAAATTTAAAGAGCTCATGTTTAAGACAGGGGAACTCACAAGAGATATCGGCACAACGGTAATTGGGATCGATGCCGTTAAGTATGGTTTAATCAATCAAGTGGGAGGTATTGGTGATGCGATAAGGGAGTTGAATAGCCGGATTGAAGCTAAGAAAGCAGCGAACTCCGGGGGACTTGTTCAATGATCCATTATTCAGTCATTCCAATGGAAGTCATATTTGATGGCTTCGATACGTATACGCCTCAATTTTTAGATATTGAGCAGGATGGCTTCATGATGCAAATTGAGCTATTAAGCGGGTATCAAGCGCGTATTGTAAGGCTATATAGCTGCAATCCACAAGACTATTTGAATGAGCAATATGCACCAGGCACTCTCATTTCTTATCGACCGCAAATTGAAGCTATTTCAAATAGGTAGGTTCTGTTCCCGTATCATCCCTCGAGTCAAATATGGTATAATGTGGACTTGGGGGTGACAATCTTGGCAAAACGCAGGAAAAAAACGAAGGCTGTTAAGACAAGCTTATTATTTGAGTTATATGGAATCCTCATCTTGATTTTCTCAGTGATTGCACTTGCACACCAAGGTCATGTGGGGAATTCTTTGATTTATTTGTTTCGTTTTTTTGTGGGGACTTGGTATTCGCTCATCCCACTCATTTTCATTTATGTGGCATTGTATGCGATGATTAAACGTGCTTGGCCGCAAATGATTACTCCCAAGAAAGCGGGCATTTTGTTATTTATTCTTGGATTATTAATCAAGAATCATATCGATTTATTCGCTCAGTTGTACCCTAACAATGATTTCACATCAGGTAAAGTCATTTCTTCGACTTGGTCGGCCATGTTAGATGGACTGCACCCAACGGAAGCAGGTAGGGCTTCATTAGAACATGGCATTGGTGGAGGAATGGTAGGCGCATTTTTATACAGTATACTGTATTTCTTGTTTGATTACCTTGGTGCCAGATTGATCCAATATATGCTTTTTGTGATGGGATTTATTCTCGCGACAGGTGTTTCTTATGTGGATTTAGGTAATATCGTGAAGGGCCGTTTTAGTAATGTTGGTCAAAATTTTAAAGACAGAATGAAAGAATGGTTGCAGGACCGAGAAGGACGTCAACCGCAAACCGCTACAGCAGGAGCACCAGCAAGTAAAGCGAAGAAACCGGCTTATGTTCCTGTCGATGATGAGTTTGACGAAGAGGTTTTCCAACCTGTGAAGAAGGCGAAAAAATCGCCATTGTTTATGGAACTCTTGCGTCCGATCAAAGAGAGCCGTAAGAAAGCAGCAGCTAGAGAACAAGATGATATTGAAGATCCATTGTCAAATTCAGTGGATGAAGTGATCGAGGAAGAAGTTGTATACTCGAACACGGTTCAACAAACAGCTGAACCGATACATAATGCTGGTGATCAACCAGGTGCTCCGATTATTCGTGATTTTCAAGAACAAGTTATTCAAGAGGCTCAGCAAGCTGTTAGACCTTCAGCAACTTCAGCTCCCTTGACACCTATCGTTCCGACTTCTTCTGCAGCGACACGTGTTGAAGGTGATGAGAATGAACCGATAACGCTGGAATTTCAAGAGGAAATCCCTGTTATTGCGTCTCGGCCATATGATATCCCGTCGCTTGACTTACTAGCTAGACCTGCTTTAGGTAAGGGAAGTGAGATGGCGGACTATAAGGCAAATGCAAGGAAACTTGAAGCCACATTAGAAAGCTTTGGCGTTCGAGCGAAGGTGCTTGAAGTAGTTAGAGGGCCTGCAGTAACCCGATATGAAATCCAACCGGATGTTGGTGTGAAGGTTAGTAGAATTGTGTCATTGACCGATGATATCGCGTTAGCACTTGCAGCCAAGGATATTCGAATGGAAGCACCCATACCAGGTAAATCTGCAATTGGTATCGAGGTGCCGAACTTAGAAGTATCCATTGTTACTATGCGTGAAGTCATGGAAACATCTGCTTTTCAAGAATCTAGCTCACGTTTATCCGTAGTGCTTGGACGAGATATCTCTGGACAACCGATCGTAGGTAATTTGGCTAGGATGCCACATTTACTCGTTGCGGGTGCTACCGGTTCTGGTAAATCTGTTTGTATCAATGGGATTATCACTAGCATTCTGTACAAAGCTAAACCCAATGAAGTGAAATTCCTCATGATCGATCCGAAGATGGTTGAGTTGAACGTATACAATGGTATTCCGCATCTACTAGCGCCTGTAGTTACGGATCCGCGGCGTGCATCCCTAGCACTCAAGAAAATCGTTGTCGAGATGGAGAAGAGGTATGAGTTATTCTCCAAAAGCGGGACACGAAATATTGAAGGTTACAATGCGATGCTTGTTGAAAGTGGAACAGCTGCTCCGTTGCCTTACTATGTCATTATTGTCGATGAGTTAGCAGATCTCATGATGGTAGCTGCCAATGATGTGGAAGATTCGATTTGTCGTCTTGCACAGATGGCTCGGGCTGCTGGGATTCATTTGATTATTGCGACACAACGTCCGTCTGTTGACGTAATTACAGGTGTTATCAAAGCGAACATTCCTTCCCGTATCGCATTCGGTGTGTCATCGCAAGTGGATTCACGGACGATTCTGGATATGGTAGGAGCAGAGAAGCTGTTAGGGCGCGGGGATATGCTTTACTTACCTGTCGGAGCTTCCAAGCCGGTTCGTATCCAAGGGGCATTCCTCTCGGATGGTGAAGTTGAACAGGTTGTTGGCTTCGTACGAACGCAAGAACAAGCCAATTATCGTGAGGAACTTGTTCCTCAAGTTGAGGAAATGCCGGAGCAACAGAATGAATTTGAGGACGAGCTCTACGATCAAGCTGTACAGATAGTGTTGGAAGCGAAGCAAGCTTCGGTTTCCTTGCTACAACGGCGCATGAGAGTCGGTTACACCCGTGCAGCAAGATTGGTTGATGCTATGGAGGCCAAAGGGGTTGTAGGGCCTTATGAAGGCAGTAAACCGCGTGAAGTACTCATCTCCCTAGAACAATATCATCATAATCGGATTAGTTCTTAATCCGTCTAAGACAAACACTCTCCAATGGAGAGTGTTTTTATTTGTATAATCATTGACTCGCTTTCTCATAATAAGCAAGAAAAGGCTGTAATTTGAAAAGTGAGGATGAGTAGGGGAATGAATAAACGACTAATTGTCATTACATTTTGTATCGTCTTTGTCTTGGTGGTAGCTTTTCAATTAAAGGGCAGATTGCATCCACCGACGGAAGAAACTTTTAGTAAAAATGAAGTGCGGTATGGTGCTACGGGTTCAGATGTATATGAACTACAAGGCAGATTGAAGTTTATAGGCTTTTATAGTGGCGGCGTCGACGGTGATTATGGGTACAAGACATTAACAGCCGTGAAGCGATTCCAAGGTGAGTTTGGCATGAAGGTAGATGGGATTGTTGGTCCGAAAACGAAATTGAAGTTGTGGGAAGCAACGAAAAGCTGGAAGCCAACAGCGGCTGAGACAGGGAACAACGCTAACCAAGGTGCTAACAATAAGGGAACCGCAGGTTCTGATTCACAACCAGCTAATTTAACGCCATCCAATAATCTTGGATATTCCGAGCAAGATATCAATCTAATGGCGAATGCCGTCCATGGTGAAGCGCGCGGTGAGCCATTCATTGGGCAAGTTGCGGTAGCAGCCGTCATCTTAAACCGAGTGAAATCGGCAAGTTTCCCGAATACTGTATCTGGTGTTATTTTCCAACCTGGTGCTTTCACAGCCGTAGCCGATGGTCAAATATGGTTAACACCGGATGAATCATCCAAAAAAGCCGTAAAAGATGCCTTGAATGGCCTAGACCCTACAGGTGGTTGTATCTATTATTTTAATCCAGAAACAGCAACGTCCAAGTGGATTTGGACTCGAAAACAAATTAAAAAAATCGGTAAACACATTTTCTGTGTGTAATTTAAAGTTGGACAAGGAGAAGGGACCGGCATTGGTTGCTTCTCCTCTTCGTATAGGAATATAATGGATTTATTACACGGACATAGAAGGGAGACTGACCTTTGAAGCCTACTCAATTTGAGCGAAGCAGTTGGAAGCATATCCGAATGCATGTTTTGCCGACAGACCGTTTCAAAACATTTGCTATTTCTGTATACATAGGACGTCAACTAGATGAGGAGACGGTCACAAGTACCGCAGTAACACCTTTTATCCTTCGCAGAGGTACAGAGCTACGTCCTGAAACGAAGCAATTTCGGGAGTATTTAGATGATTTATACGGTGCAGGGTTTGGTTTTGATATCTATAAACGTGGCGACTATCAAATTGTTCAGTTACGAATGGATATTATCAATGATCGCTTCGTCAAATCAGCTCATTCCTTGTTGAAGCAAGGACTGGAATTTGTGGGAGAGACATTAACGCGCCCTGCATTAGAAGATCAGCATTTTCGTAATAAATATGTAGATGCCGAGAAGCAAACACTTCGGAAACGAATTGAATCCGTCATCAATGATAAAATCCGGTATGCGGCCGAACGTTGTATGGAAGAAATGTGCAGCGGGGAGCCATACCGACTTCATCCTTTAGGTAAAATTGAAGATCTCGACGGTATGAATGCGAAGCAGCTATACGAACAATATAAAGAATGGCTTCAAACCTCACCAATGGACATCTATGTCGTTGGTAACACAACGCTAAGCGAAGTAGAAGAAATTGTGAAGCAATCGTTCGCTATCGAGCGAAATGCGGATGTTGGCTATGTAACCTCGGCACCGCGCGGCGTGACAGGTGATGTGAAGACGATTGTTGAACGATTGGATGTTAATCAAGGTAAGTTGAACATGGGTCTACGCACGAACATTTCGTACAGTGATGAACAATATCCTGTTGCACTTATGTATAACGGTGTACTTGGTGGATATCCACATTCCAAACTATTTACCAATGTTCGTGAGAAAGCGAGTCTCGCGTATTATGCTTCTTCACGTTTTGATGGGCATAAAGGCATTTTAACAATTCAATCGGGTATTGAGATGGCGAACTATGAGAAAGCCGTTGATATCATTCGTAAACAATTGAAAGCGATGGAACAAGGAGAAATTACTGATATTGAATGGAGTCAAACGAGAGCTATGATTTCCAATCAATTACGTGAGATTCAAGATTCCGCCTTTGAGTTGATTTCCTTTGATTTTAATGCGATTTTGTCTGGGAAAGAACGTACGGTCGCAGGCCTGATCTCAGCGGTCGAACAAGTCGATATTCCTGCTATTGCAGAAGCGGCTAAACGAGTTCAATTGGACACGATATACTTTTTACGGGATCAGAAGGGGGAGTAGACCATGCAGAGTATTCCATATCCACATCTCGGCGAAACCATTTATCATGAAAAGCTTGATAATGGGCTGCATGTGTTCGTGTTACCCAAAGAAGGTTTCCAAAAAACGTATGCAACATTTACAACACAATATGGTTCTATTGATAACCATTTTCAAGTTCAAGGTAAAGATGAAGTGCGAGTACCGGATGGTATTGCGCATTTCTTAGAGCACAAAATGTTCGAGGAACCCGAGGGAGACATTTTTGCAACTTTTGCAACCAATGGTGCATCAGCTAATGCATTTACAAGCTTTGATCGGACGGCTTACTTATTTTCATCGACAGACCGCTATTTGGAAAATTTAACGACATTAATTAATTTCGTGCAAAATCCTTATTTTACTGACGAGAATGTTGAAAAGGAAAAAGGGATTATTGGGCAAGAAATTAAGATGTACGAGGACAATGCGGACTGGAGAAGCTATTATGGATTAATTGAATCCTTATATTCAAAGCATCCCATTCACATTGATATTGCGGGAACCGTTGCATCTATTGCCGAAATTACCAAAGAAACATTATATGAGTGTTACAACACGTTCTATCATCCGAGCAACATGAGTCTGTTCGTTGTAGGAGGCGTAGACCCGCAAGAGGTTATTAGCTTAGTTAAAGAGAATCAGGCTGCCAAAACGTTCCCGCCACAAGGCGAGATTCAAAGGTTCTTCCCTGAAGAGCCGGTCGAGGTCAAGGAATCCCGCAGGCTTATTTTACTTCCAGTTTCGCTGCCAAAATGCTTAATGGGCTTCAAGGAAACGGCCCCAGCAGTGACAGGCAAACCTCTATTGGTACGAGAACTGACAACGAAATTAATGTTAGATATTTTATTTAGCTCGAGCTCGGAAATGTATCAAACGCTTTACGATGATCAGCTTATTTCGGATAATTTTGGCCATGAATACAACTGTAGTGATGGTTACGCATTTTCCATTGTTGGCGGCGATACGAAGGATCCAGAACAATTAATTGCCAGAATCCGTGAAGAGGTTGAAAAAAGAAAAGCAAACGGGCTCGATGAGGTTACCTTCGAACGCAGTCGGAAGAAAAAGATTGGCAGCTTCCTACGAATGATGAATTCCCCTGAATCCATTGCAAATGAATATACCAAATATCGTTTTAAAGGGATCGATCTCTTTGATATTTTGCCGGTTTATGAGCAGCTAACTCTGGAAGATGTGAATCGTCGATTCCGTGAGCATTTTGATTGGAGTAAGCTCGCAGTATCTATTGTACAGAGTCGTGAAACAACGTGACGTTTGCAAAACCATTTAGTGAACAAACCGTATTAATTACCGGGGCAAGTAGGGGAATCGGTGCTGCGATTGCGCAACGATTTGCCGCGGTAGGCATGCAGATTGTGATTCATTATCGTGACTCACATGAAGCTGCAAATGAAATTGCTCGATCGTGTATGAAGCAAGGAGCAACTGTGTTAACCGTATCGGCGGATATTCAATCACATGAGCAAATTCTTAAAATGAAAGATAAGCTCGCTCAGATGAATATGATTCCGGACATCATCGTGAATAATGCAGGGATCTCTCATTATGGGATGCTCGCCGATGTGACGGAAGAGGATTGGGATCGCGTCATGAATGTTAATCTAAAAGGTTCTTTTCTTTGTACACAAGCATTTATGGCAGCAATGGTGCAACAAAAGTACGGGAGAATCATCAATGTTTCCTCGATATGGGGAATCTCAGGTGCGTCTTGTGAGGTATTATATTCAACAGCCAAGGGCGGCCTTAATGCCTTTACCAAAGCTTTGGCTAAAGAACTAGCTCCATCCGGTGTTACGGTGAATGCCGTAGCACCTGGGGCTGTCCAGACGGATATGATGGCTGGTTTTCAGGCTGAGGAACTCGATGCAATTACCAACGAAATTCCTGTTGGACGGCTTGCGTCACCGCATGAGGTAGCCTCTCTCGTTTATTTCTTAGCCCTACCTGAATCAGGTTATATTACAGGTCAAATCATCTCACCTAATGGAGGCTGGCTTACTTAGGGACAGGAATCCATGGCAATGAAGCCCACGCATAATTCCGTTTTGAGAAGCGCATATTACGTATGTAATGACCATTTCTCATAACTCAAAGGAGGCTTCTTACAATGGCTACTGTACTTAAGGTGTTCGACAAATGGAAAGAGTTTTTGGCTGAACGCGTGAGTCAGGCTGGACATGCAGGGATGAGTGATGAAACCATCTCCAAGCTGGCTTTTCAAATTGGGGAGTTCTTGGCAAACAAGGTTGATCCTCAAAATGAGCAAGAACGAGTTCTCAAAGAGTTGTGGGATGCTGGGGATGAACAGGAAAAGCATACTCTTGCTCGCCTCATGGTAAAATTAGTAGACAAAGGCTAATAACCGTTTTACAATTCAATAGGGTATGATGTGAAAGCCTCCTCTTTCGGAGGCTTTTGCATGCTTTATAAGCTGGAAAGGAATTATCACTTTATGCACAAAAAACGACTCATACTAATTTTAATCCTCTTATCATCTTTACTCGCAAGTTGCGGCAATCGCGGAATTCCCGCCATTAAACAAGAGCTTCTAGATCAGAAAATGTCTGTTCTCATGCTATCAAGTGCAGGGCTAACACCGCCCGCGAAAGAAGCCATAGGTCAAGCCCTTAAGAGCTGGCGAGATGCGAACTCAATCGCTTATGATTGGGTGAAAGATTTGAATGCGCTGGATGATAATGTGGTTTCAAAGTTGAAAACGAAATCATATGATTACATATATGTGGTTGGAAACGAGCTGTTCCCTTCAGCCAATGAAACGATGGCCTTAGGTCTATCTGCGAGCAAATGGACATTTTTGCAAAGTCAGCCGTTTGCAGGGGGAGGCGCAAGTACAGTGAACGAGCAAGCTGCTGTGCTCCAATTAGATCCGCAACAGATGGAAACGTTGAAGAACAACGCGTTACAGAATCTCGTTTTTCAAAATACAGTTATTGAATGGGTGACGCAACCTGATCGTCCGATCCCATCTGTATGGGCACCTTCAGAAGAAGCGGACCACATTGTGTTGCTAAACAACACGCAATGGTTTCAGCAATTGACTTTTCAAGTTCGTCAACATCACGCAACTTGGGTCGTCTTTTATAGCCCCGTTGAGGAAGATCAGCTTCAGAGAGCCAAAAACCTAGGTGTATCGGTATTGGATTATACGGGTGCGCTAACGGCTGATCTCAACTGGCAGCAAGTTTTGGATAACCGATTAGCGATGATGAAAACGCATGCTTGGCAAAAAGGTGTCCAAACTTATAATGCACAAGAGCTAAAAGAACTAAAAATGAAATAATGTCTGTCATGTGAGGTTTAAGAGAAGGAAATTGGCGGAATTTGTAGAAATTAATTAAACGGACATAAACTGAGTAGTTTAATTACAGATATGTGTGACAGAGATGATGATGAGGTGGAAGAATTGGACGTTAAAGAATGGTATATGGAGTATAAGATTCACAAGAACCGTCCGGGGTTATTAGGAGATATAGCTTCATTAATGGGGATGCTGGATATTAACATTGTGACGATTAATGGGGTTGAAGATCGTACACGTGGTATGCTTCTACAAACGAACGATGAAGAAAAAATTGATTTAATGGGTAAAATGTTGAGAAAAGTAGATAATATTACTATTACTGCTTTGAGACCCCCTAAATTAGTTGACATACTGGCTGTCCGTCATGGCAGGTACATTGAACGCGACTCCGATGATCGTAAGACGTTTCGGTTTACGCGAGACGAGTTAGGCTTATTAGTTGATTTTCTTGGTGAGATCTTTAAGCGCGAGGGTAATCAAGTTGTAGGACTACGTGGTATGCCTCGTGTTGGTAAAACGGAGTCAATTATCGCCGGCAGTGTATGCGCGAATAAGCGTTGGACCTTCGTATCTTCCACACTACTAAGACAAACAGTTCGCAGCCAGCTTTCTGAGGATGAAATGGCCCCAAACAATGTTTATATTATTGATGGGATTGTTTCGACGATTCGGTCCAATGAAAAGCATTACAGCCTTTTGCAAGAAATTATGGGTCTCCCTTCAACAAAAGTAATCGAGCATCCAGACATTTTTATTCGTGAATCGGAATACACCTATAATCATTTCGATTATATTATTGAGCTTCGGAATAGCCCGGATGAAGAAATTAACTATGATTCATTTACGTACACGTCCGAACCTTTTTAGCATTTCAAACGTCAATAACAGGATTCATAATTCCGTCGGGGAGGTGACCATATGTCTGACTTAGGCTATATTTTGCGCAAAACACGTCTGGAAAAAAAGATATCGCTGGATGATCTTCAGGAAGTAACCAAGATCCGCAAACGCTATCTAGAAGCGATAGAAGAAGGAAACTACAAGGTATTGCCTGGGAGCTTCTATGTGAGAGCTTTTATCAAAAGCTATGCGGAAGCCTTGGGACTTGATCCGAATGAAGTTCTGAATATGTATCAGTCGACGCTTCCAGCCCCTACGATTGAGAAGCCTGTTGTCGAAGCGATTCGTAAGAATAGATCAAGTGTTCGCAATACAGAAAAGATGAGCCGCTGGGCATCCAGCCTTATGTTTGTCTGTTTTATTTTGCTTATTTTCGGGATCGTTTACTACTATACCTACAAGAATTATAAGGGAACGCCAGCGGATGAGAAGCCAGCCCAAACGCAATCGCCGCGCATTACAGATTCGACGAATCCTTTGCCGAGCACATCGATGAATGCAACAGGGGATGGTAAAGCAACGGCTATCGCAACGCCGACGCCTACACCGGCTCCAACACCTACACCACCTGCGGTTCAAGTGAAATTCAGCGCTACGGAAAAGGGTGTAGATAACTACATCATTTCTGGAACGGGTAATTTAAATATCCAATTTAAAATAACTGGATCTTGTTGGATCGCTGTAAATGCTTTAACGCCTGAGGGTGAAAAGGGAGCTTTGCTGAGGCAGAAGCTGTATAACGCTGGCGACACGGATACATTTGATTTAGCAAGTTCAGCTTACTTAAATGTTGGCGCAGCTAGCGCGTTGCAGCTCATGGTCAATGGCACACTCGTTCCTGTTGGAGATACGCCGAATCCGAAGCGGGTTCAACTGAATTTGCAAAAAAGCTAGCAATTTGGCAGTTCCTGCGCTTTCCCGGGTAATTAAAATAGCTAGTAAGGGAAATATTCAAAGCCATTGGCGGTTGGATATTTCCTTTTTTATGTGTTCTTGCTATAATGCTAATGTAATTTGATGGAAGGGATGTTGGGATGTAGATGAGTTCAGAGAGTTCGTTTGATATTGTATCCAAAGTAGATATGCAAGAACTAAATAATGCGATTCAACAAGCGGAGAAAGAGATGTTAACCCGTTTTGACTTTAAAGGCAGTAAAAGCAGCATTAAACTAGACAAAGATCAGCTTGTTGTCACTTCAGATGATGAGTTTAAGCTTCAGAACGTCCTCGATATTATGCATGCAAAAATGACAAAGCGCGGAATCTCGATTAAAAATCTCGAATATTCCAAGGTAGAACCAGCCGCTGGTTCCACTGTAAGACAGAAGATCAGCATGAAACAAGGTGTTGATCAAGACAACTCCAAGAAAATTAACATATTGATTCGCGATTCAAAATTGAAGGTGAAAACTCAAATTCAAGGTGATCAAATCCGCGTAACTGGCAAGAGTCGTGACGATTTACAGGCCGTTATTGCTTTGCTTCGGAAAGCAGATATTCCCTTGGATTTGCAGTTTGTTAATATGAAATAAGCTGGAAAATAAGGTTCATGTACGGAAAACCCCCTGGATGCAGGGGGTTTTTACATTTTGACACCCCATTAGGCTTGTATTATACTGGTAGGGAGTGTTTTTTAGGACTATTGGAGGTTGTTTCTTTCATGACAGAAAAGGTTAAAGTAGTTACTCTCGGATGTGAGAAGAATTTGGTCGATTCCGAGATTATGTCTGGCTTAATTCATGGCCGTGGTTTTCAACTTGTTGATAACAAGGAAGATGCCACAGTCATTATCGTGAACACTTGCGGGTTCATTGATGCAGCAAAAGAAGAATCCGTAAATACAATTTTGGACATGGCAGAACTGAAACAAACGGCGAATCTCAAGGCACTTATTGTTTCGGGCTGTTTAACACAACGATACAAAAAGCAGTTAATGGATGAAATGCCTGAGATTGATGGCATTGTCGGTACGGGTGATTTTGATAAAATTAATCACATAGTGGATGAAGCGCTTAGAGGAAAGAAACCGGTTCTAGTAGGGAATCCGGTATTTAACTATGACGCTGACCTGCCAAGATTGATGACAACACCTCGTTATACGGCCTACGTGAAAATTGCGGAAGGCTGCGATAACGCTTGTACTTTCTGTTCTATTCCAATTATGCGTGGCAGCTTCAAAAGCAGAAGTATTGAATCTGTCGTTGCAGAAGTAGCGAATCTTGCCGCACAAGGGGTTAAAGAAGTCAGTTTAATCGCTCAAGATTCGACGAACTATGGTACAGATCTCTATGATCGCTTCATGCTGCCAACGTTGCTTAACAAAGTAAGTGAAGTTGAAGGTATTGAGTGGGTGCGACTGCACTATGCATACCCAGGCTTCTTCAGTGATGAACTGATTGAAGTGATGGCTACGAATCCTAAAGTGTGCAAATACATTGATATGCCTTTACAACATAGTGAAGATTCTATTCTTAAACGTATGCGCAGACCAGGTCGCCAGAAGGATACACGCGAACTCGTTCGTAAAATCCGTGAGTCCATTCCGGATGTTGCCTTGCGTACGTCACTAATTGTTGGTTTCCCAGGTGAAACTGAACAAGATTTTGAGAACTTGAAACAATTCGTGCGCGATGTTCAGTTCGATCGTCTTGGTGTGTTTGCTTACTCCAAGGAAGATGATACACCAGCAGCAAGACTGCCGGATCAAGTGCCGGATGATGTGAAAGAATACCGTGCTAATGCGATTATGGAAATTCAACGTGAAATTTCAAATATCCGTGGCGGTCGCCGAATCGGTCAAGAAATTGACGTGCTTATCGAAAGATATGATGGCAGAAGTGACGTTTACATCGGTCGTTCCCAATTTGACGCGCCTGAAATTGATGGTGAAGTATTCGTATCGAATGCGAAATTGAATATTGGTGAACTTGCGAAGGTTCGTATTACCCACTCCTATGAGTTTGACTTATCCGGGGAGGTAATTGCATGAACTTAGCTAACCGCATCACCGTAGCGAGAATTTTATTAGTACCTATTATCATGTTCTTTTTGTTGATTAAGGTAAAATTTCCTCAGATACGGATAGAGGAGTTTAGCATAACGTATAATCAAATTATTGCTGCTTTAATTTTTATTATTGCTGCGAGTACAGATAGCTTAGATGGTTACATTGCTAGGAAACGTAATCTTGTCACGAATTTGGGCAAATTGCTGGATCCTTTGGCAGACAAGCTGCTTGTTACCGCTGTACTTGTTTCATTAGTAGAAATGGATAAAGTTGATGCATGGATTGTTATTGTCATTATTAGCAGAGAATGGGCAGTAACTGGACTTCGTCAAATTGCCCTCTTAGAGGGTACTGTCATGGCGGCCAGCAAATGGGGTAAGGCGAAGACGGCGGCTCAGATTACAGCCATCATTGCACTGCTAATTAATAATTTTCCATTTACGTTTCTAGACTTTCCCTTTGATGTAATAGCGAGTTGGGCTGCAGCAATTATTACCGTTTATTCAGGTGTGGAATATTTTGTGAAAAATAAGCATGTCATAGATTTTTCGGAAAAATCATAATACAAACTGCCTCTATATGCGGTCGTTCGGTAACGAGCGATTACGTTAGAGGTTTTCTCAATTTAAGGAGGCTCCAGTCGATGAAAGCTGAAATCATTGCAGTAGGAACAGAGTTACTTCTTGGGCAAATCGTGAATACGAATGCACAGTTCTTATCCAGAGAATGTGCGGCACGAGGGATTGATATTTATTTTCAAACGGTTGTTGGGGATAATGAGCAGCGTTTGTTAGCAAGCCTTCAACTAGCAGCATCACGAGCTGATGTGGTGATATGTACAGGTGGTTTAGGGCCAACGCAAGATGATTTGACTAAGGATGTACTAGCGTCATTTACGGGGCGGAAATTGGTGCTTCACGAGCCATCCATGGATGCTATCACTGCGATGTTTACTTCAAGAGGGATACATATGGTAGAAAGCAATCGTCGACAAGCGCTTATGCTTGAAGGCAGCGATCCTTTACAAAATGATACGGGATTGGCAGTCGGAAATGCTCTTACCTTCGAAGGAACACATTTCGTGCTTTTACCTGGACCTCCCAAAGAAATGAAGCCAATGTTTACGAATTATGCGGTGCCTTGGCTGCAAAGTTTAATGACCGATGAAGTGCCGTTGTATTCTAAAATGCTGAAGTTTGCAGGAATCGGGGAGTCAAACCTGGAGCATCAACTTTTGGATTTGATTCAAGCGCAGTCAGACCCAACAATTGCCCCCTATGCCAAAGAAGGGGAAGTCACGATTCGTTTGACGACGCGTGCACATTCCGCTGCTGAAGGCGAACAGAAGTTAAAAGCGACTGAAGAGGAAATTAATCGTCGACTTGGTGAGTACCTTTACGCGGATCAAGACGTTCCCATCGAAACCACTGTTTTGCAGTTACTAGCAGCTAGTAAGCAAACGTTGGCAGTAGCTGAGAGTTGTACCGGAGGTTTACTTAGTGATCTCATTACCGCGGTGCCAGGCAGCTCAACATCTTTCTTAGGCGGTATTATCGTATATTCAAATGCTCTAAAACATAAGCTGCTCGGTGTACCGATGGAAGTTTTGGAGGGAGAAGGCGCTCCAGGAGCTGTTAGCAGCGAGACAGCAGTCATTTTAGCCGAACAACTGCTAGTTAGGACTGGTAGTGACTTTGGCATCTCGGTGACCGGTGTGGCGGGTCCAAGCCCGTCTGAAGGGAAGCCTGTCGGGCTTGTATATGTCGGATTAGCACAGAAAGAGAGAAAGACCGAGGTATTTACACTTCAGCTTTCTGGCAACAGAGAGTTTATCAAACAAAGAGCCGCTAAGCGTGCTCTCTATCAATTATGGAAACAGTTGAAAGAAAACTAGAAATCCTCTATAATTAGATTTAGTTGACGGAAGAACCGTAGCAAAGCGATAACTTTGTTACGGTTTTTTGTTTGTTCGCAAAATAAACGAATGTATGTTCGAAAAAATGCTTGGCAAACATGCCAAAACAAGTTATCATATACCTATAATGATAGAAGGAAGTGGTCGTTTTGTCAGATCGTCGTGCCGCACTTGATAACGCATTGCGTCAAATTGAGAAACAGTTCGGAAAAGGTTCCATCATGAAGCTAGGAGAATCAACGCATATGCAAGTTGAAACGATCTCCTCGGGCGCGCTTGCCCTGGATATCGCACTTGGAATAGGTGGATTCCCACGTGGTAGAATTATTGAAGTATACGGACCAGAGTCATCAGGTAAAACAACGGTAGCTCTACATGCAATCGCTGAAGTACAAAAAGTAGGTGGACAAGCTGCCTTTATCGATGCAGAACATGCGTTGGATCCTTCCTATGCAAGCAAGCTTGGTATTAATATAGATGAATTACTTCTTTCCCAGCCAGATACAGGGGAGCAAGCACTTGAGATCGCTGAAGCACTAGTTCGAAGCGGCGCGGTAGATATTATTGTTATTGACTCCGTTGCAGCACTAGTACCTAAAGCGGAGATTGAAGGCGACATGGGGGATTCTCACGTAGGTCTTCAAGCACGCTTGATGTCACAAGCACTGCGTAAACTTTCTGGTGCCATCAATAAATCTAAGGTTATTGCGATTTTCATCAACCAATTGCGTGAAAAAGTTGGCGTTATGTTCGGTAACCCTGAGACAACACCAGGTGGTCGTGCACTTAAGTTCTACTCATCCGTTCGTTTGGATGTTCGTCGTATTGAAACGATCAAACAAGGCAATGACATGGTTGGTAACCGTACGAGAATTAAGGTCGTTAAGAATAAAGTAGCACCTCCATTTAAACAAGCTGAAGTGGATATCATGTACGGCGAAGGTATCTCTCGTGAAGGCAGTATTATTGATATCGGGACTGAACTTGATATCGTAAATAAGAGCGGCGCTTGGTATTCCTATGAGGGTGAACGTCTTGGTCAAGGTCGTGAGAACGCGAAGCAATTCTTGAAAGATAACAAAGCGATCTCGGAAACGATTGAACTGAGAATTAGAGAAAACAGCAACCTGATTAAAGTGGTTGGTCCGAATTTAGATGAAGACGAAGATGAGTTGGAAACAGCTTTTGAATAGGTTTGAAATATAGGAATGAAGAAGCACCTTGACCTTGTGTTGGGGTGCTTTTTCTCCATTTGGGAGATTATTGATATGAAGCACGAAGAGGAAGAATTACAGGTTATCACGAAGGTTGAAAAACAAAAACAAGGTAGACATCGTTATAATATTTATCTGAATGAGGAATACGCTTTTTCTGTTCATGAAGATATTCTGATTAAGCACCGCTTGAACAAAGGTGAATCCCTCTATCAGCAAGCGATAGAAGCCATTATTTTGGATGAAGAGCGAAATTTGGCTTATGTGAAGGCACTCCATATGGTTGGCAGACGTCCGCATTCCCTCTCAGAGGTGAAACGCAAATTGAAAGAAAAGGGCTTTGAAGCACCTATTATCGAATGGGCGAGTGACAAACTTGTAGAAAATAAATACATTAATGACGAAGAATTCGCAAAGATGTGGACAGACAACCGAGTGATTGCTCAACGTAAAGGGCGTAATTTAATTCGACAAGAACTTCAACAAAAAGGGATTCATCAAGATGTCGTCAAAAGCACGATGGAGTCCATTAATCCGGAAGATGAGTACGATGGAGCTCTAAAAATAGCGCGGACAAAATGGAAGCAAACCTCAGGTAAATTGATGGATAGAAAGCGTAAGACTGGCGCATTTCTAATGCGAAGGGGCTATACAGGGTCTATAGTTACGAAGGTTTTGGGGTTAGTCAGCAATGAAACAGATGATGAGGAAATGGATTTTATAGAAGACGAGTTTAATGAAGGTTAATGGCATTAATTAATTATATATTTACTTAATGACATTAATTAATTATTGGTGGATTTTGGGTCTAAATAATCAACTCTTGGACATTCGCTTGACAAGCTTCTTCGACAAAAGATAAAATAACAGTGTATATTTTCATAATGTATTCAAAATCATACTAATTTCATTGATTTTGAGAGGGCAGCTGTAAAAACCGCCAATTTTTACACTGTTGATTATGGATTATTAGCACTATAGTGCCCTAACGCACTGTGCGCATTCATTTAAAAGCCATACTCTTACTTGGTAAAGGGTATGTATGACTAGTCAAACAATTGAATCGGATTAAAAAACCGAAGGTACCCCAGGCTAACACCTTGGAGAAACCAACGAGGAGGTGAACAAGATGACTGCCATCTGGATCGCGATCATTCTCGTTGTTGGAGCTGCATGCTTAGGGATTGGTTATTTTATCCGTAAATCTCTTGCAGAAGCGAAAATTTCCAGTGCTGAAACAGCCGCTGAGCAGATAAGAGAATCTGCCAAAAAGGAAGCAGAAGCACTGAAAAAAGAAACGGTTCTGGAAGCAAAGGACGAAGTCCACAAACTAAGGTCCGAAGCTGAAAAAGACATTCGTGAACGTCGGAATGAAATTCAACGACAAGAAAGACGATTGTTGCAAAAAGAGGAATCGCTGGATAAAAAATTAGAGTCTCTCGAGCGTAAAGAAGAGTTAGTAGCCAACAAAGAGAAGCGAATCGAGGATACACAAACCCAAATTGATCAGTTGTATAAAAGCCAAGTTTCCGAATTGGAACGAATTTCTGGTCTTACAATGGAAGAAGCGAAGAGCATCATTCTTACTAATGTAGAGCAAGAAGTTCGCCATGAAACAGCACAACTTATCAAAGAGATCGAACAACAAGCCAAAGAAGAAGGCGATAAGAAAGCGCGTGAGATCATCACACTTGCTATTCAGCGTTGTGCTGCAGATCACGTAGCTGAGACTACGGTATCCGTTGTCTCGTTGCCTAATGAAGAAATGAAAGGCCGTATTATCGGTCGTGAAGGTAGAAATATCCGTGCTTTGGAAACATTGACTGGTATTGATCTCATTATTGATGATACACCTGAAGCAGTAATCTTATCAGGATTTGACCCAATCCGTCGTGAAATTGCTCGCACATCACTTGAGAAACTTGTGGCGGATGGACGTATTCATCCTGCACGTATCGAAGAGATGGTTGAGAAGTCCCGTAAAGAAGTGGACGAACGTATCCGCGAATATGGGGAGCAAGCGACGTTTGAAGTTGGGGTACACGGATTGCATCCTGACTTGATCAAAATTTTGGGGCGCCTGAAGTTCAGAACAAGTTACGGTCAAAACGTATTGAAACATTCCATGGAAGTAGCGTATCTGGCTGGTTTAATGGCCGGAGAGCTCGGGGTAGACGTAACTTTGGCGAAACGTGCCGGGCTGCTTCATGACATTGGTAAAGCATTAGACCATGAAGTTGAAGGGTCTCACGTCGAAATCGGTGTTGAGATTGGCAAGAAATACAAAGAGCATCCAATCGTTATTAACAGTATTGCTTCACATCACGGTGACGTGGAAGCAACCTCTGTTATTGCCATGCTAGTCGGTGCTGCAGATGCATTGTCAGCAGCGAGACCTGGTGCTCGTAGAGAAACGCTAGAAACGTATATCAAGCGTCTTGAGAAGCTGGAAGAGATTTCAGAATCATTTGAAGGTGTTGAGAAATCATACGCCATTCAAGCAGGTCGTGAAGTTCGTGTCATGGTGCAGCCAGAGAAAGTGGATGACACTGAAGCGTTCCGTTTAGCCCGTGATATTACGAAGAAAATCGAGGGTGAACTCGATTATCCAGGACATATTAAGGTTACGGTCATTCGTGAGACAAGAGCAGTTGAATACGCTAAATAAGAATCAGATGCGAAAAGTGGCTATTATAGCCACTTTTCCTTATTTTCAAGGCCGAATAGAGATCATCATCAAGGTAACTTAAACTTGGATGTATTCGGTCATATAAAGGAGCTAGTTTTACGTTATGAAAATTGTGTTTATCGGTGACATCGTAGGTTCTGTTGGAAGAAAAGCTTTGAAAAATATCATGCCAAGATTAAAGCAATTACATCCCCATGCGGTGTTCATTGCTAACGGGGAGAATGCTGCCGCGGGCAAAGGAATTACAGCAGCCATTGCCAAAGAAATATATGAAATGGGCATTCAGGCGATTACAATGGGAAATCACACATGGGATCAGAAGGAAATCTTCGATTTTATTGATCGAGACGATAAAATGGTTCGACCTGCGAACTTCCCGCCAGGAACTCCTGGTAAGGGGCATACCGTAATCAAAGTGAAGGATCAAGAACTTCTTATTATTAATTTACAAGGACGAACATTCTTGCCACCTATCGATTGTCCATTCCGTAAAGTGGATGAAATTTTGGAAGGCGATAAGAAAAAACATAAATTTGTATTTGTTGATTTTCACGCGGAAGCGACTTCGGAGAAAATTGCTATGGGGTGGCATTTGGATGGCAGAGTGTCTGCGGTCGTAGGAACGCATACACACGTACAAACGAATGATAACCGTGTATTGCCTCAAGGAACAGCTTATGTGACGGATGTGGGGATGGTAGGGCCTCGTGATGGCATTCTTGGGGTAGAACGTAATGCCGTGCTCCAGAAGTTTAAAACACAGCTTCCTGTTCGTTTCATTACGGATGAGGGGAAATGGCATTTCCATGCGGTTGTCATTGAATTAAACGATCAGACAGGACTTGCGAAGGGCATTAACTTAATTCGTTATGATGAAGATCAAGTATTCATGGACTAATTACTAGCTGGAATGTGGCATCAGTAATAATGGGCGAAGTAGCATGTTTAGTCAACCTTGCGAATAAGATGGGTATTGGAAGCTATCCATCATTTCCGAGGAGGTACTATTCATGGATGTGTTAAAAGTTTCAGCAAAATCCAATCCAAACTCCGTAGCAGGTGCATTGGCAGGCGTATTGCGTGAGCGTGGAGCCGCTGAGCTTCAAGCGATAGGTGCAGGCGCATTGAACCAAGCCATCAAAGCAGTAGCTATCGCAAGAGGATTTGTGGCGCCTAGTGGAGTCGACTTAATATGTGTACCAGCCTTCACGGATATCGTTATTGATGGGGAGGACCGGACAGCTATTAAATTGATTGTCGAGCCTCGGTAGACGGTAAGGCAACTGTATAAGTGTTGACTTTCATGACTGACAACCAGTTCAAAAGAAATGTTATCACAGTACCTATGAAACCTCTGTATAGAGGTTTTTGTGCTGTCTAGACACTTAATTTCGATCTAGAGAGGCGGTTATTTAAATGAAGATTGTGGATGGACACTGTGATGCATTAACGAAGTTATATCAGCAAACCAAGCTTGATTTTAATCAGGATGTGTTAGAGTTGGATGTAAGTTTCCCGAAGTTGCAGAAGTCTGGAGTAAAAGTGCAATTTTTTGCAATTTATCTCTCGGAATCCATCCCCAATCCAAGTTTTGATCACGTCTTACAAATGATAGATATCTTTCATCAGAAGGTTACAAGCCATCCGCAAATGAGATTCATTCAATCCGCTTCAGACTGGTTAGCCATAGAGCAGACCGAGGAGATAGGAGCTGTATTGACATTAGAAGGGATGGATGCGCTAGCTGGCAATTTTACATACTTACGCATTCTTTATCATTTAGGCGTTCGTTGTGCTGGACTCACTTGGAACTACGCGAATTGGGCAGCTGATGGCATCATGGAGCAAAGAAAAGGTGGTTTTACAAAAAAAGGGAAGCTCATGTTAAAAGAAATCGAAAGTATGGGTATAATAGTCGATGTGTCCCATCTTTCCGTTGCAGGATTCTGGGAGCTCGTTGAGATGTACAAGAAACCGTTTATAGCTTCACACTCAAACGCCTATCATCTATGTCCTCATCCAAGAAATTTATCAGATGATCAAATCAAAACTATCATTCAATGTAAAGGATTGATGGGGATTACGTTTGTTCCTTACTTTCTGGATAACGCCAAATCGACAGTTCAGATCTCTTCGATACTGAAACACATCGATCATATCTGTGCATTAGGCGGAGAGTCCCATGTCGGGTTTGGCTCTGATTTTGATGGAATCGAACAATGGGTAAAAGATTTAAGACATGTTGGAGATTACGGAAATATTATAGAAGCTTTGTGTAAAAACTATACGGAGTCGCAGGTGGAGGCGTTTTTGTATGGGAATTGGCGGAATTTTATGTTGCGGAACCTTCCGCAATGAATAACTGAGAATCAATCTAATATTGATATGGATACAATCTAAAAACTCTATCTTTTAGAAACGTTGAAACCTCTTGCAATTTACTCTGTAAAGGCATAGAATTTGGATGACAAGTGAAAGAATTTTTTTATTGAACATCTTAAATTACTAAACAATCAGCTTATCAAATTTTCTTCACGCAGCTACAATCAAAAGGAGTGGACGTACGGTGATTAGTCAGTTATCTTGGAAAATCGGAGGTCAGCAGGGTGAAGGGGTCGAAAGTACAGACCGCATTTTCTCTACTGCATTGAACCGTCTCGGTTACTATTTGTATGGGTACCGTCATTTCTCTTCACGGATTAAGGGGGGACATACAAATAACAAGATTCGCATCAGCACCAAACCGATTCGCGCAATTTCAGACGATTTAGATATTCTTGTTGCTTTTGACCAAGAAAGTATCGATTTCAACGCACACGAACTTCGCGACAATGGTGTTATCGTTGCGGATGCTAAATTTAACCCAGTTTTACCTGAAGGAATCAAAGCTAGATTGTTCCCAGTGCCGATTACTGCAATCGCAGAGGAATTAGGAACGTCCCTATTTAAGAACATGGCCGCGTCAGGCGCTTCATGGGCTCTACTTGGCTTGCCGATTGACGTGTTTAATAAAGCAGTTGAAGAAGAATTTGGCCGTAAAGGTGCTGCGGTTGTTGAGAAGAACATTGAAGCAGTTCGTAAAGGTGCAGAATCTGTACTTGAACTTGCTGGTGGACCTATCGCTGACTTCCAACTTGAGCCTGCTGACGGACAACAAAAATTGTTCATGATCGGTAACGATGCAATCGCTCTTGGAGCAGTTGCTGCAGGTTGCCGCTTCATGCCAGCTTATCCGATTACACCAGCATCTGAAGTAATGGAATACTTGCAAAAAGTACTTCCTAAATTGGGTGGAACTGTTATCCAAACGGAAGATGAAATTGCAGCATGTACAATGGCAATCGGTGCTAACTACGCAGGTGCTCGTGCGCTTACAGCTTCTGCAGGTCCTGGTTTGTCCCTAATGATGGAAGCTATCGGTCTTGCAGGTATGACAGAGACTCCTGTCGTAATCGTTGATACGCAACGTGGTGGTCCAAGTACAGGTCTACCAACGAAACAAGAGCAATCTGACTTAAACGCAATGGTATACGGAACTCACGGTGAGATCCCGAAAATCGTTCTTTCTCCTAGCACGATTGAAGAGTGCTTCTACGATACGATTGAGGCTTTCAACCTAGCTGAGCAATACCAAGTTCCTGTTATTTTGATGACAGATCTTCAGCTATCTCTTGGTAAACAATCCGCAGAGATGCTAGATTACAACCGTATCGTGATTGACCGCGGTACGTTAGTAACTGAAGCTCCTGAGCAAGAGCCTAATCAACTTTTCAAACGTTATGAGTTCACTGAAAAAGGTGTTTCACCACGTGTAATTCCAGGGGTTAAAAATGGTATTCATCACGTAACAGGTGTAGAGCATGACCAAACGGGTCGTCCTTCAGAAAGCACTGAAAACCGTCAACGTATGATGGATAAGCGTCTTGAGAAATTGAAACACATTCAAGTTACGGATGCTATCAAATTTGATGCTCCTCATGAGAATCCAGATCTACTTATCATTGGTATGGGTTCAACAGGTGGAACAATTGACGAAGCAAGAAGTCGTGTTGAATTGGAAGGTATCAAAACCAACCATGCAACTGTACGCTTGATTCATCCATTCCCAGCTGACCAACTTCGCCCGCTTGTTGAAAAAGCGAAACAAGTTATCGTTGTTGAAAACAACGCAACAGGTCAATTGGCTGATCAAATTAAATTGCATGTTGGCCACGCAGATAAAATCAAGAACGTACTTAAATATAACGGTAACCCATTCTTACCAGCAGAAATTGAACAAAAATGTAAGGAGTTGACTTTAGCATGGCAACATTAAAAGACTTTCGTAACAATGTAAAGCCTAACTGGTGTCCTGGATGCGGAGATTTCTCCGTACAAGCGGCAATTCAACGTGCTTCAGCTAACGTTGGATTGGAGCCAGAAAACTTAGCAATCGTTTCAGGTATCGGATGTTCTGGACGTATCTCTGGTTACATCAATGCATACGGATTCCACGGTATTCACGGAAGATCCCTGCCAATCGCACAAGGCGTGAAAATGGCTAACCGCGATTTGACAGTTATTGCTTCAGGTGGAGACGGAGACGGCTTTGCAATTGGTATGGGGCACACTGTTCATGCTATTCGTCGTAACATTGATGTGACTTACATCGTTATGGACAACCAAATCTACGGTTTGACAAAAGGTCAAGCATCTCCACGTAGTGCGGAAGGCTTCAAAACGAAAAGCGTACCATCAGGTACAATTGAGTCAGCAATTTCACCACTAGAAATTGCAATGGCTGCTGGCGCATCTTTCGTAGCACAATCGTTCTCCAGTAACTTGAAACAGTTAACAGCTGTTATCGAAGCTGGTTTGAACCACAAAGGTTTCTCTTTGATCAACGTATTCAGCCCATGTGTAACTTTCAATAAAGTAAACACCTATGACTGGTTCAAAGAGAATATCGTAGATTTGGATGAGATTCCAGATTACGACTACACCAATCGTGTAATGGCGATGACGAAAATCATGGAAACAAACTCCATGCTAACGGGCATCATCTACCAAAACAAAGATAAAAAGAGCTATGAAGATTCCATTCCTAGCTTTGCTAAAGAAGGTCTTACTAAACAAGATCTTAAGCTTTCCGAGGCTGACTTCAGCAAATTGCTTACAGAGTTCAAATAAACAATTTCCGACGAAGGCATACGGTGAAATCCCGTATGCCTTTTTTGTTGAGCGGCAATACTGAAATTTATGACATGATGAGAGGAAGTTTTGACCATGCCCATGATTCCTATTGGAGTTTCTGCAAGACATATACATTTGTCCCAAACGGACTTAGTAACACTCTTTGGTGAAGGTTATGAGCTTTCTGTATTCAAAGATCTTTCACAGCCAGGGCAATACGCGGCGCAAGAAACGGTGGCGATCATTGGTCCTAAAGGTCAATTTGAAAAAGTTAGGATTCTGGGTCCAGTACGTCCACAAACACAAATTGAGGTTTCACGCACAGATGCATTCTCGTTGGGCATTCATCCGCCGGTACGAGAATCGGGGCAAATTGAAGACACACCTGGCTTACGCGTTATCGGTCCCAAAGGCGAAGTTAATTTAGAAAAGGGCGTTATCGTAGCTGCGAGACATATCCATTTCCATACTTCCGATGCGAAGCAATGGGGGATACAGGATAAACAACTTCTTCGAGTGAAATTACGCGGAGAACGTCCATTGATTTTTGAAGATGTGATAGCACGTGTATCGGACCAGTTTGCATTGGATATGCATATTGATACGGATGAAGGTAATGCAGCGGGCGTTAAAACTGGGGATGAAGCAGAACTTCTACATTAAAGATTAATGATATTAATTATTAGTCAGATTAATTATGTACGTAATGCAAATTTAAAAAACATCCTTATGACAGTCATGTGTTAAGGATGTTTTTTATTTGCATTTTTTTCATGAAAATTACGTTATGATGTAAGAATTGCATAATTTCGAGTTATTTCGACGAAAGATATAGTGGCTGTATGTAAATCATGGTAAGATAGTTTTCTACAGAACCAATGACTCCTGTGATTTGACATTATTATTGCCTATAGTTAGGAGACAACTTCTTGGAAACAATCTCTAGTACGTATCATGTCCCACTCGTCATTTTCTCAATTTTTATTGCCATTTTAGCCTCATTCGCTGCTTTGGATCTTGGCATTCGAATTCATAAGGCCAAAGGTTCAGCGAGGCAAGCTTGGTTAGCTGGTGGAGCATTTGCCATGGGAATGGGCATTTGGTCGATGCATTTTGTTGCGATGTTAGCATTTCATTTGCCAGTAGCGGTCACCTATCAACTGTCTACCGTAATCTATTCGATAATACCCGCGTTATTTGCATCTTGGTTAGCGCTACACATTATCAGCCGGCCCATAATGCGTAAATCACATGTATTTATCGGTGCAACGTTTATTGCATGTGGTATTGTTTCTATGCATTACATTGGCATGGAAGCGATGGTGATGGGTGCTACAATTGTATATAATCCCTTTCTGTGGGCGCTTTCTGCCATCATTGCATACGTTGTTTCACTGGTTGCACTCCTGTTACTATTCTCTATCAAACAGAATGCAAGTTCGCCTCGAATTCTGTTAAAGAAATTAGGGAGTTCCTTGGTTATGGGCGTCGCTATCTGTGGTATGCACTATACAGGCATGGCGGCTGCAACTTTCAAGCATGAACATGCACATACCGTTACAGATCTTACTTTTAATACGACGTTGTTAGCGTATCTTATAGGCTTTGGTGTTTTGTTCATTCTTGGGCTAGCCTTCATCAGCACGTTTATTGATAAAAGGTTTGAGTCCCAACTATTGATGTCGGAGAAAAGATTTCGCTCGGTCGTAGAATCAGCTCATGATGCGATTATTTTGGCGGATGACAAAGGGACAATCATTTCATGGAATAAAGGAGCAACCCTTATTTTTGGTTATGAGGAAGGGGAGCTTATTGGTGAAAAGCTTCGAACTATTTTTCCTAATCGCTACTTAGCTATTCATCAAGAACGGTTGGAAATGCTTCTAGCTACCCAAGATCCCAACGAGCTGGGGAGAACGCATGAATTACAAGGGTTAAGAAAAGATCAATCGGAGCTGCCAGTTGAGCTTTCTCTTGCCGTTTGGAAAGAAGAAGGCAGCACGTATTTCAGCTGTATCATTCGAGATATTTCAGAAAGAAAAAGAACTGAAGAGAAAATCAATCAGATGGTATATCGGGACCCTCTAACAGGTCTACCTAATCGTCTTTTATTGAATGATCGTCTCGAACTAGCTTTAGATCAAGCTCATGAGAATCAACAAATCATTGGTATTATGTTTATAGATCTGGATCGGTTTAAGTATATTAATGACACACTTGGTCATGCCATGGGCGATAAACTACTGATTGATGTAGCGAAACGATTTGAGGCTTGCATCGGTAAAGGTGATACGGTTTCGCGGCAGGGTGGCGATGAATTTATTGTTCTTTGGACGAACACAACCACGGATGAAATGATAAAGAATGCGACCAAAATGGTTCGTATCTTCTCAGAATCGTTTAATATCCTTGAACATGAATTATTTGTTACACCTTCTATCGGAATTAGCCTATATCCATCGGATGGTGGAGATATTGAGACATTAATTAAGAATGCAGATACGGCGATGTATCGGGTGAAAGAACATGGTAAGAATAACTTCCAGTTTTACACGCCAGAAATGAACGAGACCGTGACCAAAAAAATGCAGATGGAAATCGGTCTGCGCAAAGCTTTGGAGCGAAATGAATTTAATGTATATTACCAGCCGCAGATTGATGTGAGTTCGGGCAAGATTATCGGTGTGGAAGCACTTATTCGATGGCAACATCCAGAGTGGGGCCCTATATCACCGACAGAATTCATTCCTTTAGCAGAAGAAACTGGATTAATCATTCCAATTGGTGAATGGGTGCTCAATGAGGCTTGTCGTCAAAATAAAGAATGGCAGGATCAAGGTTTTGCTCCTCTCCGTATGGCCGTTAACATCTCATCTAGGCAATTTAAGCAAAGTAATTTAATAGATATTGTGAGTAAAGCGTTAGACGTGTCTGGGCTAAATCCCGAATACTTAGAACTTGAGCTGACGGAAAGTATTATTCAAGATTCCAAGTATGCGATAGAAACGATGCACGAACTTAAACTAATGGGTATCTTTTTATCGATCGATGATTTTGGTACGGGGTATTCTTCCTTGAATTATTTGAAACTTTTCCCTATCGACAGCTTAAAGATCGATCAATCGTTTACTCGTAATATGTTTGATGATATCAAGGATGCTGCACTCGTACATACGATTATATCAATGGCACATAATTTGGATTTAAAGGTAATTGCAGAAGGCGTAGAGACGAAGGAACAACTGCAATTTTTATCACAGCGTGATTGCAATGAAGCGCAAGGCTACTTATTTAGCCGTCCGGTTCCTGCTAAGGAGATGACGGGTATAATTAAGCAACAATATACGTATGGTTAATCCATTTTAATGCCTCCTCTTTCGAGGAGGTTTTTCTATTCTGCGTGTTATGGAGACAATATGGATATACAGGTAGCTTTTGTGCTATAATTTGATATTGGGTTAATACAATTAAGAGCTATATTTATAGATAAAGGGAAGTGAATTCATCATGTCAAAGGAGAACCAAAATACATCGGACTTAAAATCCGACAAGGTTAAGGATTACTCCAAATACTTTGACTTCTCGGATGCGAAAGTGTTAAGCCAAGAAGAGGGTAAAACAACGTATCGAATTAAAGGTCGGAATATCCAAATCAATTCTGCTCCCAATTATAAGGATGAGAAGCAACGTGGTAAAGAGGAAATTCAGGTTCATTACGATTTTGCTATTCCGGAAGATATGCAGCAATTTGGTGCGGATAAATTTTATCTCATTACTACCTATGGTTGTCAAATGAATGAACATGACACCGAAGTGATGAAGGGTCTTTTCGAACAAATGGGCTATACGGCTACAGAAGACAAGCAAATTGCAGATGTCATTTTACTTAATACTTGTGCGATTCGGGAGAATGCCGAGGATAAAGTGTTCGGTGAGCTTGGTCATTTGAAAACATTGAAAGCGCAGAAGCCAGGTTTAATTCTTGGGGTATGCGGATGTATGTCGCAAGAAGAATCGGTTGTTAATCGTATTATGCAAAAGCATGCTTTTGTTGATATGATTTTCGGTACACATAATATTCATCGTTTGCCAAGCCTTTTGAAGGATGCCTATTTCGATAAAGAAATGGTTGTAGAGGTATGGTCCAAAGAAGGCGATATCGTTGAAAATCTCCCCAAAAAACGGGAAGGTATCCGTGCTTGGGTTAACATTATGTACGGTTGCGATAAGTTCTGTACGTACTGTATTGTTCCATATACACGTGGTAAAGAGCGAAGCCGTAGACCGCAGGACGTTTTGGCAGAAGTCAGGGATTTGGCTCGTCAAGGCTTTCAGGAAATTACGCTACTTGGACAGAATGTCAATGCTTATGGCAAAGACTTTGAAGATATAACGTACACTTTCGCTGATTTGATGGACGATATTCGTAAGATTGATGTTCCACGTATTCGTTTCACGACCTCGCATCCGCGCGATTTCGATGACCGCTTGATTGAGGTACTTGGCAAACGAGGTAATCTCGTTGAGCATATCCATTTACCTGTTCAAGCTGGAAATACCGAAGTGTTAAAACGGATGAGTAGGAAGTACTCGCGAGATCATTATTTGCAGCTTGCGGGTAAAATTAAAGCGACAATGCCGGATGTCGTGTTAACAACGGATATTATTGTTGGGTTCCCAGGTGAGACGGATGAGCAGTTCGAGGATACGATGACGTTGTACGAGGAAGTTGGCTTTGATTTTGCGTTTACGTTCATTTATTCGCCTCGCGTAGGTACACCAGCAGCTGAAATGGAAGATAACGTTCCCATGGAAGTGAAAAAACAACGATTGTACCGTCTGAATGAGCTGGTTAATAAATTAAGCAAGGAAAGTAATGAGCGCTTGTTAAATCAAACCGTGGAAGTCTTGGTTGAAGGTGAGAGCAAAACCAATACCGATGTGCTTGCCGGTCGTACTAGAACGAATAAGCTTATCCATTTCACAGGAGATCCGTCCTTAATTGGTCAAATCATTGATGTGAAAGTGACTCATGCACAAACGTGGATTTTGAAAGGTGAAATTGTACCAAAGCCTCTTCAAATATCCGTCTAAAAATTTCGATCAGGATAATAGGAGCGTGTTAAGAAATGTCCCAATGTGATCATGCACATAATGATAATCAGCCTCATGCATTTGAAGTCGAGGAGTTTACGAATACAGAAATGATCGTTCGTGAAGATATTTTGGAAAAAGCGAAGGAATTAGCGGCTTTACTGACAACTTCTAATGAAGTTCAGTTCTATCAAAAAGCGGAAAAGCAAATCGCAACAAATCCGGATATCCAAGGGCTAATCAGTGCGATTAAGAAAAAGCAAAAAGAGATTGTTGCTTTCGAAACGTTCCAAAACAAGAAAATGGTGGAAAAAATCGAGAATGAAATCGAAGTTCTTCAAGATGAATTAGATGGCATTCCGATTGTTAATGAGTTTAAACAAACGCAAGAGGATATTAACTATTTGCTTCAGCTCGTTATGTCAGTCGTCAGAGACACAATTTCCGATAAAATTAATGTTGAAGCAGGCGCGGCAGAAGCTCCGACTTCTTGTGACTAAGTTTGCCATGTAGAAGGTAAGAAATCGCCATCAACGAGCACAGCAACGGCTTACTTGAGTGGCGATTTTTTTTCAAAAGAATAGAAATTATATGGACTTACGTGAAGGAGAGTTGTCATGCTGACAGTTCGAAATTTAAGTAAAGTATTTCCTCCGGACAATCAGGTCCTATCGCAAGTGAGTTTTCAAGTAGATGCAGGTGAATTTATTGCTGTAATCGGCAGCAGCGGCAGCGGGAAGACAACGCTTCTTCGTTGTATTAGTCATCAAGAGAAATGGACAAGCGGTCAGCTCATCTATAATTCGAATGATATTACAAAACCAGGTCCATGGGACCGTTTTAAATTAGGTAAGGATTTCGCTTACCTCGAAGAGAAACCTTTTCTAAATCGGAATAAAAGCGCTGTCAAGAATGTGTTGATGGGGAGGGTGTATCAAGCCCCACTTCGGATGGTTACAGGCTTATCGTCGAGAAATGAGAAAATCGATAGCATGGAATTTTTGGAAAAAGTTGGTCTGCTGGATAAAGGAGAAAAGAAAGTTGGTCAGCTTAGCGGTGGAGAGCAGCAACGTGTTGCCATTGCAAAAGCATTGATTCTTGGCCCTAAGGTGCTCGTGGCCGATGAGCCGGTATCTGGACTTGATCCGAAATCTACAGAGTACATTTTGCAAGATTTGAAGTCATTGTGCAAAGAACGGAACATGACGGTTATCGCAACACTGCATAAGGTTGAACTCGCTGAGCGTTTTGCGACTCGAATCTGGGGTGTGTCGGAAGGTCGAATCGTATTAGATATTCCTGCTCGACCACTCACATTGAACGAGAAAATGCTTGTTTTTGGTCAAATATGATTAAGGTCTTATTCGTTTGTTTGGGCAATATTTGCCGTTCGCCAATGGCGGAAGCCGTGTTTCGTCATCAAGTGAAGGAAGCGGGACTTGAGGATGTCATCTCCATTGATTCAGCGGGTACTGGAGATTGGCATATTGGTCATCCACCACATCAAGGTACACGCGATATTCTTGACGCTCATGAGATCAGTTATGAGGGTCTACAAGCTAGGCAGGTACGCTCAGATGATTTCCATCTCTTTACTTATATCATTGCGATGGATGAGAGTAATGTCGTGAATCTTTCTTCATTTGCTCCTGAGTTAGTGGGAGATGGTAAGCACGCAGCTATACATAAACTGTTAGATTTCTCCAGTAATAATCCGATGACGACCGATGTACCGGATCCCTACTATACAGGGAAGTTTCAAGAAGTATATGAGATGGTAGAGGAAAGCTGCAGTCGCTTGCTTGCTTTTATCGTGGAGAAAGAGAAATTGGCAACTTAGTTGCGTAATTATAAAAAAGCAAGCTAGATAAGAGTGAACTCTTAGTCTAGCTTGCTTTTTTGTGATTGATTAGTACTGCTGGAAAACAATCGAACACTGTGTTCCACGGTTGAGACTGCTAGAGAAAGAAATCTTACCATTCATCTTCTTGATTAAACTTATGACAACGACAAGTCCAAGACCTGTCCCATGTTCCTTGGTCGTATAGTAAGGCTTGCCCAAGGAGTTTAATTGCTTATCCGTCATACCGACTCCTGTGTCTTCAATCGAGATCTGTACTGCACTGGGATGCTTGCAAGTACGTAGTGACAGCCTGCCGCCATTGGGCATAGCTTCAATTGCATTCTTGACGAGATTTAGTAAGCATTGACGAAGTTTCTGAGACTCACCAAGAATATAAAGAGGTGCTTCACAATCATGTGAGATATCGATGGCAATTTTAAAATCAATTGCGTATGGTGTAATAAATCGAATGGTATGTTCTAGCTCTTCTTTAACATCAAGTTGTTCTTGCAAGTCGAGTGAAGGCCTCGCATAGTTGAGGAAATCCGTTAATAGGCTTATGGCTTGGTCCACACCGGTTAATGCATAGTCAACATATCTTCTGCGATCCGTAATGGATAGATCTGATCTCAGTAGTAATTGAAGAAAACCACGCGTAGAAGTCAATGGATTTCGGATTTCATGTGATACGGTAGCGGACAACTCAGCGAGCATGCGATTTTTATCTAAATGAGTGATATGATTTCGCTGCATTTCATATTTGTTAATAAAATAAAGTAAAACGATCATAACCCAAAGCGAGATGAATGCACATCCAATAACATAGCCAGCATATAAGGAAATTGGAGCTAAGACATATGGCGCCAGTGGTGCATACAAGAGTTCATACACGAGAAGAATGGCAGTTGCATACGTTAGTTTTATCATCAAAGAAGCATGCCTAACGCGATTTCGAACTAGAAAGCCGAGAATGAGTAAAAATGTGCTGCTAAGCAGAGCGGGCTCCCAATAATAATTGAGGACGAACATGCAACCGATGTTGAAAATAATCCAGGTCATGATCGTTGGTGCAATGCCTACGCTTAATGTGACAAAGAGCAAACAGACAGGTACTAGTTGTAGGGAGTAGATCAGAGGGTCTATATCCGCAAAGTTCCAGTATAAGAAAATAAAGGTGCCTAGTATGAATGTGAAAAAGAGAATTAACTGCCGTTCCTTGTGCATGAAATGTGGTGCAATAATAAGATGAATGAAGGAAGCACTCAAGATGTAGAAGAGATTATGAAGCTCATTGGCAATGATGAAATGAAGCAATGATAAGCATCCTTTCCATAAATCGACAATTAGGTAATTGTTTCTACATTATCTCACAAATGCGAATTGAATCAAGTGAATTGACCTGTTTGTAATGCTAAAGATTTCATAAAGACTTATAGTCATTGAAGTATAAACCGCTGTATAATGAAGAAAACATAGTTTGCAAACGTTTACAAGTTTGAGGATTTGAAGCCGAGGAGAGATGTGAATGCGGTTGTGCTCACAGGTGTGCGGTGTTGTGTTTAATCCGATTGAAGACGATTATGTAGACGTTTGTGAAGATTGTGAGGCACGGGAGAATGACATAGACGCGGACCGGGAATCGTTTAGTTTCTATTTGGGAAAATGCGGACTGATCATTGATTATTTGCTTTAAATGGCTGATTTAAAAAAAGGTTGATTACCAGCCATTTCTTGTTACAATAATAGTAGATTTATTATTCACACTATTCACTCTATATGCGGTTCATTTTTGAAAGGAGACCAAGCATGGTAACTTTACCTAAATTGAACGATCTCGGCTTTTTCGAGATAAGACTGGAATCCATCGGCGGTCTAGGCGCGAATCTAGCAGGCAAGATGCTAGCAGAAGCAGGAGTCGTTGGCGTTGGTTTGAACGGTGTCAGTTTCTCTTCCTACGGGTCTGAGAAGAAAGGTTCTGCAGTAAAAGCACATATTCGATTTTGTGACATGGATACGAAGATTCGGGATACATCGCCCGTTGAACGACCGCATGTTGTAGGTGTTTTTCATGAATCACTTTCCAAAACTGTAAACGTTATCAGTGGCATCTATGAGGATAGTACCGTGTTAGTAAATTCAACTAAAACACCTGATGAACTGAAAGAGAAGATGAAACTTCGCGGGGGTACGATTGCAGTCATTGATGCAATTGGCATTTCACTTGAAGAGAAGAACCGCGTTAACATGGCGATGTTAGGAGCTATGTTCAGATTATGTGATTTCCTTGATCCGGATGTCATGCGCGGTGTTATACGGAAGTCTCTTGAGAAGAAATACCCACTTGCGGTCGCTCCAGCTTTGCGGACATTTGATCGTGGCTACAATGAAGTGGTTTTCCAAACGTATACGCTTCCAGAAGGGGAGTCCATGCCAGATTTTGTCCGGTATGATACCCCAGTCTTGGGCTTCGCTACGCAGCCTATCGGTGGTGTGGTTACGAATCCAGGTAATAGTATACTGAAAGATTTGAGCATATCCCGTGCAGGGATGATGCCGCATTTTCATGAAGACAAATGTATTCACTGCGCTTCTTGCGATAATGTATGTCCTGATTTTTGTTTCGTATGGGATGAGCTCCCCGACAAAAAAGGTCGTCCCCAAATGTTCCTGCAAGGCATAGACTATCAGTACTGTAAAGGTTGTCTTAAATGTGTACAGGCTTGTCCAACCGATGCGCTCTCTAGTGAGCGTGAAGAAGATGGTTATGCTGATCTAAATCGCATGCCTCATCGTTTCAATCTAGCTATAAACTCTTAGAGAGTATTTATGGGAGAAGGGTGGAACTACACGCATGTCCATTGATATTAAGCAGGAATTTGGGGTAGCCAAGGTCGAACAGCGCATCGTGTATGAATCAGGGAATGAGATGGCTGCCTATGCAGCGCATCAAATTAATTATCATGTTATGGGATACTTTCCGATTTCACCATCCACGGAAGTAGCTCAGTTTCTAGATCTCATGAAGTCCAATGGACAGCATGATATTGTGTTAATTCCTGCCGACGGTGAGCATGGTTCAGCAGGTATATGTTATGGGGCATCAACTGCTGGCGGACGCGTATTTAACGCGACAAGCGCCAACGGTTATTTGTACATGTTGGAGCAAATGCCGGTACAATCCGGAACACGTTTTCCAATGGTTATGAACTTGGTTTGCCGGTCTGTTTCCGGGCCGCTGAATATTCACGGCGATCATTCTGATCTTTATTATGCTTTGAATACCGGATGGCCAATTGTGATGTGTCGTGACCCGCAAGCTGTGTATGATATGAATATTATGGCGCTCAAATTAGCCGAGGATCCTGAGGTGCGCCTACCTGTTATGGTAGCTTCAGATGGTTATTTCACCTCACACCAAAAGCGCAGAGTACAAACCTTTGCACATCGGGCTGATGTGCAGGCATTCGTAGGTGAGAAGCCACAGGGCTTCCCAGATACCTTGGATCGCAATAATCCGATTACTGTCGGACCTTATATGAATGAGCCGGATTACATTAATAATTGTTATCAACAGTCGATGGCGATGTATAACGCCGAAGGTGTCTATGACCGTATTCGGCAGGAGTATGCCGAATTGACAGGTCGTGACTATCCGATTCTGGAACTATATCGGATGGAGGACGCGGAAGTCGCGGTATTCCTGATGAATTCGGCCTCCGAAATCATCAAGGATGTCGTCGACCAGCTCCGCGCAAAGGGCATTAAAGCAGGATCGATTGCGCCCAATCTGATCCGTCCATTCCCAGCCAAGCAAATTGCTGAGGCGCTGGCGAACGTGAAAGCGATCACGGTTGGCGATCGCGCGGATTCCTATGGCGGGCATGGCGGCAACATGGTCAATGAAATTAAAGCGGCGCTGTTCACCCATGGGAACAGAGACACGCTTGTCATAAGCCGAATCTATGGCTTAGGTGGCAAAGACTTTTATGCTGAAGATGGGCATAATCTGTTCCAATTCGCCATTGACGCGATGGAAAGCGGCAAGGTTGAAGTGCCTTTTGACTACTACGGGCATACGCCTGGAGATCCTTCGAAAGCACCGAAGCGGGTATTGACACCCATGAAGTATGAGGATTTGAATACAGGGCTTATTACGGTCACACCTGATGAGAATACGGGGAAACTGAATGTGCGCATTCCGCCGTTGCGGTCCTTAACGAAGAAGCCTAAGCGAATTGCTCCAGGGCATGGCGCGTGCCCAGGCTGTGGTATTTTCTCGGGACTAGAATTGTTCTTCAAAGGGATTGAAGGCGATATAGTTTCCATTTTCCACACAGGCTGTGCGATGGTTGTAACGACGGGGTATCCGTATTCGGCTCATAAAGCTACGTATATCCATAATTTGTTCCAGAACGGCGCAGCCACCTTGTCAGGCGTTGTAGAGATGTTCTGGGAGCGGAAGCGACGCGGAGAACTTGATCATTTGGGGTTAAAGGACGATTTCACGTTCGTCATGATAACAGGTGACGGTGGGATGGATATCGGAATGGGCCCAGCGATTGGTGCTGCACTTCGTAATCATAAAATGATCATCCTGGAATACGATAATGAAGGTTACATGAACACAGGTGCACAGTTGTCGTACTCAACGCCAATGGGACATCGGACATCTACATCCAATGTCGGGAAGCATCAAGGTGGTAAGGTATTCCATCATAAGGATACCGCACAAATCATGGCCGCAACTCACATTCCTTATGTCTTTACAGGTTCTGAAGCCTATCCGCAGGATCTGGTGAAGAAAGCAGCGAAGGCGCAGTGGTACGCACAGCATGAAGGATTGGTGTATGGCAAAATCCTCATTGCTTGCCCATTAAATTGGCTGTCGGATGACCAAGAAGGCTCTAATATCGTTGGTGCTGCAGTTGATTCCTGTTTCTTCCCGTTATATGAGGTCGAGCATGGGGTCACGTCGATCACTTACAATCCAGAGGATAAGAGTAAGAAGATTCCACTTTCGGATTGGTTGAAAACGATGGGCAAAACGAAGCATCTTACGAAACCGGAGTATGAAGGCTCACTGAAATCGTTCGAGACGGAAGTAGAGCGTCGTTGGAATATGCTGAAAGCGAAGCATGAGAATGCGTATTTGTAAAACGGAGTAACCGTTTTGTAGGAAACACGCATACAAATGGAGGCACATTCCCCTTGTGGTGAATGTGCCTTTTTATGAGGAGGATAAGAAAGATGCCCTATGTTCTGCAGCATAAAGAAACTGAACAAATTTACACAACAACACTTGTTAACCATTACGGACTTGCTTATTATGGGGTGAAATTCTGGGTAGAGCAAGAGGAAGCGAATGAGCAAGCCCACGCTTATTTGGAGTCTCAAGCTGTCCAAGATCCAAGCTGTTGGCAAGTAATTGAATGGGAAGAGAGCGAGATGAAAATAAGTAATGTCAAGCTAAAAAACTCTTCCGTTTGGCAGCTATTTTGGTCAGCAATAACGCGAAAGCCAGAAGTGCGAAAACTGGAAATTTAAACCTTGGCGTCAATAGGCTTATCGCCTTGCATCCTTTACCAATAATCGCTACCAATCACCTATATTCGCATTTAACCCCCTCAAACTATAATAAGGGTACGAAAGAAAATTTTAACATCATACCCAGTGGAGGGAAAGACGATGAGAAAGTGGACGATGGTTATTGCGGTATGTATGATAACTTTCATGGCGTTATTACCTAAAGCTGTACAAGCTGAAGATGACGTTGTGACGAAGGCTCAAATTGTTGCAGGTGTAAGTTTCCGAGACCAACCAAGCACTTCGAGCAAGGTGCTGCGTATGCTGAAGACGAATGAAATCGTAACGGTGACCGCATATCCGACAGCGAATTGGTTTCAAGTGAAGGATGCACAAGGCGTAAGTGGTTACGTATCAACAAATAGCAAATACATAACGATTGTAAGCAATGCACAAATCAATTATGGCGTTAATTTCCGTACATTACCTTCATCGGATGCAAGTTCTGGTTCGAAAGTCATTCGTATGCTTGCCAAAGGTGAAGAGGTACTTGTCACGGATAAAGTGAATGATAGTTGGTACAAAGTCATTGATGCTGATGGCATTAGTGGTTATGTGAGTACAAGCGCCAAATACATAACTGCGGATTTCTCGGTTATTAAACCGAATATGCCCGTTGCGGCTGAAATTGAAGCTGTCATTGATGCTGGACAAGTCTACTTAGGAACACCTTATGAATTCGGTTCACCTCGCAATGATCCATCGACGTTTGATTGCTCTGATTTTGTTCAGACGATGTTCTGGGACGCGCTTCGTTTGTCCTTGCCGAGTGATTCCGCTTCCCAAGGGATGTACGTTCGTTCGGAAGGCTCTATTGTAAAGGATTGGACCAAGCTGAAGAGAGGAGACCTTCTATTCTTTAGCAGCTATAAAGGATCCAAAGCATCTGATTACGATGGAATCAATGTCTTGACGGAGCCGATTACCCATGTTGGTCTCTATTTAGGCAATGGTCAAATGCTACACACGTATTCCGTTGAATCCGGCGGTGTTCGCGTAGATACGATTGCGGGTAAACAGTGGGATAATCGATTTTTGTATGGCGGCAGTGTTTTAAAATAAGTTGATGGTTCGAACAGGCAATGTATGCCATATACTATAGAAAGAGGCGGGTGCTTGCCTTGAGCATCCGCCTTTTGCATATTGTGTGACAAGTATAAGCTTTATTTCTATCCTTGATTCTATGGAGAAAAGGAGAGCCTTATCTTTGAAACCTTCGACGACGAACCATCCCCTGGAATTTAGGAACACAACGGAAAGAGGACTTAACCTGGATACCGTGCACGAGCGTATTTTACATTTCATGCGACTTGATCCCGTAGCAACTTATAAATTTATCATTGGTACGGATTGTCAGGTGCACACAGGTCATACAAAATTCATTACCGGTGTAGTGATCCAGCGGCTAGGGAAAGGAGCGTGGGCGTGTTATCGTCAAGTGATCGTACCTAGAGCCCTATACTCAATTAAAGAAAAGCTTTCCATGGAGACTAGTCTGAGTGAAGAAATTGCGATGTACTTTGACGAAAACAAACGACAAGATATGGAAAATATTATTCTTCCTCATCTATATCAAGGTGCCACATTTGATATGTTCATACATATCGATGCGGGAGATGACGAGAATAGAAATCGGACGGCGAAATTCGTCCAAGAAATGGTAAGACGCGTGGAATCTGTCGGGATGGTCCCCGTTATTAAACCGGATTGCTATGTAGCTTCTGCTTATGCGAATCGACACTCGAAGAAGCCGCATCGTCCTGCGTACGAGGACCATGAGGTGATCGATGGCAGTTTATAGAGCGTGGATACAACCGTTAGCTCCAGGGTCAAAGCGATCGAGGAGTTGACGGTTGTATTCACCCTGCATAGAGCCTATGCATTCCATTTTAGAAAGAAGGGTTTCCGCGGTTACTTAGCGAATTATTGCTGAATGATTGTAGCATTAGGGGGGAATTCCATGAGCAAAACGTTTATTATCGAAGCTGTGATGTTAGCCGTGCATGGCCAGCTCATGCTGCCATCAAAGCCTGTGACTTATTTAATACCTTATACGACCATTCAAGAACTTTACGAGCTGCACAGTAGTCCCGAACCCATTATGCTAGAACTAGAAGATGATGGATTCGTCAAACAAATGATTGGCGAGCTCATTGCTTTCTTTGAAGAATCTTTTAATAAGAAAAAGATAGAAAAAGCCTTGTCCATGCCATGGGGCAAAAGTCCACCGTTACCGATTAATGAGCATGTGACTTTGCAAATTGTTTTTGCGATAGATAATGAAGCTTATGGGGATCAATTTGACCCTATTGAAACAGAATTAATTTTGACTGCGATCAAGGAGCAAGCTGAGCTATTGACAGATCAATTTGACTTTATTGAGCGACTAGTGGAGTTTGCCATACCCGTAGAGGCTTTTGATGTTGAGGATTTTGAGTTCGCGGTTGAAGGCGACAATCAAGTATAAGAAGAGGAGCTGAGACTGGGCATTATGCGAGTTATTGAACAAGAAGATCAATTAGCTTTACTTCCCGCTAATTGGTTTCCAAACCAAACATGGACGCTGCGTGTTGGTGCAGGTGGAATGAATAACACGACACGTTTCGTCGAAGTAGAGGACTGCACATATGTTCTGCGATTATATGAAACACATCGAGACCGTAACAAAATAAACTTCGAACATCGTGTATTACTTCAATTAGCTGAAAGGAAAGACGAGCTTCCTTTCGACATTCCGATGCCATTAGAGCTTCCAACAGGCGGTACAGTTGTGACGCTTGGGGATGATGACGGGAAGCTCGCGGCTTTATTTACTTTTACAGCGGGCAGTAATCCAATTGAAATTGGCTTGAGTCAACTGAAAGACATGGGGAAAGCAGCAGGACAATTATCCGCTGCCTTAGCTAAGTTATCAATCGCAGATAAACCGGAGTATGCTCCTTATTATGAAATTGAACATATTCATCCTAGCTGCAAGCCAGATGCGATTCGCGCTTTTGCGCAGCATCCACCTGAGCCGTTCTTAGCCCAGCAGGAGGAACTTGCTTATATATTTAATCGTTATATGGCTTTGTATTCAGCAATTCCAACGATTCGTCAACTGCCACATCAGCTCGTCCATGGGGATATTAATGGATCTAACATGCTGGTAGATGATGAAGGGCGTTTTGTGGCTATTCTTGATTTTGAATTTGTCACGATCGATGTGCGAGTCATGGAACTTGCCGTATGTTTATCTGATCTCATTGATCCCACACTTCCAGAAGAAAAACTTCGTGCTAATAGTAAAGCTTTCTATGAAGGATACTGCCAGTTTGTTCAATTATCACAAGATGAAATCAGCATATTACCCTTGCTAATCGAGCTTCGCAGGCTTGATGTGTTTATTCATTTCCTGGGGCGTTACTTAGATGGCGTGGATCCACAGGGTGTACTGGTAGATATTATTCGCAATACATATGAGAAGACCAAATGGCTTCAAATGCACAAGGATTTGTTACGTTTTGATCGGATGTAGTCTATTTCACGTGTCTTACTAACCTGAAGGTTAGTAAGACACGTTTTTTTCAGTTCTTTTTTTGTTGATAGCCTTCAACTATACTAGTACATAGGATACGAGCTATTTGCGAAAACTTTAGTGACGATATCATTTATTTGCTAAAAAGGATTTTCTTAGAATGTGAAGGAGGACAATCATGGTCTATCAAGCAAGTTCAACGCGCTATGCAGAAATGAAATATAATCGTACGGGGAAATCAGGGCTTAAGTTACCCGCTATTTCTCTCGGTATGTGGCACAATTTTGGGGGATTAGATTTGCATGAGAACGGAAGAGCGATGCTGCTTCGTTCTTTTGATTTAGGGATTACACACTTTGACTTAGCCAATAACTATGGACCGCCGCCAGGTTCCGCAGAGGAGCTCATGGGGCGTGTACTTAAGAGTGATCTGGGTGCCTATCGTGATGAGCTTATCATCTCGACCAAATCAGGCTACCACATGTGGGAAGGACCTTATGGTGAGTGGGGCTCCAAGAAAAACATGGTGTCTAGCTTAGATCAAAGTTTAAAAAGAATGGGTCTAGACTATGTCGATATTTTCTACTCTCACCGGCCAGATCCGAATACACCGTTCGAAGAAACAATGGCGGCGCTGGATTTAATCGTGCGTCAAGGTAAGGCGCTCTATGTTGGACTTTCCAACTATTCAGCTGAGCAAACCAAAGAAGCAGCTTCGATTCTCAAAGGTTTGGGTACTCCGCTACTTATTCATCAACCAGCTTACAGTATGATGAATCGCTGGATCGAGGATGGCTTGCAGGATGTATTAGATGACTTCGGCGCAGGGAGTATCGCATTCTGTCCACTCGCGCAAGGCTTACTTACAAGCAAGTATTTGAACGGGATTCCAGCGGATTCGAGAGCTGGCGGGAAAAGCCAGTTTTTGAAAGAAAAAGACATTACGGAAGAAAAGCTGAATCAAATTATTCAACTGAATGAATTGGCTAGCTCTCGTGGACAAAGCTTGGCGCAGATGTCGCTGGCTTGGGTACTACGTGGTGAGCGCGTAACATCCGCATTAATTGGTGCCAGCCGCGTGTCGCAAATTGAGGAGAATGTTGCTGCACTTAAGAATTTAGCGTTTTCTCCAGAAGAATTGGCTGCGATTGAAAAAATTCTGAAGTAGTGTCCTGGATTCCTCCAAGATTCCAAGGTATATCGGCTAAGATTTGAAACATACTAGATCGTAAATGAACGATGTAACGTCAAATAATGAAGCCCAACAAACCATCGGGGATTTTTCCCTTATGGTTTATTTTATTTCATATGCATGCTGAGCAACCTTTTTTGTAGTTAGATCGTCATATATCCGTAAAGTAAGTAAAAAAAGTAAGTCCAACAGATGAGGAGACCGACATGAAAACAAACAATAAGAAAACAACGATATATACTTTGCTTCTATCGACGATGATCCTGTTAACAGCATGTTCTTCAACACAAGAACCGGCGGCGAGTACCACACCAACTCCTAGTGCTAGTGCATCAGCGAGTCCATCTGCAACGCCTGCACCGAGTTCTGTAGCAAGCCCAACAGCGAGTCCATCTATGAATCCTACTACGACACCGGTGCCTACATCTTCCACGGATACGAGTACGGTTTCGAAACAACTCAAAGATATGCTTGAACTTGCCAAATCAGGTAAAGTTAGCGGCATCCCGTTTGCTGCTACAACTGGACTTACTGACGATGTCGAGAAATCGTGGGGGAAAGCAGACAAGACAGAATCAGCGGGTAGTGGGATTTACGCAACTTACACGAAGAAAAATGCTGTAATTGGTTTTAATAAGGGAAGTCAAATCATCGATATCCGCTCCAATGATCCGCAGCTGCGTACATTGACGTTAAGCCAGATTGAACAAGCATTAGGGAAACCGGCTGATATCAAATTAAATGGGGATGATACCATTTATATCTATCAAGCATCCAAAGCTTTTCAGCTTAAATTTATTATTCCCAAATCCTCAGGAAAAGTAGATCACATCTCAGTCTTTGATACCGTACATTCGGTCAACAATATGGCTGGGTAATGCTTAAACGCTGAGCGTGTGTGGCCATTTGCTTATTTCCTAGGTGTACTTGACATCTGCCTCTAGCTCGTACTAATGTTAGTGTCAAGAGGTGGAATGGATGAGTAAGAAACAGGATATTATGGCTGCCACGCTCGACTTAATACATGAAGAGGGTTTACAGGCAGTTACCTTCTCCAAGATATTTAAGAGAGCAAACGTAGGGTCTGGCACCATTTACAACTATTTTGCTAACAAGGAAGAGATCGTTAATGCGGTCTATAAAGAGGCGCGGATGCATTTGGGCGAATACCTCGTGCAGGGATTCATACCCGAAGCAAGTCTTTATGAGCGCTTTAAGCGACTTCAGTTGAATCGACTTCAATTCGGTATCGATTTTCCCAAGGAGTTTCTGTTTATTGACAGTTTTTCTTATTCTCCTTATATTTCGCCTGAGTTACGTAGCATGGATGATGGCCACAATTCCCGGGAAGTTGTTCTGTCAGTTATCGTTGAAGGGCAGAAGCAAGGGATTTTTAGGGAGATGGAATCTCACTTATCCCATCAACTGATTCACGGTATTATTTCATCCATCCTGAAAGGATATTATGTACAGAAATATCCTTTGGATGAAATGCAGATTCAACAAGTTCTTGAGTCATCTTGGAAAGCACTGCTAGTTTAGAAACAGCCATTTGAACGACTGCGAATCGTCGTCACAAAGGCTGTTTTTTTATTGTGAGTTCGGAATAAATATTCCATTATTACTTGCGGTTAGAAAAGAAGAATGCTTCTGTTATCTATAATTACTTTATTAAACAAGTGATTCTTAATCGGGATAAAATATATTGGAATAATAAAGTTGGAATATTAATTCCAAAAGTTCTTGACGTGAGAGATCTACGGAGATATACTAACCATGGAATAAACATTCCAAACACATCTGAAGGAGGAACATGATATGTCGAAAGTATGGTTGATTACAGGAAGTTCACGAGGTTTTGGCCGCAGTCTTGCGGAAGCGGTGCTTGCAAAAGGAGATCAACTCGTCGCGACGGCTCGCAACACTGATCAGTTAGCTGATCTTTCAATACGTTACGGAGACCAAGTCAAGCTCGTGCAGTTGGATGTGAATCGATATGATCAGGCTGAAGCAGCTATTCATACAGCTTTTGAAACTTTCGGACGCTTAGATGTCCTTGTCAATAATGCAGGTTACGGGAATGTTTCTTCTATTGAAGAAACGTCGATGGAGGATTTCCGTGCACAAATCGAAACGAACCTGTGGGGCGTGATCAACGTAACGAAAGCCGCGCTGCCTATGTTGAGAGAACAAGGTTTCGGTCATATCGTTCAGTTTTCCTCGATTGGTGGCCGAACAGGCGCGCCAGGTCTTGGTGCCTATCAAACAGCCAAGTGGGCAGTAGAGGGCTTCTCCGAGGTATTGTCTAAAGAATTGGCGCCGCTGGGACTTAAGGTCACGTTGATTGAACCGGGCGGTTTCCGCACCGATTGGGCAGGCTCTTCGATGCAGCATATCGAACCAAGTGATGCCTATCGTCAAACAGTCGGTGGACTGCTGAAACATTTGCGCGATTCAACAGGGAAAGAAAATGGTGATCCGGATAAAGCGGCGCAAGCGATTATTACGATGGTGAATGCAGAGAATCCACCGCTTCGCTTGTTACTCGGAAGTGACGCTGTTGATATCGCAAACGCGGTAGACGCAGGCAAGTTAGCCGAAACGAAGCGTTGGGAAAAGCTGAGCCGTTCTGCTGATTTTGAACAAAGAAAATTGGATCCAGCTGTTTCACAAATGTATAACGAGCTTGAAGAATAAGCTTGTGCCCTAGAGAAAAGGTGCATCAATGAAACTTAGTAACAAAATCGCTATATTAGCGTTGGCAGTCACTACGACCTTTGGGACGATGATGGCTGCACCTGCGGTAAAGCTGTTGGCTGTAGAATTTCCAGATACTAACTCACTATTGTTACAATGGGTGGTTACGATGTCGTCATTGTTTATATTGGCAACCTTATTTATGGCCGGCAGGTTAGGCAGGCGATACCCACGGAAACATATTTTAATTGCAGGTTTACTGCTATATATCATCGGTGGCATTGGTCCGGCTTTCATGCATTCGTTTAACATGATTTTAGTTTGCAGAGCGATTCTAGGACTAAGTATTGGTCTCATCTCGCCAACTTTTAATGCGCTAATCTCTGAGAACTTCCAAGGTGAAGAGCGTTCACGAATGAACGGACTTCAAACTTCTGTTAACGGCATCGGTGGAGCCATTTTCCTTTCCTTTGGAGGGATTATCGCTTCGTTTGGGTGGAGAGATGTATTTTTAACGTATAGTTATGCAGTTATTCTGCTCATCATGGTGCTAGTTTTTCTTCCGCAATATCCACCGATTCAGCTAGATCCAGTGATGAAAGCTTCCGTAAAACTGCCCAAGTTTTTCTATGCGGTTGCGGTTGCTTGCGGACTTCACACGATGCTGTTCACTTTGATTCCGGCCAATTTATCCTTATTCGTTACCAATAACGGCATCGGTAGTGTGTCTGCAGTAGGTTACTTGACAGCTTGCGCCTTAATGGGCGTATTCATAGCAGGCTTAGCGGTTACACGGCTTAGTCGTGTATGTAAGAAGATGTTGGTTCCTCTCGATCTGGCTGTAATGGCAGGTGGGTTTCTACTACTAAGTTCAGCACACACGGTGTGGACAGTCGCGCTCTCGGTATTTTTAATTGGACTGGCAGAAGGCATGCTGTTCCCGTTGTCGCTTATTAAAACAGCAGAAGTCGTACCGAAACTGGGGTTAACTACTGGCATTTCCTTTCTACTCGCATGTGTGTACGTGTGTCAATTCCTAAGTCCGTTATTCGTAAAAGGGGTAGAGCTGCTGGTTCATACCGATTCTACCCGCGGCGTATTTATGGTAGTTGCTGCTGCTTTGGTCGTATCGACAATCATCTATTTGCCTTTTGCTCGAAATAGGAAGCTTGTTCCTGTGCATTCATCCCTATCTTAAACTTGTATAAAAAGTTAGCCTTAGCCCAAAGATAAGCAAAAAAAAACTTATCCAGTTGGATAAGTTATCATAAATATGAAACGGAGATCTTACTATCATGACACATATTGCTATGAATTCAGAGATGGTTACACTGATCAATGTATTCACGGTTGAACCTGCTAATCAAGAACGTCTCATTGAGTTACTTACGAGAGCAACAGACGTTTCAGTCCGATACGCTCCTGGATTTATCTCTAGCAGTCTTCATCGAAGTATGGATGGCACGAAAGTAACCATGTATGCACAGTGGAAAAGCGCGGAAGCTTACCAAGCTATGCGAAATGATCCTAAGCCGCTTCCTTATCTACAAGAAGCTATGACGATTGCTACATTTGAACCCGGCATGTATGAAGTTGTTCGAATTTTCGAACCAGCAGGCGATTAAGATTCCGCGCGCTTGTCAATCGCTTCAGACATCGTACGATCCGTGAGATGCGCATAGATTTGCGTGGTCTCAGGGGAAGCATGGCCGAGCTGCTCTTGCGTTTTGTACAAGTCGTTCTGTAAGTAATAATCTGTTGCGAATGAGTGCCGCAGTTTATGTACAGATAGATACGGTTTCCCAAACCTTTTCGCATATTTAATGACAAGTTCTTGAATTGCTCGTTTCGTCATACGATCGCCTTCTTTTTTGCCATTGGCCATGGCAATGAAGAGGGCTTTTTCTTTTTTTGCTGGCTTGTAGCGCGAAGAGCGAATTGCTAAGTAATCCGTAAGGGTTTGTATGGCATCAAGCCGAAAATAAACCGGTGTTTTGAAAGTGTCGTCATTTTTACCTTTGCGGTACACGTGGACGAGCTTTAATTTCATATCAATATCATCGACATTCAAGTTAAATACCTCAGAAACACGAAGCCCCGAATTTAGAATCAGCGTTACGATACAGGTATCCCTAATTTTGTTTAATTCATAAGCGTAAAGTGCTTGTTTATTGGTAGCGACATCGTGTCCATAACCTTCCTTCAAATAAGCAATGAACTCCGCTATTTCTTCCTCCTGCAACAGCTTGCCTTCGAGCTTCGCAGCGCTGTCTTTTGCCTTGTGTGCACGCTTAATCTCTACCTTAGCCATCACATTGCGCTTCAGGAGCGGGTAGAAGTTATCATCCTCAGCAATTTGACTCAAATAATGAAATAAGGATCGAAGCGCAGATAGCTTGCGGTTAATCGTCGTTTTACCATTAGCTTGTGCTTTACGCGTGGCAAGGAACATGCGAAAATTATTAACGCTGTCCATATGTAATCGTTCTAAGTCCTCGAGAGGAACTTGATTCATGACCGTAGCTGTACTTAACCCCTCCGCGAGAAGCCAGGATAGGAATATTTCATAATCACGTACATATTCGAGCAGGGATGAAGGCGAGAGATCTGGTAGTTTGTAATTAATGAATTTCTCAATATACCACGGCATCGAAGGTACGCGACGATCCAACTCATGACGGTCTTTGACTTTAATTATATTCATAGTGGTTCACCTCATAAGCGTCTTGCTGTTAGTATACCAGTGCATTCTCGAAATTGGTAGAGATAGGAATCAAACTATTTTGGACCCTGAGACGTCTTAGCTACAACACGATTAACTGCGCGGTAAAAGGAGCGTCATCAACGATATGACTAAGAATAGGAAGCTAGAAAATGAGTTAATTGCTTGCATAACCGAACATAAAGAGAATGTGTATCGGCTTGCTTATAGCTATGTGAAAAATCAAGAAGATGCACTTGATATTGTGCAGGAGGCGATTCAAAAGGCATTGGCCGGGTCTGATGCTTTGAAAAGCCAAGCGGCAATCAAGAGCTGGTTTTATCGAATCGTCGTTAATACCTCGCTTGATTTCTTGCGTAAACATAAGAAGCTAACCGTTATGGATGATGTATCCATGGAAGCTTTGACACCCGGCAGTGAAGATGCCTATACGAATATTGATTTGGAGCGGGCGCTGGATGATCTGCCAACCATGTATCGCAGTGTCATTACGCTTCGATATTTCGAGGATTTGAAGATCGATGAAATCGCGGATGTGCTAAAAGAAAACTCGAGTACGATCAAGACGCGGCTCTACCAAGCACTTAAGCTTTTACGGATAAAAATGAACGATGATAAGCTTGTGGAGGTAAACTAACCATGGACGAGAAGCTAGAGAAGATGAAACAAACCTATATGGAGATTCCAATCCCTGACGAACTCGATTTTATTGTCAATCAAGCCATTAACCAACATAGAAAAAAGCCTAAAACAATACTGAAGTGGCTACCAGTAGCTATTGCTGCAGCGGCTATCTTATTCGTAGCGGGTCTTAATACGAGCCCTGCCATGGCACAATCCTTATCTGACATACCTGTTGTTGGCAAATTGATTAAAGTGCTGACCTTTCGTGAATATCACTATGATGACGGTGCAAACAAAGCGAATGTAGAAGTTCCCATCATAACGAATTTAGAGAACAAGACGCTTGAAGAATCCTTAAATGCGAAATATTTGGAAGAGAGTAAAAAGCTCTACACGAATTTCATGAATGACATTGCCCAGATGAAAGCTAGTGGATTAGAGGGACACCTTGGCGTAGATAGTGGGTATATCGTAAAAACGGACAATGATCAGATCTTCTCCGTGGGGAGGTATGTCGTCAATACAGCCGCTTCATCGTCAACCGTTTTCCAATATGACACGATTGATAAGAAAAATCAGTTGTTAATTACTTTACCGAGCTTATTTAAGGATGATGGCTACATTCAGGTGATTAGTGACTACATTAAAGCCCAAATGATACAACAGATGAAGGATGATCCCGCTAAAGTGTATTGGGTAGAAGGTGTTCCGAATGATGTGAAGTTTAACTTTACGACCATTAAAAAGGATCAAAGCTTCTACTTGAATAAGGACGGCAAGCTTGTCATTGTTTTTCAGAAATATGAAGTGACGCCTGGTTATATGGGGGGGCCTGAGTTTGTAATTCCGACCAACTTATTAGCTACTCAGTTATCTACACATGCTTATCTTTTGCCCGAATAAAATTGGACTCCATTGCCTACATTAATTGGGTATGCAAAACATCAGCTGGGGGTATTACCATGCCGCAACAACAAAAGGAACTTGGTTTAGCGCAAATTAAGGATGTTGCCCAAAAAGCAGAGCAAGCAGCGGAACAAACACTGCAAGTTGCACAACAAATCTATTCGCAGGCTACCGCTGCGGCGCTCACAGAAGCTGAACAGCAAGTAGAGGATCTCCAAACTCAAATCAAGCAAGCGCAGCAGAAGACGGAAGAATTGAAGCAAGAAATGAAAACACAAAGCGAATCAACACAGTCATAGCAGGCAGGTAGCCCCACTTCTGTGGGGTTTTACATGCTAACGAAGGAGGAAACGATATGCCGCGACGTCAAAGTGGTCCCCATACGATAGATCCGAATAAAGCGATGATTCAAGCCGTGCATTATGAGGATGGGAGTATAGAGTCTGTTAAATTTCAGAATGGTCAAGTGGTGGATGTCCAGACGGCGATTGAGATGACGGAGGCCGATTTAATCGAGGATGCCAATACAGGTGTGAATCGAAAAGGTGAAAAAACCTTGCGTTCGTATCCAGACGGAGATCCTAGCAATAATTTATCGAATTTACCTCGATTTTAGTTGGCATCGTTGATGAGATAAGAAGCTGTTTACCATGGGTGAACAGCTTTTTTGCATTAAAAAAGCTGCTGAGGGTCTCAGCAGCTGTGAATGCGATTACAGTTTTACTTTTTGAAATAGCCGCCAACATAGTTGTAGATAACGCCAAGCGCACCGATGTAGTAAGCGATTTTGATAATGTAATCGGTATGATCGAGCGGCATCATGTTGGAAAGCAAGAATAGAGGGAAAACAAAATACAATAGGTCTTTCAAGTAGGATGTAACCGTAGCGCTGGAAAAAGTTCCTGCTGAGAACGATTTGAACAAATCTACTACAAAGCTAAGACCCATGACCCCTAAGACAAGCCACATAGTATAAAGCATTAAACCCGATAGTGTAAGTGCCATGTCTGATTCACCTCCACATACGAAGATTTGCTTTCAATCTATCATATGCAGCGATGTGACAAGTCGTGCTAGGTAGTCATAAATTTTGATGCTATGTGTGCATCGTATTTCGAAAGATAAGTGGGGAAACACCTACATATTTCTTGAATATGCGTGAAAAGTAGAAAACATCATTGTACCCAAGTGAAGCAGCAATTTCCTTGACGGACAATGTGGTGTTCAACAAAACATTTTTGGCTTCCGCCATTTTCATTCTATGCATATAGGTATTTAGTGGATAACCGGAATATTCGCTAACGATTCTACGAAGGGTAGAAAGGGAGATATGGTGCCGCTTCGCGATACTTTGCGCGTCAAAGGGTTGATATAATAAATTACTGAGTTCATCAATGAGATTGATGAATTGCTGCGTCTTCGTCGTCTCCGTGGTCGCTTCTGCGCGTTGAATAAATTCAAATAAGAGGGACTCAACAAGCAGTGCAGCCCGATCAATATTTGAAGGAATGCCACTTTCCATCCCAATGAAAATGCGTTCGATCCGATTAAGCTGAGTCGTGTCCTCGTAGCCAACCTGCTTCACTTGGTCGATTTCTGTGAGCCAACTGTTCTGCCATTCCTGTACACGGCTACCTTCAAGTGTGAAGTAATATTCATCCCAGTATCCGCCCGGATCTGGGCCATATTGATAGACTTGATTCGGACGAAAGAAGAAGAGGCTTCCACTTTCGACTTTCTGCACCGGCCCGTCATTGACGCGGTAAGTCCCCTTGCCTCCTGCTATATAGACAATAGCGAAACTCTCGAACTTGGCATCTTCCCGATACATAATCCGACCTGGCAAATGGCCAACATGACGAATACGAAGAGATTGCAGCTTTAATTTACTGGCATCGATAGGTAAAGTGATAATTCTTAGTGGATAGGGACTTATTGTATTGTCCATGAATCTAGGCATAACATACATTCCTTCCGAGCAAACTCCGTGGTATGATGTTGAAGTTAAAATGCAGAAACATTCGTTAATTTTCATTATTAAGGAGCCTTCATGCATCCATAACCAGTTTACCAAAAATTCGTTTAGAAAGAGAGCACAACATGACATGACAACCGCGCTTAAACGATTATTACTGATGAGCGCCAGCTCTGGTATTATTTTTAACTACATGGGTATCTTTATTAATCTGTTCATTTGGGAAAAAGGGAATCAAATCTTCGACGTAGCTTGGTTTAATTTGATCATGTTTCTAGCTTGGGGAGCTGCCTTCATGTTTGGCGCGAATCTGTTATCCAAGTTCACGATTGGGTCGGTTATGCGGGTTGCTGCAATTGGGGCAGGCGTCACTTTCATCCTTCTTTCATGGGTACATTTTGAACCGAAAATGCTATATATTACTTTGATTGCTATTCCAGTTGGCATCACGAACGGTCTATATGGCTCTGCGCAAAATATGGGGATCTCCCTTTTTGGAAAAGGGAAGGAATTTTCCGCGTTTTTTTCCGCGATAAGTGTAATTGGTCAATTGATTTCTTTCATTAATCCATTGCTATTCGCAGTGATTATTAAGTGGATGGGATTTACAGCGTCTTTCTTCATTATGTTCATCTTCATCGGACTGATGATATTCACATCCTATTTTGTTCCTCTTATCTCATTAAAAGAAGCAAATGAACCCGTGTTTCGTAAGTTTCGCTTAGGTCAAGTTTTCTCGACTCCCCAGTTGAAATGGATGATTCCTTCGCTGGTTGCAGGCGGATTTTTCATTCAATTTCAGGGGATATTCTCATTGATCTTTACCTTTTCGGTCACACAAGATAAGCTTAACATTGCCTTGCTGCAAATCATGTACACATCGTTCACGATTGCTTGTGTATTCATATATCGTCGCTTCAGCCGTACACGTCAAATAAGTGATAACAAATGGTTAACCTTTGGAATGGGGGCCGCGGCAGCAGGATTTTTGCTAGCTTTATTCCCAACACCTCTGATTCTGATTTTGTCCAACATCTTAACGACGATCGGATTGTTTTTCTTCGCTACGATATGGAGCTCACGACAATTTGTAATGACTTATCAATTAGAACCCATTCATCAAACGAGAGTTATGGTATGGCGGGAGCTTATCTTGGTGATTTCGCGCATGTTCCTGTTAGTGTTAATCCTCGGTATTCAAGACTTTGATGGATTCGTCTTCAAGGCTGTAATGGTCTTTAGTTTCTCAAGTGTCTTATTAATTCCGTATTTTTCTAAAAAAAGCGATGCAACAGTGGAGAAGACTGTTAGGAATGGTGTGGAATCTTAGGATTCCCGCTTGGATAAATTGTTTATCGAGATGGGGTAGACGGAGAAACTATGGTATAATAAATCACAATATGGCATGAAAGCAGGCGACATACGCAGCATGAATGGACAAAATCGTAAAGATGTTATGCCCGGTAAAGAAGTGAATATCGTGTTAAAGCAAGATCAGCGAAGCGGGAAACTTACACGCGGGATAGTGAAGGATTTATTGACGAACTCACCCACTCATCCTCATGGTATAAAAGTAAGACTCACAGATGGCCAAGTTGGTCGCGTGAAAGAAATTATTACGCCGTCCAACTGACGGAACATGGAGGAGAATAGGGGATGGCAAAAGCAAAAGTAGCGAAACGGCCAACGCGTGACGAGTTCGTATTAGAGGAGATTGGGAACCAGTTGTCGGAAGCGAAGATGGAGAATTCCGAGATTGTGTTAACCGTTTGGGGACGTGAAGAAACCGTACGAGGCACAATCGCAACAATGGATTCACGTACGGGCAGAGTACATATGGATTGCAAGGGCGAGCTGGATAAGGTGCCGTTCATGGATATCATGAAAGTGGAGTATCCGCGGGATTAAGATGATGTGCTTCTGAAATTATTCCAACAATACGCTTATTCTTTAACTCTAAAGGCCAGTGTTAGAATGGGGCTCAGAGTGTGAAGAATAAGCGATTTTTTAATCAAAAAAATTGCACTAAATCTATATTTAACGCAATTTAGCTTGTAACGGGCGGAGATTAACAGCATGGACACTAGTTTAACGTTTGATGACGAGTATTTGGAGCTTTTTGACTCCTGGATGAAGGACCAGGGGTTTACGAAACGAACGCAGCAAGCCTACCTTGGGGATGTTCGTTTATTTCTCGCAAGTCTCGGTGAGAAGGATTTACCAGCAATTGCTGCGATTGATATTATGCGCTTCCTGACGAAGATGCGTCAGGGCGGGGCAGGGGATGCGGCGAGGAATCGGTACCTCTCGTCGATCCGCACTTTTTTTGCAGCGCTTGTTGAGCTGCAGATCGTTATTCATAATCCCTCGAGTACAGTGAAGAAATCGAAGGTTGAGAAGAATTCAGTTCCGACTTTTCTGAGCGAGGAGCTGCTGTCTGTTTTCTTGCAATCCATCGAAGGTAAATATCAGATTCGGAATGTGGCGATGTTTCTGTTAATGAGCTATGCAGGCTTGCGTGTCAGTGAGCTTCACCGTCTGAATATCTCCGATTTCAATCGGGGCACGAATTCATTAATGGTTCTCGGAAAAGGGCGCAAGTGGCGCGTGATCCCGCTTCCGAATGAGATCATTCAGGTACTCCAGCGAGCACTTGAAGAGCGTATGGAAGCGAGGAGTGGGGCTGAGCAGCCGTTCTTTGTCTCACAATTCGGTCGGCGAATCAGTATCCGAATGATTCAAACGATTGCCGAGAAACATTTCGGCCAATTGAAGAGTCAGTACATCGAGTTGCAGGGCAAATCATTCTCAAGTCACAAGCTGCGACATACATTTGCCACGATGCAAGTATTAGCTGGGACGGATATTCGAACGCTGCAGGAGCTGCTCGGACATGCGAGCATTCAAACGACGCAAATCTATACGCACGTAGGAGATAAGCAAAAGCAGGATGCGATGAATCGGGTGTCGGCGTTCATTCCTGTAGGTATGGGGATTTAAGTGTCATAAATGACTAAAATCGTGCATATAAGGCAAAGGAGAGACTTTCCATTTCTAGATGATTTACTGGCTAGGAGGCTGACGTATGGCAATACGACCCCCCATATTGCAAAGTGGAGATACCATTGGCATTGTGACGTTAGGAAGTCCACTGGACGCAAGCACGATAGATGCTAGGCTCCAGACGCTTGAAAATATGGGTTTCAACGTAGTTGTGGGGAAATACGCTTATGCGTATGGAGGGATCGTTGCGGCTACAGCTCAGCAGCGAGCAGATGACCTGATGGATATGTTTTCGAATCCGAATGTGAAGATGATTCTGCCCACAAGAGGGGGAACCGGAGTTAAAGATATTTTGCCCAACTTGGATTATCCACTCATTAATCGCAATCCGAAAATCGTCACAGGGTACAGTGATATTACGATTTTATTAAATGTGCTGTATCAATTTGCTAATTTAATAACCTTTCAAAGCCTGTTGCTGATTGATTTTAAAACGAGTACACCTGCATATAATTTCGATCAATTTTATACCGCGACATCGACACTTATGAGTCCGAGAGTCATTCAGAATCCTCCCGATATGCCACTAACTAGCTTGGTAAAAGGAGTCGTAAGAGGGCAAATCGTTGGCGGTAACCTCACATCGTTCGTAGGGACTTTGGGGACGCCTTTTGAAGTGAATACAAAGGGAAAGATAATCTTCCTTGAAGAGACACATGAACCAACGAATGCGGTTTATCGTTATCTGACGCAACTGATTATGGCTGGGAAATTCCGTGATTGTGTCGGTATCGTCATGGGACAGTGTACGAATTGTTCTGTTTCGTATTTTACAACGTACCAAGATTTAATTGTTGGATTACTTGCTCCATTAGGAAAGCCGCTTCTCACGAACTTGAGCACAGCCCACGGCTTTTATAAAGCTGCGATTCCGATAGGAGCGTTAGCTGATCTCGATACATTCAATAACACCCTTACCATCATTGAACCTACAGTCAGTCCTTAAATAAATAGGGAGAAAAGCCGTCGGCTGGTACCGCGGCTATTTCTCATCCTTAGTTGATTAGGCGACGTGCTCCCCAGTAATGCTCATCATAGTACGGCGTACCGAATAACGTACTGATTTTCACTTCTCTTGTTCCCATTGTACCGGCCTGAAGAATCTGGTTATTGCCTAGATAAATCCCTACATGGGAAACGCCTGTTGTATAAGTGCCTTGTAGGAAAACGAGATCGCCTTTTCGTAGATTACTTTTCTCCACAGGTGCTCCTAATTGGCTTTGTATGGCTGCGGAATGAAGCAAGTTAAAGCCATGCAGATTAAACGCATATTGAACAAAGCCCGAGCAATCAAAAGCAACATTTGGCGTGCTGCCACCAAAAACATAAGGGACGCCAAGTTGCTTCATCCCTGTTGCAATGATCGCATCAGCTTTCACTTCCCAGCTTTGTTTCTGAGAAACCTTGGTAGGAATAGAAATGATAACGCCTTCATAAATGTTTTGCGAATCGACTTTCGGATTACTTGCAATTAGCTCAGACAGCGACACATTAAACTTCTGTGAAATAGACCAGAACGTATCGGAATCCGTGGCTATGTAAGAACTTGATGGTGCTGCTTGCGCAATTCCACCGAACATAAGACTAGTCGCGACAACGGTTGTTAGAATCAGTTTTCTCACTGTTTTCCTCCTTGATGTCTGATATGTGTACTAACACATTCTATCAAAATGAAGAAATAGAGAATATGAGCAAAATATGGATATCCAATATACACCAATAATTAGTTTACATAACATTAATTATGTAATTATATTTGAAGCGAATGGAAACAAACATGTGATTCATCTATTTGAAATCTGCAACCGACTTTACACTATGTCAAATCCGACTGCTAATTTAGGAACAGAATGTATAATGAAAATGAATGAAATCAATATATAATATAACATATAGGGTTATTAATGCTCACAGATAGATAACGTAAGTGTACATGGATAGAGGGAGGAACCCGATGAATTCAGACTTTTTCCGGAAGAAAGTGGAAATTTCGTTAGAAGGCGTCGGTATGGTGTTCGGTAAAAAAGGGAAGCAAGTCACTGCCCTTCAGAACATTACCTTTGATGTAGGGCAGCATGAATTCGTTACCTTATTAGGACCTTCCGGTTGTGGTAAATCTACGTTACTTCGTCTTATGGCGGATCTCCTCCAGCCGTCCAGCGGTCAGATTACCGTACAGAAGGAACACCCGAAAGAGGTGCGGTTACGTCGTAAGTTCGGTTTTATTTTTCGAACACCTAACTTATTTGAATGGCGAACCGTACGTGAGAATATCGAACTGCCACTTGAAGTTCTTGAACAAACACGTCAGATGTACCGAGAACAAGTCGACCAGCTCCTCGACACACTTGGCCTTGTAAAGTTTAAAGATTATTATCCCTGGCAGCTTAGTCTGGGCATGCAGATTCGAGTTGCTATGGCCCGTGCGTTATCCCTCGATCCTCCCATCCTATTCATGGATGAACCTTTCTCCACATTAGATGAATTTACGAAGGACAAATTACAGCTAGATTTACTTGAAATGAAGAAGAAAATGAACAAAACCATCGTTTTCGTCACTCGCAGCCTTACAGAGGCTGTATTCCTCTCAGATCGAATCATCGTCTTAACGGCAAATCCAGGTCGTGTACATGCGATTCACCAAGTTCCCTTAGGTAACGATCGTACTTTGCAAACCCGAGAATCCCCACTATTTCAGGAATTAACCGCAGCGATTCAAAGGTCTATTAACGAGGGAAACGAACCCTCGGACGATTAACTTTTAAACAAAGCTACTTGTTCCTTTTAACAACACCTAACTCCTCCACCAATTTACCAGCACCCAATCTACTCTATGAAAAATAACAACAAAAGCTAGGGATGACATCCAAATTGCAATCATAGATATATAGGAAGAGATAACAGTTATTCGCTGATTTATTTCGCTCTATTCTTGTTCAATTAACTGGAGGGGACTACGTATGAGTGCTCAAGGAGACGTTGATCCATTGAATAAAGAGTCGCTGCTCGAGAAAGATCGTAAATATGTCTGGCATCATATGTCGGCACATAATGAGAATCCGATGATCATCGCTTCCGGAGAAGGCAGCTGGGTGAAGGATATTGATGGTAATCGCTATCTGGATGGGATGTCAGGCTTATGGTGTGTGAATGTGGGGCACGGCAGGAGAGAGATTGCGGAAGCAGCTGCGGAGCAAATGATGAAACTCGCCTATGCAACGCTAGTACAATCACACATTCCTGCTATTGAGTTGGCGGCGAAATTAAATGAATGGCTTAATGGGGAGTATCGCATTTTTTATTCCAATTCAGGATCAGATGCCAATGAAGTTGCTTTTAAAATAGCTCGTCAATACCATCATCAGAATGGCAAGCCTAGTAAACATAAGTTTATCTCACGTCATCGAGCCTATCATGGGAATTCCATGGGCGCTTTGGGTGCAACGGGTCAAGCTCAGCGCAAATTGAAATATGAACCACTTGGAGTTGGCTTCCAGCATGTACCTCCACCTTATTGTTATCGTTGCCCATTTGGGCAGACGAAAGAGAGCTGCAGCTTACAGTGTGCCAAAGCCATCGAGGATGCCATCGTGTGGGAAGGCGCTGATTCTGTAGCCGGTGTCATTCTAGAGCCAGTCATTACCGGCGGTGGAATGATTGTTCCTTCTGATGATTATTTACCGATGGTTAGGCAAATTTGTGATAAATATCAAGTGCTGCTCATCGTAGATGAAGTGATTTGCGGCTTTGGTCGATCGGGCAAGCCCTTCGGTCATCAGAATTATGAGGTGCGTCCAGATATCGTCACGATGGCCAAAGGCTTAACAAGTGCATATTCACCGCTTTCTGCAACCGCAGTATCAGCTGAATTATACGATTCTTTCAAAGAAAAAGAAGCCACGAGCCACTTTCGACATGTCAATACGTTTGGTGGGAACCCCGTTTCTTGTCAGGTAGCCTTAACGAATCTAGCGATTATAGAGAGGGAGGGACTTGTCGAACGTTCAGCTGAGATTGGTAAAGCATTTCGAACTGGATTAGAGCCGTTAAAAAAGCATCCACACGTAGGAGAAATTCGTATTTTCGGGTCGGCAATGGGCATTGAGCTCGTGGAGGATCGTGTATCGAAGGTTCCCGCATCGATAGAACGGGTAACAAGTATTATTCTGGCCTGCAAAAGCAAAGGGCTGCTCGTCGGTAAAAATGGGGATACCGTACCAGGTTATGCCAACATTATTACGCTGAGTCCTCCGTTATCGTCAACGGACGACGATGTGACTTTTATCATCGAAACCTTACTTTCCGTGTTTGGTGAAGTAACTGTGAAAGGATGATCCGACTTGTCGACAATTCCAGAGTTCCGAATTAATGCAGAACGTCTCCAACAGCATATCGATGAACTTGCGCTAATCGGCAAGATCGGTGAAACGGGCGTCTGCAGACTTGCCCTTTCTAAGGAAGATCGAGCAGGCGTAGAGCTGGTGAAATCCTGGATGGAGGAAGCCGGGATGGAGGCTTATATTGATCCCTTCGCTAATCTTATCGGAGTTTGGCGCGGAAGTGATCCGCAAGCTCCAGTTCTCATGCTCGGTTCACATGTCGATTCTCAGCCTTATGGGGGCAGGTTCGACGGCGCAATTGGCGTACTTGGCGCCATAGAAGCGGTGCAAACGATGGTCGAAGAAGGCATGAAACCCGCGTGCAATATTGAGGTGGTCGCTTTCTGTGATGAAGAGGGCTGTCGCTTCAACAAGGGGTTGTTCGGGGTAAGGGGAATGACGGGTAAACTGGAAGCCGATGAATTGGACCGAACGGATAAAAACGGCGTCTCCCGCCGTGAAGCTCTACTAGAATTCGGCTGTGACCCAGCGGATTTCGAGGGATATATATTTCAAGAAGGCCGAATTGGGGCATTTCTCGAACTGCATATCGAACAAGGTCCTGTGTTGGAGTCGATGAATGAACCGATTGGTATCGTGACAGGGATCTCAGGACCATTGTGGCTCACTGTGGAAATGATTGGATTCGCAGGTCATGCAGGTTCTGTACCGATGTCGATGCGTCATGATGCGCTGCTTGGCAGTGCCAAAATTATCGTCGCTCTAAACGAACTAGTACGTCAGGAATCAGGTGCACCAACGGTAGGGACAGTCGGCTCCCTTACGGTGTTTCCTGATTCACGGAACATCATCCCTGAAAAGGTCAGCTTCACGGTTGATTTGCGTGACATCGATATTCGTCGTCGTGATGCACTCGAAGCGGAGCTTCGCAGCTGCATCCAGAACGTAGCCGATGAGCACGGACTCACCTACACCATTCGAGAAGATACGAATAGCGAGCCTCGCTATTGTGCGACTTGGATCAAAGATACGCTTCATAAGGAAGCGGGTCTGATGGGGAAGAAGCCGCCAGAGCTTATGAGTGGTCCATTTCATGATTCGCTGACGATGTCTTACGTGTGTGACTACGGCATGATTTTTGTAAGGTGCCTCGAGGGCATTAGTCACAATCCCAAGGAATATGCTAGTCCAGAGGATATCACTTTAGGAACTGAGTTGTTATACCGTACCGCTAAGCGTATTGCACTTGATAGAGGAGGCATACGAGCATGAGTATCATCAGAATCGGACTCATCCAAGCCTCTCACGACGTGCATGGCGATGCACCAATTGCCGAACATAAAGAGCGAGCCATACAGAAGCATCTTGGTTTGGTACGTCAAGCCGCAGCTCAGGGAGCGCAACTGATTTGCTTACAGGAGATTTTCTACGGCCCGTATTTTTGTGCGGAGCAGACGACGAAGTGGTACGATGCGGCCGAGGAAATTCCGAATGGGCCGACGACGAAGCTTTTTCGAGAGCTGGCCCAAGAGCTTGGTGTCGTGATTATCCTTCCAATTTATGAGCGCGATGGCATTGCCTCCTATTACAATACGGCAGCTGTTATTGATGCCGATGGATCGTATTTGGGCAAATACCGGAAGCATCATATCCCTCATGTTGGAGCGGGCGGTGGTTCCTGCGGCTTCTGGGAAAAGTATTATTTCAAGCCAGGAAATCTCGGCTATCCCGTCTTTGATACCGCTTTTGCCAAGGTAGGCGTCTACATTTGTTATGATCGTCATTTTCCTGAGGGAGCTAGAGCCCTTGGGCTTGGCGGTGCGGAGATTGTGTTCAATCCTTCAGCTACCGTTGCTGGCACATCAGAGTACTTATGGAAGCTTGAGCAGCCTGCGCATGCTGTGGCTAATGGGTATTATGTTGCCGCCATTAATCGTGTGGGAACGGAAGCACCTTGGAACATGGGAGAGTTCTACGGACAATCGTACTTAGTGGATCCACGCGGGGCAATCGTTGCGATCGGCAGTCGGGATCAAGATGAAGTGATCATTGGGGACCTAGACAAATCGCTGATTCGTGAGGTTCGTAATGTTTGGCAGTTTTACCGGGACCGCAGGCCAGAAACGTATGATCAAATCACGCAACTTTAAATGGGGAGGAGGAGCGAAGATGAGTTCGACATTTATTTCGCTAACGGATTTGAAGCGTAATTTTGCCGAAGTGAAGGCGGGAATGAAGCCCAAAGAGGCGATCGAAGAGTCCAATCGCTGCTTGTTCTGTTATGACGCTCCTTGCATAAACGCCTGTCCGACAGGCATTGATATCCCTTCTTTTATTAAAAAGATTGCCTCTGGCAATCTAAAAGGCTCAGCTCGCACGATTATGGATGCTAATCCGGTTGGTGCTTCTTGTTCAAGGGTATGTCCCACAGAGGAATTGTGTGAAGGGGCTTGTGTACTCAATCATTCGTCCAAGCCTATCTTGATTGGTCAATTACAGCGTTACGCGACGGATTGGGCGATCAAGAATGAACAGATTTTATTTAAAGCAGGCACAAGTAATGGCAAAGCGGTTGCGATCGTGGGAGGCGGACCTGCGGGTCTCTCGGCAGCGCGTGAGCTAGCCCGCTTCGGCTTTAAGGTAACAGTGTTCGAAGCAAAGGAGCAAGCGGGTGGCTTGGATACTTACGGCATCGTGTCGTTCCGACTTCCGCAGGAAATCTCGCTTTGGGAGGTTGAACAAGTACGGCAGCTTGGCGTCGATTTTCGCATGAACACGCGTGTAGGTGTCGAGGTGAGCGCTGCGGAGCTGCTGGAGGATTACGACGCTGTCGTATTAGCCATTGGCATGTCCAAAGTACCTATGCTTGGTATTGCTGGCGAAGAGTTGATGGGAGTGTATGATGCAATTGATTTCGTAGAGTCGACGAAAATCGCTCCTGATCTCGATGAATCTCTTGTTGGGAAACGAGTGGCCGTGATTGGTGCAGGGAATACGGCCATTGATGCCGCGACCTGTTCGGTTAGACTAGGAGCGGAACATGTCCAAATCGTGTACAGGCGGACACAAACGGAAATGACAGCGTATGATTTCGAATACGAGTTCGCTAAACTTGATGGCGTTGCTTTTCAGTGGCTTACGGCACCGAAACAGATCCTCGGGGATGAACAGGGCAACGTCGTAGGCCTCGAATGTGTACGGATGGCGCTTGCTGAGTCAGATGGCGGACGCAAACGTCCCGTCGCTATTGCGGACTCCGAATTCGTCATAGAAGTAGATGCGGTTATCAAAGCGATTGGACAAACGAAGCATATTGCGCTCATAGAGCAGTTTGGACTTGCACATTCGCGGGGTATCGTAACGCTGGTTGATTCAACTACGGGTTTAACTTCAAACCCCAAAGTGTTCGCAGCCGGAGATGTCATCTTCGGTGATGGACAGGGCGAAGCAATGGTTGTTTCGGCAGCCCAACAAGGGAAGCTAACCGCCTATGCGATCTATAAGCAGCTCGTGAAGGGTCAAGAAGCGTCGGCTTGAATAGGTGGTTATTACACAGGGTCACTACAGAATCAGGAGGGATTCAGCATGGCAGATTTACGTACGAATCTAGCTGGAATTGTGTCACCCAACCCTTTCTGGTTGGCATCGGCTCCTCCGACGAACACGGGGTATCAGGTTCAGCGGGCATTTGAAGCGGGCTGGGGAGGCGCGGTTTGGAAAACACTGGGAGATCCGATTATTAATACTTCCTCACGCTTCGCGGCAGTTCATTTCAATGGGCAGCGTGTTGCGGGCTTCAATAATATTGAACTTATCACCGATCGTCCGCTTGAGATTAATCTCAAGGAAATCTATGAAACGAAGAAGCGGTTTCCTAATCATGCTTTGGTTGTGTCCCTAATGGTTGAGCCCAAACGAGAGAAGTGGCACGAGATCGTTAAGAAGGTCGAAGCCGTCGGCGTAGACGGACTTGAACTGAACTTTGGCTGTCCGCACGGGATGGCTGAACGGGGGATGGGCTCAGCATCGGGTCAGCAGCCAGACCTTGTCGAAGCGCAGACGATGTGGGCGAAGGAAGCCGCACAAACTCCTGTCATTGTGAAGCTGACACCAAATATCACGGATATCACGAGCACTGCATTAGCAGCTGTTCGGGGCGGAGCGGATGCGATCTCGCTCATCAACACGATTAATTCGTTGGCTGGTGTCGACATAGACTCGTGGAACACCATTCCACATGTCGGCGGTAAAGGCTCCCACGGCGGCTATTGCGGTCCTGCTGTGAAGCCGATCGCACTTCATATGGTTGCGGATTGTGCGCGTAATCCAGGCGTGAACATCCCGATATCCGGCATAGGTGGCATTTCCTCTTGGCGAGATGCCGTAGAATTCATGTTGATGGGCGCAACGGGGGTTCAGGTATGTACAGCCGCAATGCATCATGGCTTCCGAATTGTGGAAGATATGATCGATGGATTGAATAACTATTTGGATGAAAAAGGTCTTGCCAGCGTATCTGATCTTATTGGAAAATCAGTTCCTCGTTACTCTGATTGGGGAAATTTGGATTTAAATTATGCGGTCGTTGCCAAGATCGATACAGAAACATGTATTAACTGTAACAAGTGCCACATTGCCTGCGAGGATACCTCGCATCAGTGTATTGAGAGGCTTACGGACGATCAAGGGAAATCCTTTTTGCAGGTGCGGGAAGAAGATTGTGTTGGCTGTAATTTATGTGCAATTGTGTGTCCTGTAGATGGGGTAATTTCTATGGTAGAGGTCCCACACACAGAGGAGCCAATGACCTGGAATGAACGACAAGTAACCGTCGCCAAGCTGTCAGAGGGTAAAGATTCGGATAAGAAGGAGGCTGTGTAGCCATGGCCAAGCTCATTAAGAATGGAACGATTGTCACTGCTTCAGATCAGTATCAAGGGGATATTCTCATTGAAGACGGCATCATTACCGGAATTGGACTTCATCTGTCACAAGAAAGTGCCGAAATAGTAGATGCCACAGGGAAATATGTATTTCCTGGTGGGATTGACCCGCATACTCATCTGGATATGCCATTTGGGGGGACGGTCACAGCCGATGATTTTGAGACAGGAACGATGGCTGCGGCTTTTGGCGGGACAACGACGGTGATTGATTTTTGTCTGACGAATAAAGGGAAGCCCCTCAGTCAATCTGTACAGACTTGGCATCAAAAAGCGAAAGGTAAAGCAGTCATAGATTATAGCTTTCATCTGATGATCGCGGAAATCAACGATGAGGTGCTTGCCGAACTGCCTTCCATGATTCATGACGAGGGGATCACATCTTTGAAGGTTTTTATGGCTTATAAGAACGTCTTCCAAGCGGATGATGGCACACTGTACCGGACTTTGCTAGAGGCCAAAAAGCATGGTGCTCTCGTAATGGTTCACGCAGAGAATGGCGATGTCATTGAATATTTAATTAAGGAAGCGCTTGAAGCGGGGCAGACTGGCCCCATCTATCATGCTTTGACGCGGCCTTCTTTAATAGAAGGTGAAGCGACAGGGCGTGCAGCCAAGCTCACGGATTTAGCCAACTCGCAGCTCTATGTGGTTCATGTGACGTGTGAGGAAGCTGTACAGCAAATTACGGAGGCTCGCAATCGTGGTGTCGATATCTGGGGTGAAACGTGTCCGCAATATTTGATGCTTGATCAAACGTATCTAGAAAAACCGGATTTCGAAGGCGCGAAATACGTGTGGTCCCCACCACTTCGACCCAAGTTTCATCAAGACGTGCTGTGGAATGCGCTAAAAACAGGCCAACTGCAAACGGTGGGCTCGGACCAGTGTTCGTTTAATTTTAACGGTCAAAAAGATTTAGGTCTCGGGGACTTTAGTAAAATTCCCAACGGCGGGCCTTGCATTGAGGATCGTTTCTCCATTCTGTTCTCTGAAGGGGTAGGGAAAGGGCGTATTACTTTGAATCAGTTCGTGGACATCGTGTCTACGCGAAGCGCAAAGTTGTTTGGTTTGTTTCCGAAAAAGGGGTCGATTGCCGTTGGCGGAGACGCGGATATTGTGATATTTGATCCGAATGCGAAGCGTACGATTTCTGCCGAAACTCACCATATGAATGTGGATTACAATCCGTTTGAAGGGATTGAAATAACGGGAGAGCCGGTAACCGTACTTTCACGTGGAGAGTTCGTTATTCGGGATAAACAGTTCGTAGGTGAGGCAGGAAATGGCCAATTCATCAAGAGGGGAACGTATGTTTCGTTATCGTCAGAAGTGAGTGAAGAGAAGAAGGAAATTGTCCAGGGAGGTGCCCCCCATGTCTGAATATGAACAATTTCAAGCAGAAAAGCAAAAGCTGGATGGCTACGTCGCACAGAAATTCAAAATAGTCGGCGTGCTCGAAGATCTAGAAGGAGCATGGCTGGATCTCGAGCACCCCGGCGGGGAAACGGCGAGGCTTCATTTGAAGACGGCTAACGCCAGGAAGTATTACGTCAATGTGCTGTTGTCACAAGGGAAATCGAAAGCTTAATCATAGCTAGATTGGATGGCTCCATTCAGATATTCATAGCCATGCAAGGCGAGCTCCAGAGCAATTCGCTTCTGCGGCTGCATGAAATCATCTCCAAGAATGGCCGCGATTTTGTCCAGCCGATGATACAGCGTTTGCCTTACTATAAACAGCTCTTTCGCTGTTTCCTGTTTTGAGCCGGATAACATTAGATACATGTGTAATGTTTTCAAAAGTTGACCGTTTTTCTCGCGATCAAACACTAGTAGGCCACCAAGATATTCCTCGATGATCGATGTTAATTGACCAGATTGCTTCATCAGCAGAAGTACTTTATAGACGTGCAATTCGTGATAGAAGGGCTTAGGGAGTGCGCCGACATCCTTCTGTATCGCCAACGTTTCTAACGCTGTATCATAACTAATGTGAAGTTGAAGCGGATCACTGATTGCTTTGCCGATGCCGATAAGTGCAGGGAAAAGATGCGTTTCTTGTGATTTCTGAAAGCGTTGGATCGTTCGGAGAATGCGCTCATGACTAGTTCCTGAGGGCATTTGATCTACAAGAATAAACACGATTCGCTGCTCAAACACCGTCGGAAATAAATAAAAGCCTTCTCTTTCAAACAAGGAGCGGGCAAGCATCTGTTTTTGAAAAAGGAGCGTTTCTTGCGATTTGGAACCTTCGTTCCCTGCGGTTTTATCAAAGACACAAACGATGATCGGACCTAGCTTTACAGCGGGCTTGACGCTCATCACATAGTCACGAATATCCTGTAGTGAATGCTTGCCGCCTAGCCAATCGGTCACCCAGAGATCCTGTTTGTAGCGTGTTTTTTCCTCGATATAGGTGGTACGCATCATTTCTTGTGCAATTGCAGTCGCGCAGCGATCTAAAGCGAGTATTTGGAACTCACTTAACTCCTGTTCGGCAAATAAAAGTAGGTCTGCGAACAAATGTTCTAATGCGAGAATAGGACGATGCGCCAGCTTGTTTTTGACATCAAATAAATGAAACAGTTCACCGAAAATCCATTTTTCATAAAAGGCAGCACCTTCTTCTTTAGGCAAAGAGGGCACGAACACAGCATCCGTATCGAAAGGGAAAAAGGCAACTTGCACCTGCGTTGTTTCTTGAAGCAATTGGAGGAGAGGCAGCAGTCCTTTGCCAGATAAAAGCAGCTGATTGAGCTTAGTTGATAGGGATTCTAGATCAGATACCATTTTGTGATGTTGATGAATGAAATGCGCATGTAAATCCTGTGTGATATCTATATAACGAACTTCTTCGTGGAAAAAAATGAGTGGAAAATTGGCTTGTAAGGCAAGCTTCTTCATGCTCTCAAGCGGTTGCTTCGTATACGTACCCAGCTCGATACAAAGACCTGAAGCACCGCTGTCGATTAACTGTTGCAGGAACGAAAGGCTCGTTTCCTCATTATCATGCCAACCTATCCCCGTGCTTAGAATGAGTTCATTTCCGTTCAAAAGGTGACCCACTTGCGTAACCTCCATGATGTGAACCCAGCGAACTTTGCGAGCTAACGCTTCTTCCGTTGCAATCGCCTCCGCCTTACTAAATAGAGGGCGCTGAAGAATATCTTGAACGGTTAACTGTAAAAGGGTCTGTACCAAGCAAAATCACCACTTTCATGTTAGGAAAGATGACGTAATTGCGAATGTAAGGGGAATTGAATCTTATTATACAATGTGTCCAATGCGTTGTGGAGAAAATTTCTAACCTCAGGAGATGAACGACATTGACGAACCTGCAAAACTTGATTAATGGTGCATGGGTTGATTCGATAAGTGGTGAAATGAGTGATGTTCGTAATCCTGCTACAGGAAAAGTGATTGCGCGTGTGCCACTTTCGACTGCTACAGATGTGGAAGAAGCGGTGAATGCTGCTCAACATGCGTTCGAATCATGGAGTAGAACACCTGTTCCTAAACGGGCGCGCGTGTTGTTTCATTATTGGCAGCTACTTCAAGCTAATGAGCATGAACTTGCTGAATTGATCACGAAGGAGAACGGGAAAAGCTACAAGGAAGCACTAGGTGAAGTGCTGCGCGGGATCGAATGTGTCGAGTTTGCTGCCGGTGCCCCCTCGCACATGATGGGGTCAACACTGGCTAACATTTCAGCGGATATGGATTCTGAATTATTTCGAGTACCGCTAGGCGTTGTCGGAGGGATAACTCCGTTTAACTTCCCCATGATGGTGCCGTGCTGGATGTTTCCGCTTGCGATTGCTTGTGGGAATACCTTTGTTCTTAAACCATCGGAACGAACACCGTTGACAGCGATGAAACTAGCTGCACTGATGCAAGAAGCAGGACTTCCGAATGGTGTGCTGAATGTTGTTCACGGTGCTCATGATGTCGTGAATGCATTGACGACTCTGCCTGCTGTCAAAGCTGTTTCTTTCGTAGGTTCGCAGCCTGTAGCCAAATATGTGTACGAACGAGCCTCAGCTGGAGGTAAAAGAGTGCAAGCATTAGCTGGTGCTAAAAACTATCATATTGTCATGCCCGATGCACATCTGGAGAAAACGATTGAGAACATTGTTATGTCATCGTTTGGTTCAGCAGGTGAGCGTTGTATGGCTTGTTCCGCTGTCGTGGTTGTGGGAGATGGAGATGCCTTTGTGAATGGACTCCAAGTTGCTGCATCACAATTGGTGCTTGGCAATGGCATGGAGGATCAAGTTACACTGACTCCGATTATTCGAGAGGAACAGCGTACGCGAATCGCGGGCTACATCGAGAAGGGAATCGCAGAAGGTGCGGAGCTGCTGATCGATGGGAGAGCGGCCGAAGCGTGTGAAGGGGAGGGCTTTTTCCTCGGAGCGACGATTTTCGATCATGTGAAGCCTGAGATGACGATTGCCAAAGAGGAGATATTCGGGCCGGTGTTATCTTTATTCCGCGCGGAGAACTTGGATGACGCGTTAGCTTTAGTGAATCGATCGCGATTCGGCAACTCTGCGGTCATTTACACCGAGAATGCGAAAGCTGTCCGCCAATTCCGTGAGGAGGTTGAAGCGGGGATGCTAGGCGTCAATGTTGGCGTCCCGGCGCCAATGGCCTTTTTCCCATTCTCCGGCTGGAAGGATTCGTTCTATGGCGACTTGCATGCCAATGGCAAGGACGGCGTCGAATTTTATACGAAGAAGAAGATGATCACTTCGCGATTTTTTTGAGCTTAGAAGAATGGACCTGGGGGTTGCCTCAGGTTTTTTTCGTTATATTGAAAGAGTCCGTTGTCGGGAAGATGTCAATTTAGTATGATGGAGAGTACGTCACGAGGAATACGGAGGACTCCATTACGATGAAAAATAATCGAAAAAAAAGCAACTCCATGGGGCAATATCGCGAGCTATTGGGACGCTATTTGTTTCCGCAAAAAGGGACACTGATCGGACTAACATTCCTGTTGTTCGCGTCCATTGGGTTGCAGCTGATTAATCCACAAATTATCCGCTATTTTATTGATACGGCGCAGTCGCAGGGGGCGATGGAGCCACTTGTCACAGCGGCGCTATTATTTATTGGCTTTGCACTCGTACAGCAGCTGGTATCTGTGATTGCAACTTATTACAGTGAGAATGTCGGTTGGAAAACAACGAATAAACTGCGTGTTGATTTAGCGGCACATTGTCTATCGCTGGATATGTCTTTTCATAAAAGTCATACATCTGGCTCGCTGATTGAGCGCGTAGATGGAGATGTGAATGCGCTTGCGAATTTCTTCTCCAGCATGATTATTCATTTATTTGGGAATGTGCTGCTGATGGCAGGCATTCTGATCTTATTATTTCGCGAAAATTGGTTAATTGGCGTAGGGATGGCTATTTTCGTTGTCTGTGCCATCTATTTGATTCAATGGATTCGTCAGTTTGCTGTTCCTGTTTGGGCTGGTTGGCGTCAGGCGAATGCTGAGTTTTATGGGTTTATCGGTGAACATTTGGAAGGTACGGAGGATATTCGTGCTAATGGTGCGGTACGCTTCGTGATGAATCGTTTCTATACGATGCTCCGAGTAATGCTGCCGCTGCGCGTCAAAGCATTCCTTGGTTTTTGTGCGATGTGGAACATGTCGATATTCGTGTTTGCATTAGGGAATGCCATGGCTTTTGGGATCAGCGCCTACCTATGGCATGGCAATCATATTTCATTAGGTACCGTGTATCTCATTTTCTTCTATACCGAATTGCTCGCTAAACCGATCGAAAAGATTCGAACACAAATGGAAGATTTGCAGAAAGCAGATGCGAGTATTTCCCGTATTCGCGAGCTTTTCGCGATAAAGTCCAAGATTCAAGATGGCCCAGGGACTGGGCTTCCGGATGGACCGCTTGGTGTTGATTTCAAAGATGTCGTGTTTAGTTATGATGAGGATCAACCGACGATTGATAACTTGACGATGACTTTGAAGCCTGGCGAAGTACTTGGATTACTAGGCCGCACTGGGAGCGGAAAGTCCACAATTGCAAGGCTATTGCTGCGCTTCTATGATCCGCAAAGCGGTGTGATTGCGCTAAGCGGAACCGACATTCGTACGTGTAAATTAGCAGATTTGCGCAAACGTGTCGCGCTTGTAACTCAAAATATTGAAATCATCCAAGGAACAATTCGCGATAATTTAACCTTTTATGATGCGTCGATTCCGGATGAACAGATTATTGCGGTACTGCATGAACTCGGCTTAGGTGCTTGGTATGAAGCGATGCCGGAAGGATTAGATACAGGACTCGCTTCAGGAGGAAGCAGTTTATCTGCAGGTGAAGCGCAATTATTGGCATTTGCCCGTGTATTCCTAACGAATCCGGGTCTGGTTATTATGGACGAAGCTTCCTCACGTCTGGATCCATTAACTGAGCAACGCATGGAGAAAGCTGTTTCCAAATTATTGACGGAGCGCTCTTGCATCATGATTGCCCATCGACTTGCCACGGTACAGCGTGCGGATCACATCGTTATTTTGGACGGCGGACGTGTGCTGGAATCTGGTCGAAGAGAAGTGCTGGCCGCTAATCCGAATTCCCGCTTTAGCCAATTACTCGCGACAGGGTTAGAGGAGGTGTTGGCATGACGACGTTTCAATATTTAAAAGGGTTGATCATGTATCGACCTTTCCGGTATTTTATCAATGCGTTAGCATGGACAATTATTTACTTGGCACCTATTGCTCCTGGTCTCATAACAAAAGCCTTTTTTGATACGTTAACGGGCAATGCTACGTTGAAATTTGGCGTGTGGGGCTTGATTGCTTTGCTGATCGGGGCAGCCTTAGGGCGAATCTTATTAATTATTATTGGTTTCATCACAGATGTACATTTCCGTTTTCGCATGGGAATGCTGCTTCGACGCAATTTGTTAGAGCATGTTCTAAAGCAACCTGGCGCACAAGCGATACCAGTTTCACCAGGGGAAGCAATCAGCCATTTCCGGGACGATGTGGACCAATCGGAGGAAGCGGTGAGCTGGTCGGTTGATGTTTTTGGAATGACGTGTTTCGCCCTCGTGTCCGGATACATATTGATTCGCATCGATGCTCAAATGACACTGCTTGTGTTTATGCCCATCGTAATCGTGATCACAGCCGCTCAATTGGCAACCGTTCGTTTGCAAAAATACCGCGCAGCCAGCCGCGAATCTACCTCCAAGGTAACCGGAGAAATCAGCGAAATGTTTGGTAATGTGCAGGCCATTCAAGTTGCTGGCGCCGAGAATCGCGTGATGGAGCGGTTCCGCAGCTTCGGTGATGCGCGTCGAAAAGCGATGCTGAAGGACCGATTAATGAGCGAACTTCTCGATTCAGTCTTTTCTAACTCCGTGAATTTGGGTACAGGTTTACTGCTTCTGTTAGCAGGTACCAAAATGAGAGCAGGGACGTTCACTGTTGGTGATCTTGCATTGTTTGTCTACTATTTGACCTTCGTGACACAGTTTATTACGAATGTCGGGAAGTTTATCACTTATTTTAAGCAAATGAGTGTTTCATTGGAGCGCTTGACGTTTTTGCTGCAAGGTGCGTCTGCGAAAGTGTTGACGATGGTAAAGCCGCTTTATTTGAAAAAAGAGCGGGTGGGTAAGGACCCAGAGATGAAGAGCCGAGTGGTGGACAACCAAGAGATGAAGAACTCAGAGATGGAAAGCCCAGAGAAGAAGAATCAAGTGATGAAGAACCCAGAGTTGAAGAACCAAGTGATGGAGTTAGATCAAGTGAATGACAGCGTCGTTGCGCCTCCGCTGCAGCGCCTGGAAGTGAATGGACTCAGCTACACCTACCCGGATACGGGTAGAGGGATCGCTGACATTCACTTCGCCATGCAAAGAGGATCGTTTACCGTCATTACGGGAACGATCGGCTCAGGCAAAACCACGCTGGTTCGTTCCCTCCTTGGGCTGCTGCCCAAGGAGAAAGGAACGATTGCGTGGAATGGCGTGCCCGTTGAAGATCCGGGCACCTTCTTTACACCGCCGCAGAGCGCCTATACCGCGCAGGTGCCGCGGTTATACAGCGATACGCTGCGCAATAATATTTTGCTCGGGCAAGCGGAGCAAGGTGACAGCTTGCAGCAGGCTTTGAACGCGGCGGTGCTCGAGTACGACGTCGCGCAGCTGCCTGGCGGGCTGGACACGGTCATCGGCCCGCGCGGGGTGAAGCTCTCTGGCGGCCAAGCGCAGCGGACGGCCGCGGCCCGGATGCTCGTGCGGGACGCCGAGCTGTATGTCTTCGACGACCTGTCGAGCGCGCTCGACGTCGATACGGAGCAGAAGCTCTGGGAGCGAATGTTCGAGCGTCGCAGTGATGCTACATGTCTCGTGGTATCGCACCGCAAAACCGCGTTGACGCGCGCCGATCACATCATCGTGATGAAAGACGGCCACATCGAAGCGGAAGGCACGTCGGAGGAACTACTGCGGCACAGCTCTACATTCCGTGAGCTGTGGTACGGGGACGACCGTAAGGCTTAGTCAAAGACGTAGCTCCTGTGCTAATCGTGACATAATAAAGGAAATTCGTGCTGCGTCACGAATAGTGGAATATAGTGGATGTTATTCTGTCGTAACTCGTTTCATCAACATTAGCACCAACAACCAACCCATTAAACAAATTAAATCAATTAACTGTAAAAACAACAGCTAATCTTTCAGATTTCTTACCAAAAATCCATTTAACTGGATTTTCTGTAGTTAATTTCATATGTACGCGCTGAAAACGTTGAATTCCATGAAATTAGCTACATATTTTCCAGTTAAGTTGTCCAGTTGAGTGAAACCAGCGAAATTAACAACATATATTCCATCTATTTCTGTCCGAACCACCGAACGAAGGGGGAGCGGGCAAAATGGAGGCAGCTCCTTCGCCATTCGTGACTAGCAATAAAGGAAATTCGTGCTGCGTCACGAATAGTGGAATACATTGATTGTTATTCTGTCGTAACTCGTTTCATCAACATTAACACCAACAACCAACCCATAAAACAAATTAAATCAAAACTACAGCTAATCTTCCAGATTTCTCGACAAAAATCCATTTAACTGGATTTTCTGTAGTTAATTTCGTCGGTACGCGCTGAAAACGTTGAATTCCATGAAATTAGCTACATATTTTCCAGTTAAGTTGTCCAGTTGAGTGAAACCGGCGAAATTAACAACATATTTTCCATCTATTTTTGTCCGAACCACCGGACGGAGGGGGAGGGGCTAATGGCGGCAGCTCCCCAATCGGAGGGGGCAAAGCTGGACTACTTTGTCGCTCGAAAGTCACATGTGCCTCATCCAAACACCAAGAAACCCACCTAATGCTATTAACATAAGGTGGGTTTTCGTTCGGGTTTTCGTTTGGGTATTCACTTTCGTTTCCATTCACTTTATCTCACCTATCACTCAAGTAAAGGATGAACCCTTCGGATGATCAATACGCTCATTTTGGTTTTCGTATTAACGATGATTATTCATACGGCGGAGACGCTTTCGTACTCCATTCGTTATGCTGGTGTTCGAGTGAACAAACTCGCGGTAGCGCTATCGCTAGTCGGCATCGTCGTGCTCGTTTCGCGCACAGCGAATTTGATACAGGCGCCAATGACAGCGCATTTTGTTGATTTTGCCAAGCATGAGCCAACGTTTGATTTGGTCCGATATTTACGCATTTCTCTGCTTGCTTCTTCAATCGGGACGGTCATCGCGATCGCGTTATTCCCGACTTTTATCAGCATCAGTGCTAGAGTTATTGCGCGACTTGAACTCGCAGGATCGCTGCCGAAAATGCTCACAAATGTCACGATCACACAACTCAAGAACACGACCAAATATATCAAAAAACCCAAAGTGAAGCTTAGTCAGTTCCGTTATCTGGGCATTTCCAAAAGGTTTCTGTTCATCAATATCATTGTGACAGCTTTCTACTCAGTAGGTGTTCTTGCCTCGCTATATGCGGCTCATTTATGGCCAGATCACGCGACAACCGCCTCACAAGCCTCAGGGCTGATTAACGGGATTGCTACGATTTTGCTAACCATCTTCATTGATCCTCAGCTAGGTCTGATTACGGACAAGGCACTGCACGACGAAACTCAACGGAGTCAGTTAGGCAAAATTTACGCATTACTCATGACGACACGCTTCCTAGGGACGCTGCTTGCACAAGTTTTTCTAGTGCCGTCCGCGTATTTTATCGGCTGGATTGTGCAGTTCTTTTTCTAATCGATGTGAAATCCTTTCTTTCATCGCCCTCGCTTGGTATAATAGCCTCTATCATAGTAGCGCTAACAAGAAACGGAGTCCGACCATGAAGAAGTTCAAGAAATTTTATATTGAAATTACGAGCGTATGTAATTTGGCTTGCACGTTCTGTCCGCAGACAAAGCGTCAAGCGAATTTCATCAAAATAGATACGTTTACGAATATCCTTGACCAAATCAAGCCTCATACGGATCACATTTATTTGCATGTGAAGGGGGAGCCGCTTCTCCATCCCAAAATCGACGAATTACTAGACTTGAGCCACGAAAAGGGCTTCAAAGTAAATATCACAACGAATGGGACACTCATTAACAAAAACAGGCACAAGCTGCTCGATAAACCGGCGCTTCGCCAAATGAATTTTTCATTACACAGTTTTGACGGCCATGAAGGATCTGAAGATAAGGAAGGCTATGTGACTAGTATTCTACGATTTGCCAAGGAAATTGTGGCTAAATCCAATGTCATTATTTCCTTCCGATTATGGAATTTGGACACCGATAATCAGACGAATTTGGAACGGAATCGAAATCGTGAAGTGCTGGAATTGCTAGAGAAAGAGTTCGAGCTTGATTACAAAATCGATGAGAAGTTCGTCCGCGGAACTGGCGTAAAGCTTACCGATCGCGTCTATTTGAACCAGGATCACGAGTTTCAGTGGCCCGATTTGAAGGCGGAGGAGATTTCAGGCCCTGGTTTCTGTCATGCCCTGCGTAATCAGGCAGGTATACTCGTAGATGGCACCGTCATTCCTTGCTGTTTGGATGGAGAAGGGGTTATCAATCTCGGGAATATTAACCACACACCTTTCTCAGAAATCGTTGAGGGAGAACGAGCGAATCGGTTGTTCGAAGGTTTTTCTAGACGTGAAGTAGTCGAGGAATTGTGCCGGAAATGCGGCTATCGCGAACGTTTTAGTATGTAAAAGTAGGCTCATTCCGTTAAGCAAAGTTACTTGCGGAGTGAGCATTTTTGCTTTTATTTAACATCCATGAGATAATACAAGTTTGATTCTTAACTAGAGGGTTGGGGGCATTAACGTGGGACGTTATCCATTTGCATATGATCATGCGCAGCCATATATGCAGCAGGTGTCCGACTGGATTGCGGATATCTTTTATGACATATTGCCTGAAGCAGGTTTTGAGGTTCGGGATGAACAAATTTATATGGCTTTTCAGCTGGAGCGGGCTTATGCGGAGAAGCAGACGATTTTTGCGGAAGCTGGCGTTGGGACAGGCAAAACGTTAGTCTATCTATTATACGCACTATGTTATTCGCGTTTTACGAAGAAACCGGCCATAATCGCCTGTGCCGATGAATCGCTTATTGAGCAGCTTGTAAAACCAGGCGGGGATATCGACAAAATTTCTCGCCATTTGAATATGGAAATTGATGCGCGACTCGCGAAGTCACCAGATCAATATGCGTGCTTGGTCAAGCTGGATGAGGCTAGATTTGGCCACGAAGATACTGGCTTATACCGTGAAGTCTATGAGAGCCTACCTGATTTTGTTCATACACGTGAAGCATTGCAAACATTCTATGCTTACGGGGATCGCAAAAACTACCCGCAACTGAACGATGAACAATGGCACCGAATGAACTGGGATGCTTACCAAGACTGCTTTGTATGTGATAAACGCCATCGGTGTGGACAAACCTTATCACGTGAATCCTACCGCAAATCGGCGGATTTAATCATATGTTCGCATGATTTCTACATGGAGCATGTATGGACTTATGACGCTAGAAAACGAGAAGGACAGCTGCCATTGCTGCCTGATCACTGCACCGTCGTGTTTGATGAAGGACATTTAATGGAATCCGCAGCCCAAAAAGCGTTGACCTATAAGCTGAAACATATGGTGTTTGAGGAATTGGTCATTCGTTTGTTAAAAGGGGAAGTTCGTGAAACCTTAGCGGTCTGTATTGATCGAGCAATCGAGCAGAGCGAACGAATGTTCGAGGTGCTTGAAAGCTGCTGCCGTCCGATTGTAGGCTCCGATCGTAAACAAATTATAATGAGTGATCTTTTGAAAAGAGAGATTCATACGTTCTGTGATATTTTATCCGAGATCGAAGAGGAACTCGTCTTTGAAGGAGAAATGTTTACACTCAATGACTATCAGCTGAAGATTGTCGAGGAGCATTTGGAGATGATGCAAAAGGCTCTTGCATTATTCCGCAATGATCATAGCTTCATCTGTTGGGCGACGGAAAGCATTACCGGACTTAGTCTTGTCATTATGCCTAGAACGGTCAAGGAAGTGTTGAAGGAGCATGTGTTTTCTTCTAAAATGCCGATTGTCTTCTCCTCGGCGACACTTTCGGTGGAAGGCAGCTTTGACTATGTGGCAAATAGCTTAGGCTTGGAGAAATATCTCTCCTTTTCCGTAGATTCTCCATATGATTATGTCGAACGGATGGAAGTCATCGCCCCACGCTTCACAGAAGGCGGAACGTTCCAAGAGAAGTTGAATTCGGCTGTTAAGTTATTGAAAAGAACGGAAGGCAGAGCGTTAATCTTGTTCCCGACTCATCAGGAATTGCAACGATTCAAAGTGGAGATGTCCTCTCATCCGGATTGTAAAGATCTTACTTTCCTCTACGAAGGAGATCGAGAAATTTCGCATGTGATCGCCTCGTTCCAAGAGGATGAACACAGTGTATTAGCTGCCGTAAGCTTGTGGGAGGGACTTGATATTCCTGGTCCATCACTTTCTAATGTTATTGTGTGGGCACTGCCGTTTCCTCCGCAAGACCCCGTGTTCAATGCGAAACGAGAAGCAGCCGCTTCACCTTATGAGGAAGTTGATATTCCTTACATGCTGCTTCGCTTGCGTCAAGGTATGGGGAGATTGATCCGAACTCGTGAGGACAGCGGAATTATCGCGATTTTCAGCGATGAGTTATATACGAAGGCTTCACTGCGTGATCATGTCGAGCGGGTATTGCCAGCTGGTGTTGTGATGAAGTCCGAATAGCGGAAATAGAGAAAGAGGTGCAGATGTGTTGCGCCTCTTTTTGCTTTGCTAGAGGTAGGATTGTATGATTAAAACTACAAAAAAATATAATTCCTTTACACGTGGTCCTAGAATAGGACAATATTTGCAGCGAACAATCTAAATCTATCAGCCTATGGAAATAGAAACCAGAATATGAAATTATAGTAGCATATTCACCTATCATTGAAACTTCGAGAGGATGTTGTGCATGCTAAAAAAATCAGTTATTGTGACTTCTGTTGTAATGATGTCTATGATTCCTATGTTTTCGTTCAGCAGTGAATCCCACGCCTCAGATTTAAAAAAAGAAAAAGAGACTGCTATCAAAGTGATGGAGTATAATATTCATCATGCCGAGGGCATGGATGACATTTTGAATTTAAACAGAATTGCTGATGTTATTCAAACATCGGGTGCTGATATCATTGGTTTGCAGGAAGTCGATAATCATTTTTCCGCACGCAGTAATTTCGAAGATCAAGCGAAATGGTTAGCCAATTACTTAGGGATGCATGTTGAGTTTGCTGCAAATCTTGACTATGATCCATTAAATGTGGGCGAACCCCGTCGTCAATACGGGACAGCTGTTTTAAGTAAATATCCGATCCTTTCTAGCGAAAACCATTTGCTCGATAATACGCAGTATCCTTCCGAGCAGCGTGGTCTCGCGAAAACAGTTATTAACGTGAGAGGAAATCACATTAATTTTTACAATACACATCTTGATAATAAAAGAGCCGAACAGAGGGATATTCAAGTCAATGAAATCCTCGACATAGTCAATCAAAATAAAGGAACTAGTATCGTAGTGGGAGACTTTAATGCGACACCTGATAGTGCAGAGATTCTAAAAATGTCTGCGCAGTATAATGACGTATTTGCAAAACTCGGTTTAAATGATGCCTATACGTCTTACTATTATTCAGACAAACCTAATCGTCGTATTGACTATATTTACACATCGGAAGATGTACAAATTAAAGCAGGGAAAGTGATAGACACAATTGCAGCTGATCACTTACCCATAACTGCCGAGCTTGTTATTAAGAAGAAAGACCACCATTCTCAAGATGATAAAGGGCATAATTAACACAAATAATGAAGCAAATGATGCTTAACGATATGAATGCGAACCCCTTCAGTGATGGAACTGAAGGGGTTTTTATCGCATGAGTATTTTTCATTTTTTGTCGCGGCGCAGTCTATTGGCTAACAAAAGCGTGTATATATAACATATATTGAAAGCGATTACAACTTGTCCAAAGAAATACGATCGACCCAATCAACCTCGGCCAATCAGGAGTGAGCAGCACGAACACGTCGAAGGAGGTCGTCGCATGCAATTCTCATATACCTCAGATCAGCAAGATATGCGAAAGAAAGTACGTGAATTTGCACTTACGTGCGTGGAACCTACTTCAGCAGAAAGGGATGAATTGGAGCGGTTTGATCGTGGTATTTTTGACAGCCTAGGCGAACTTGGCTGGACCGGGATCCCCTGGCCAAAAGCATTTGGCGGCGGCGGGGCTGATTTTCTAACGTATGCGATGGTCATTGAAGAGCTATCCCGGGTGTGTGCTTCAACAAGTGTCATGCTCTCCGTGCATACGTCGCTAGCCAGCTGGGCGATTCATACGTATGGTACGGAGGCACAGAAACAAGCTTATTTACTCCCCATGGCTGGGGGGAAGAAGCTTGGCGCCTACTGTCTGACGGAAAGCGAGTCCGGCTCAGATGCTGGTGCCATGCGTACGACAGCAACGAAGGATGGAGACTTCTATGTGCTTGACGGCTCCAAGCTATTCGTAACGAATGGCGGGGAGGCGGAGGTGTATATCGTTTTTGCTTTGACAGATGTGATGAACAAGCTCAAAAGCTGCACCGCCTTCATTGTTGAAAAAGGGATGGAAGGGCTTATTTTCGGTACCAAGGAAAAAAAGCTAGGCATCCGCTCATCCACAACGATGGAGTTAAGGTTTGATGGTTGTAGAGTGCCAGCTGAGAACCGCTTAGGTCCCGAAGGAGAAGGCTTTCGCATCGCTATGCGAAGCTTGGATGGCGGGCGGATCGGGATTGCTGCGCAAGCAACAGGGATCGGCCAAGGAGCCTTGGACGCTGTAGTTGCTTATGGAGCAGGGGCTGGCTCGCTCAGCGGCGAGCTATTTGATGCTCATATCTCCGAAATGGCGACGCACATTGAGGCCGCAAGACTGCTGACCTATCAAGCCGCTTGGCGCAAAAGCCAAGGGCTCTCATATGGGAAGCAGGCTGCCATAGCGAAGCTTTTTGCCAGTGATACGGCGGTTAAAGTCTGTTTGCGAGCAGTGCAGCTCTGTGGCGCATGGGGTTGCTTGAAGGAGTCGAAGGTTGAGCGCTATCTGCGAGATGCCAAAGTAACACAAATTTATGAGGGGACGAATGAGATTCAGCGTATTGTGATTTCGCGTTTGCTGCTTTCTGAAAGTATGTAGGAAGGGAGTGCGAAAACATGAGTGATCACTACTTGCCTGGACTTGAACATGTCATTGCCAGTGAGACCAGCATTTCATATCTCGATGTGGAGAAAGAAGAAATTGTGATTCGTGGGTACGATCTGATGGAACTTGCTGAGTACATGACGTACTTAGATGTCGTTGGTCTGCTGTTAGAGGGTAAATTGCCGAGCGAGACGAGGCGTCAAGCGATTCAGTCACAGATTCAAGCGGTCTATGGATTACCTCCCAATGTGCGGGCTATGTTGCATCTGATGCCAGATCAAGCGGATATGATGGATGTACTTCGAACGAGTATTTCCGCGCTAGCGAGCTTTGATGAGGAGCTTGATGATCGATCACCTGAGGCAAACCGACGTAAAGCCATTCGCCTTTTAGCGAAAGTACCGCAAATTGTTGCTTACGGCTATCGGGCTATTACGAAGCAACCGCTCATTGAACCCGAGCCTAAGTTATCCTATACGGCTAACTTTTTGTACATGATCACGGGAACGATTCCTTCTCCGATGGAGGAAGCGATTTTCGATCAGTCTCTCATTGTGTACAGTGAGCACGAATTACCGAATTCAACCTTTACAGCTCGTGTTATCGCCTCAACACAGTCTGATTTATATGGTGCGCTTGTTGGCGCGGTAGCCTCACTCAAAGGTACATTGCACGGTGGAGCGAACGAAGCGGTCATGCACATGCTGCTGGAAGCGGGTTCCGAAGATGATCTCGAAGCTTTGATTCGTTCTAAGCTTGCTCGGAAAGAGCGCATCATGGGCTTTGGTCATCGTGTCTATATGCGAAAACCTGACCCACGCGCCCTGCTAATGAAAGAAGCTTTAGCTAAACTTGCGCCCGCCTGTAATCAACAGGAGCTTTATGACATGTGTGTGCGAGGAGAAGACGTCATGCGGAGGGAGAAAGGACTCCATCCCAATCTAGATTACTATGCTGCTCCTGTCTATTACTTGCTCGGCATTCCGATTGAGCTGTTTACACCTGTTTTTCTTGCTTCACGCACTGTTGGTATCAGTGCACATGTGATAGAGCAGCATGGAAACAATCGTCTCTTCCGACCTCGGGTCCGTTATACCGGTGGGCGAGACTTACACCCGCCTCAAGTACAAAGTCTTACCGAAAGTGAGGACGAGATCGTATGAGTACGCCTAGAGAACCTGCTCAGAGGGAGATGATTTTTGACCCGCTCATTGTCGAAATTGCGGAATACGCCTTGCATGCAGAGATTGAAGGTGAGGAAGCGTATCAGATTGCGCACCATGTCCTACTGGACTCATTGGGAACAGGCTTGCTTGCACTGCGTTTTCCGGCATGTACCAAACATCTCGGCCCGATTGTTCCAGGGGCTGAGGTGATTGGCGGTGCGCGTGTGCCAGGAACTCGCTACGAATTGGACCCGGTGCAAGCGGCATTCAATATCGGATGTATGATTAGGTGGCTCGACTACAACGATACCTGGCTAGCGGCAGAATGGGGGCATCCATCCGACAATTTAGGGAGTATCCTCGCTGTTGCTGATTACGTGAGTCGCAAGCGAATGGCTGAGGGGGGAGCACCATTCACTATAAAGGACGTCTTGACCATGGCAATCAAAGCCCATGAAATTCAAGGCGTGCTCGCATTGGAAAATAGTTTGAACGGCGTTGGTTTGGATCATGTCCATCTGGTGAAAGTGGCCTCAACCGCTGTGGCGACAGTTATGCTGGGAGGTACGAAGGAGGAGGTATGCAGCGCAGTTTCTAATGCTTGGATCGATGGAGCAAGCTTACGCACGTATCGCCACGCTCCCAACACAGGATCTAGAAAATCATGGGCAGCAGGTGATGCGACGAGTCGAGCGGTTCGCCTGGCCTTAATGGCCGTAGGCGGAGAAATGGGGTATGCCTCTGCGTTGACCGCGCCGAACTGGGGCTTTCAGGACGTACTCTTCGAGGGTAAAACGTTAACGCTAGCTCGCCCCTTGCGTAGTTATGTCATGGAACATATTTTATTTAAAATTTCGTTTCCTGCAGAATTTCATGCCCAAACAGCCGTCGAGTGTGCACTTACACTTCATGACCGTATCAAGGATAAATTAGTTGACATAACTAAAATTATGTTAACTACTCATAAATCTGCATTGCGCATTATTGATAAAAAAGGTCCCTTGCATAATCCGGCAGATCGGGATCATTGTCTTCAGTACATGGTTGCCATTGGCCTACTTTATGGGACGTTAACTGCGGAGCATTACGAAGATGATATCGCTGCTGATCCCCGCATTGATGCGCTTCGTGAACGCATGGTCGTAGTAGAGAACGAGCAATATAGCAAGGATTATTTGGATCCAGATAAGCGATCCATTGCCAACAGCATTCAAATTTACTTCAAAGACGGAACGTCTACAGAAAAAATCGTCTGTGAATACCCAATCGGACACCGCCGGCGGCGTGCTGAAGGGTTGCCGAAGGTAATCGATAAGTTTAAAGCCAATGTGCAAACGCGTTTTCCGCGGAAACAGACAGAAGAAATTATAAAGCTATCGCTTGATTACGAGAAGCTCATTCAGACGACCGTTCCTGCGTATATGTCACTTTTCGTTATTTAAACTGCAGCTAACGGTTGATTGTGTAAAAGTAGGAGGTCACTATGTCATGGCTGATTGAGGAGGAGCCGAGTCAAGAGCAGCTAGCTGCACAGTGGCGACGTTTAGTTGAAGCGGGTTCCCTGTTCCAAATTGTCGGTGCCCACGATGGCATGGCAGCTAGAATGGCTAAACAAGCTGGGTTTTCGGCCCTATACCTATCAGGAGCCGCATATACGGCCAGTAGAGGGTTGCCTGATTTAGGGCTTATTTATTCCAATGAGGTCGCTGAACGTGCACGTGAGTTGGTCCGCGCAGCTGGACTTCCATTATTGGTAGATATTGATACGGGATATGGCGGCATCCTGAACGTCGCACGAACAGCCAAGGAGATGGTGGAGGCGAAGGTCGCCGCTGTGCAAATAGAGGACCAAGAAATGCCGAAGAAATGCGGCCATTTGAGTGGTAAGAAGCTCATTTCTACGGAAGAAATGTGCCAAAAAATCCGCACACTCAAAGCGGTTAGCCCGACATTATACGTTCTTGCAAGGACGGATGCGAAAAGTGTTGAAGGCATGGCAGAAGCGGTTCAAAGGGCCAAACATTATCTCGCTGCTGGAGCGGATGCGATTTTCCCAGAAGCATTAGAAAGCGAGGAAGACTTTCAACATTTTCGAAAGGAAGTAGATGCACCTCTTTTGGCCAATATGACCGAATTCGGACGTACGCCGTACTATACGGCAGCGCAATTTGAAAGCTGGGGCTTTCGGATGGTTCTCTATCCGGTTACATCGCTTCGTGTGGCTGCGAAGGCCTATGAACGGGTTTTTGAGGAGATTCGTCAGGAAGGGACGCAGGTAGGATCACTAGCTGGCATGCAAACGCGTAGTGAGTTATATAAAGCCATACGGTATGAAGATTATGAGGCCTTGGACGGTTCGATTGCACGATCAACATGGGAGGAAAAGAGTTAGAGGTGCATGCGGCTTGAGGGAGGGCTCCACATGGATTACAGCCTTTCAGAGGAATTGGAAATGATTCGTAGCATGGTGCGTGATTTTGCAGCAGGAGAGGTTGCGCCGAAGTCGGTGCTGCGTGATGAGGAAGAGCGGTTTGACCGCTCGTTATTCATGAGTATGGGGGAGCTTGGCTTAGCTGGGATTCTTATCCCTGAGGCGTATGGGGGACTTGGCTTGGATGCTTTCACGCATAGTTTGGTCTTGGAAGAGCTAGCTCGTGCATGTGCATCGACTGGATATACGCTGTTTGTGCATAGTGCTTTGGCAAGTGCGGCAATTTCGATGTTTGGCACCGAGGAGCAAAAGCAGCTGAACTTGGGTCCGATGGGGAGTGCTGTGAAGCTTGGCGCATTTACATGGTCTGATATCAACCTAGAGCTTCATACAAGTGCGGTACGTGATGGTGATGAATATGTGTTGCGAGGCACTAAGGCTTTCGTTACCAATGCGGGTGAAGCGGATATCTTTGTCGTGTTTGCAGCGACTGGAGATGATCTATCAGCGCATGCGTGCAGCGCATTTATACTTGAGAAAGGCACACCAGGGTTCATTTTAGGCAAAAAGGAAAAAAAACTCGGCACGCTAGGTGCTCCTAGCCTGTCGTTGGAGCTTGTGGACTGCCGCATTCCAGTGGCGAATCGGCTTGGCGAGGAAGGAGAGGGTTATCGGATTGCCTTGCGAACCCTGGGAAGTGCACGCAGCGGCATTGCCGCACTTGCCGTTGGGCTCGCGCAAGCAGCCATGGAAGCAGCCATTGCGTACGCGAAGACGCGCATGCAATTCGGTAAGCCAATAGCGCAGCAGCAGGCTATCGCATTCAAGCTTGCGAATATGGCTGTGCAAATTGAAGCAGCCAGATTGCTTACGTATCAAGCCGCATGGCGTGAGAGTGAGGGGGGAGGTGCCAACGGCGAGGAAGGTGGGGAAAAGGCCAACGGTAATGGCAATGGTAACGGCAACGGCAAAAAGCTGATCTCCAATCTTTTTGCTGGGGATACGGTGATGGCCGTAACCATTGAAGCCGTTCAAACGTTAGGCGGCTATGGGTATACGAAAGCATTTCCAGTTGAACGATATATGCGCGATGCGAAGATGCTCCAGATGGTCGAAGCCACAATGGAAGAGCAGCAGAGAGCGATTGTTCGCTTGTTGAATAAGGAGTGAAGGACTGGAGGGCGAGGTGTATGCGAGAAAGTGTCATCGTTGGCGGAGCAAGAACCCCATTTGGTAAATTCGGTGGTGCACTGAAGGAGATTTCAGCTGTCGAATTAGGTGGGATTGCGATAAAAGAAGCTATACGACGTGCGTCTCTGGATCCTTCGTCGATTGAGGAAGTTTTGATGGGCATGGTATTGCAAGGAGGTGCAGGACAAATTCCTTCTCGTCAGGCGGCACGCAGAGCGGGACTCGCCTGGCAGATCACATCAGAGACAATCAACAAAGTGTGCGCTTCAGGCATGCGGAGTGTGACCATGGCGGACCAAATCATCCGCGCCGGCGATGCGTCAACACTTGTAGCAGGCGGCATGGAGAGTATGAGCTCGGCTCCATATTTGGCAACGCATGCGCGTTGGGGCGCACGAATGGGTGAACAGCGACTTATTGATCTTATGATTCACGATGGTCTGACTTGCCCATTCGATAATGTGCATATGGTTGTCCATGGAAGTCGAGTTGCTGCTGAGTACACGATCGGACGTCAGGAACAGGACGAATGGGCATTGCGTAGTCATCAATTTGCTTTGGAAGCAATGTCAAAAGGTTATTTAGCTGAGGAAATTATCCCCGTTCATGTTGGAAAGAACGTAGTGATTCACGATGAAGGACCGCGTGTGGACACGGATCTGCCTAAGCTAGCCGCATTAACACCCGTTTTTGATAAACGAGGCAGCATTACAGCGGGAAACGCACCTGGCGTGAATGATGGTGCGGCTGCTCTGGTTGTCATGGCAAAGGATGAGGCCATAGATCAAGGCATTCTACCAATCGCGACAATTATTGGCCACGCGAGTGTCGGTGAGCGAGCGCCTTATATCGCGACAACACCTGCATTGGCGATACGGAAGCTGCTGCAGCAAACGGGAATGAAGCTGGATCACATCGATCGATTTGAGGTCAATGAGGCTTTTGCCGCTGTCGTGCTTACGTGCGAAAGTTTACTAGGTTGGGACACGCAACGGGTCAATGTCAACGGTGGTGCGATTGCGCTTGGTCATCCGATTGGCGCAAGCGGTACGCGGATTATTCTCACTCTAATTCATGAGCTACGCAGAAATGGTGGTGGTTATGGGATTGCAGCCATATGCAGTGGAACAGCGCAAGGCGATGCTATTTTGCTGCGCGTGGATTAAGGGATAGTAAGAAGCAGTAGGAGCGAGATACCATGTTCATTCAAACCATTATGGTAGTTGGCGCTGGGCAGATGGGAAGTGGCATTGCGCAAGTTGCTGCATCCGCAGGGCGTACTGTGCTGTGGCACGATCTATCGACACAGCTGCTCGACAAGGGCGTAGCGAGTATACGACAGCAACTAGAGCGTCGTGTTACGAAAGGCAAATTGACGGAAGAAGCGAAGGCGGGGATACTTAGTCGCATCCAGCCTGCGCTAGTTATTGACGAGGCAGCACAAGTGGATCTTGTGATCGAGGCGATATCCGAAAATATGGCCTGGAAAACAGCGCTTTTTCAAAAGCTGGACGGAATCTGTGCGCCTCATGTGATATTGGCGACGAATACGTCTTCTTTACCGATAACGGAAATTGCGGCAGCGACTACACGCCCGTCGCAGGTCATCGGCATGCATTTTATGAACCCGGTTCCCGTGATGCCGTTGATCGAAATCATTCGTGGTCTAGAAACCTCACAAGTTGTCTTTGACACAATCTTTCAGCTTAGTCAGGAACTTGGTAAAACACCGGTGGAGGTGCAGGATTTTCCCGGATTCGTCTCGAATCGCATTCTCATGCCGATGATTAATGAAGCTGTTTTTACTGTCTATGAAGGGGTAGCAACGGTAGATGCTGTAGATACAGTGATGAAGCTAGGAATGAACCATCCAATGGGACCGCTAGAGCTTGCCGATTTAATTGGTCTGGATACCTGCTTATCAATCATGGAGATACTTTACGAGGGCTTTAAGGATTCAAAGTATCGCCCTTGTCCGCTATTAAGGAAATATGTGAAGGCAGGGCGTCTCGGACGTAAATCAGGGCAAGGATTTTATACGTATTCTAGTTAATAGACGAGATGGGTTAATCTGCAGTCACTCTGATGAGGGGCTGTTTTTTGTATTGTATTGGAAGGTAATTATCATCAAGGAATGGAATAGGTAAGTAACGTATGGGCTGTATGATGTAACCTGTGAGTAGGGAGGATGAAATAGAATGGAGAAATCCTGTTTAGGATGTCAGTTAGCAAATGGACAAGTTGAGGCACATGTTATATACGAAAATGAGTGGTTGAAGGTAATCTTAGATATTGCACCGTTGAATGAAGGACATGTTCTTCTGATTCCCAAGAAACACGTTGCTGAATGGGATGAGATGGAGGATGAGGTTGCAGCCGCTATGCTTACTACTTCCATGCAAATGTCTCGTCTAATCAAAAAACTCTATCAACCAGATGGTGTTACGATCATCCAGAATGGCGGTATATTCAACGATTTAGGCCATGTCCATGTGCACGTTTTTCCAAGATATGCAGGGGATGGTTTCGGATGGTTGGAGCCTGAAGATCCTAATAACAATCAAAATAGATTAGCTGAGACAAAGTTGTCGATGATTAATGCCATTAATAATTTATAGGATTAAATATAAAAAGTTGGCATCCTTTTGGGAACATGATAAACTGCTATGGGGCAACACTGCAACGGATTGATCTGATTACCCAGCAAGCAGCAGGTTAAGCTGGTGTTCAACAAAGGAGGCCATCTCTGTGAAATTTCGAGCTGTATCGCGTGAAACCAAGATGAATTACATGCTTTGGTGTATAAAGAAGGAAATAAAGAAAGAAAATACGTACTTAGCATCCCTGCCGTATGATCCTTCACCCATTATTGGTGTTGTGAAGTATCATCTGGATCAGTGGGATCCCATGGAATTGCTTGAGCCTGGAAGTCTTGAGGATGAGTACGATGGTGAAGCTCGCAGCGTAACCATTTATATAACTAAGCATGCAGAGGATATAAGCGTGGCAGGGTTAGGACAAGCGATTCAGCAGGTTTTTAGAAAATCTTTCTTGGATGAGTTTCAGTCCGAAGAGGATACCTTTGAAATCGCAATCGCTATCCTGCGTGATTTGACTAGTGGAAATGAGGAAGAATCGTGAGTGAAATGGTAGGGAAGTACTGTGCAAAGTTTTTTGGCAAAACAGGCGTTATTCTTGAAATCGGTGTTGTAAAAAAGGTAGCAAGTCGTACGATTCATGTCGATTGGGGAACCAAAACGTGGGTGTACCAGAACCGAGATTTTACCTGGGCGCCGCTTACCAAGGAAGAGTTCGAAGTCAAATACAAAAAGCCGAAATTCTCAGACGGTGCACTTGTGCGAGCCGCTGAATTAGGCTTGAAAATTACTTATAACTAAGAAGCGGCTGCCTATGGCGGCTGTTTTTTTGTTTTCAGGGACAAAAGTGGCTAGCACGGGACTGGTGATGTTGAAGCGAGAGGAGATACTCGAAAAATTCGAGTAACTCGGGCGCCGCGAGTCGAGTATCTCGAGCGCCGCGAGTCGAAAAGCAGGGAGATACTCGAAAAATTCGAGTATCTCAAGCGCCGCGAGTCGAAAAGCGAGGAGATACTCGAAAAATTCGAGTATCTTGGGCACCTCGAGGCGAAAAGCGAGAGTATCTCCCCATTTCCTGCCCCCAAGCAAGGAAAAATTGAATACTACTCATTTTTTCCAAATAAATGGGCAAGCAGCATGATAAAATAAGTTAAGGGATAAGTTAGTGAGGTGCAGATATGAAATTGGTGCTAGTATTCGGTCCGCAAGCTGTGGGCAAAATGACGGTCGGCCAAGAACTCGAGAAAATAACGGAGTTGAAGCTCTTCCATAATCATATGACAATTGACCTTGTTCATCCCTTTTTCGGGTATTCAGCAGAAACTTGGCGATTAGTTGATTTATTTCGATTTGAGATTTTTGAGGCTGTTGCGCGAAGTGAGCTTCAAGGTTTAATTTTTACGTTTGTATGGGGGTTTGATGTGCAAGCGGATTGGGATTACGTGAAGAGGGCTTGTGAGGTTTTTGAATCTAAAGGTGGCGAGGTCTGTTTCGTTGAGCTTGAAGCGTCAATGGACGAAAGAGTGGAACGAAACAAAACGCCACATCGACTCGCTCATAAGCCTACAAAAAGAGACGTTGTAACATCTGAACAAAATTTACGCTTAAGCATGGAGAAACATCGATTGAACTCACACGAAGGCGAAATAACTAGTGAAAATTATATGCGAATCAACAATTCAGATGTGCATCCAGAGGATGTCGCAGCCCTGATTAAAGCAAGGTTTCAACTGTGAATCACAGCCTACTTAGGATGGAGGAACCCAGGATGTTGCACATTAGAGAATTGCAGCTAACCGAGGAATATCCAATTCACTTATTTCTTTTGGCCGACCCCGAGCTAGCGATGGTTGAATCTTATGTCTATCAAAGCAAATGCTACGTTTCGGAAGATAAACATGAAATTATCGGCTCCTATTTGCTGCTCCCAACAAGACCAAAGACAGTTGAGCTCGTGAACATCGCTGTAATTACGAAGAAACAAGGAAGGGGCTATGGAAAGGAACTCGTCAAGCACGCGGTGGAGACGGCTAGAACATCAAACTATCAGACCATTGAGGTAGGTACAGGGAATTCTGGTGTTCAGCAGCTCAGTCTCTATCAGAAGTGCGGTTTTCGGATCTATGGCGTAGATCTCGATTTTTTTACAAGGCATTATAAGGAACCTATTTTTGAAAATGGTATTCAATGTCGAGACATGATTCGGCTTAGTCAGGATTTATAAGTGTAAAAGGAAAAACTCCCGCAACCTGTGCCAAAAAGGCTCAATTGTGGGAGTTTTTCTGTATGGGGAACGCCGTTCGCGTCTATCTAGTATAGCCAAATTTGTTGATACCTATACATCATGCGGATGTGAGTATCATTCGGGTGAGGTATCCATTGACTTGAAAAAAAAGCTGAGGTATACTCAACTCATTGGTTTATCAATTAGTAAATTAGTAAATTACTAAATATCAAACCGGATGGAGAACCATACTTTGTATCCCTTGGAGGAATCATAATGAAAATACCAACAACTCTTAAACATAAACCGGTCATCGTTGCTGAGAATTATGCCAATATTGACGGTAGATACACGCAAAACACGGATACACAAGGGCTTTCCCTTGGTCTTGCTCAGTGGAACGATAGAGGTAAGGTAGACATCTCAGCTAAAGTCTGGCGTTATACCGGTGAGAAATGGTCACGTCAATCCGAAGAACTGCCACTGCACCGCGTGCTAGATCTAGCCATACTTGTCTGCCGCACAAAACTGCATTTTCAAGAAGATGCTTACCGCTATGAGAACTCGTATGATCCCGAAAATCCTATTATTGACCGAATTGGACTTCAAGGAGATGCCATGACGGTTGGCGTATGTACAGATAATGAGAAAATTAACGAAGATATCAAGCTTTTCAGCCAAGCGCTGAGTGATGACGGAGAGCTGATTGGGGAGCGACTAAGCACACTGTCCAGGATTTTGAAAGAAATGGGGTACTGATTGACATGTTAGACAAACAGAAGAAGAAGGAGCTAGCCACCAACTATAAGCAATCGTTTCGCGCGATGGGTGTCTATCAAATTCGCAATACACAGAATGACAAAATATTTGTAAATTGCAGCATGGATTTGGATGGAATGAAGAATCGGCTTGAATTTTGTAAGCAGATGAATACCAATACATTCAATGAGCTGTCTAAGGACTGGGCGACGTACGGTGGCCAAAGCTTCGTATTTGAAGTACTTGATCGCATCGAGCCTCGGGATGAAATCATGTTGGATGCCGCGGATCTGAAAAGCTATCGGGCTGAAATTGATGCCTTGCTTGAACTATGGTTAGAGAAGTTAGAGCCGTATGAGGAGAAGGGGTATAATAAACGGAAGCGCTAGTCTTTCGTTCTAACAAGGAATCAAAGGGGTGGCCGTCATGTACGGACACCCTTTTTTTGCATAAATAGGCAGGTTTCCTTTGATCCTATGGCGAAATGGATAGTGTTGTAATCATGGGAAGTCCCTTAATACAGTTCTACATAAAAGGAGTGAATGATGTGAAATACCGTCAATTGGGTGATACAGAACTTCAAATTAGTGAGGTTAGCTTCGGAACTTGGGCCATCGGTGGTGGTTGGGGTGAGTCCAATGATGATGAATCCATACGAGGGTTACATCGTGCGATGGACGCTGGTGTTAACTTTTTTGATACGGCAGATGTATATGGGTCAGGACATGCAGAAGAGTTACTCGCGAAAGCAACGAAGGGTAAAGAAGATGATGTACATATTGCTACGAAGTTTTGCCGTTCTGGAGATATCCATAATCTTGCAACTTATTCAGAACAAGCCGTTCGCCAATTTGCTGAAAATAGTTTGAAACGCTTGAATCGTGAGCGAATCGATCTCTACCAAATTCATTGTCCGCCTCTGGCCATTTTGAAAGATGGCTCTGTCTTCGAGGTGCTTGAGAAATTGAAAGCTGAGGGTAAAATTCGTCACTATGGTGTGAGCGTTGAGACCGTAGAGGAAGGGTTGTTCTGTCTCACGGTTTCTGGTGTTAAAGCGCTGCAAGTAATATTTAACTTGTTCCGTCAAAAGCCTGCGGAAGCGCTCTTCCCACAAGCGAACGCTGCGGGCGTAGGAATTCTAGTAAGGCTTCCTCTGGCAAGCGGCTTATTAACCGGGAAATTCACGGCTGCCAGCACATTTGCTGCAGATGATCACCGAAATTTCAATGCCAACGGTGACCAGTTTAACGTAGGTGAAACGTTCGCAGGTCTGCCATTTACGAAAGGCGTTGATCTCGCGAAGGAGCTTGCTTGGATCGGTGAGGGTCGTGGTAACATGGCACGTGCTTCGATGCGATGGATTCTGGAGAATCCAAACATTACGTGTATCATTCCAGGCTTTAAAAACGTGAAGCAAATTGAAGATAATTTGGCTACTTTAGAAGTACCAGCTTTTACTCCTGATGAGCTAGCACGTTTGCAAAGCTTCTATGCAACGCAAGTACATGAACACATTCGTGGTGCTTACTAGCCCAATTTGAAGGGAATGGGGTTTCAGGGGAAGCGAAATGGATATAATAACACCACAGCGTTTATATCATGGAACAACGGACAATCTCGTCAACCTTTTTCAAGATAAATTATTGGATAGCAAATTTTGGCGACCTGGCCGTGATTTCGGCGAAGGATTCTATACAACGATATCAGCGGCTCAGGCGCGGAATTGGGCACGAAAAGCATCAGCCCGATCGATAATGGGGCACGAGCTTCCATGTGTGCTTGAAATTGAGCTGATTGCGATTCCTTCGAAGATGGAGCCTCTCATATTTTTGAGTGATTCCTTAGCATGGGCTGAGTTTGTGATGTCGCATCGCAGTGTCATGAAAAAGGGGGAAGCGGACCCCTGTTACAAGCATCCGGATATTATCATTGGTCCTATGGCTGATGGTGATACTGGACGAATTATTGAAGAAGCAGTACAATTAAATAGAGATGTACATTGGTTTTATGATCAAATTTTGCGAACTACGCGAGGTCGGAAATTAGATGCTTTACGACTTGGCAATCAAGTGGTGTTCTCCTCAGAGAAATGGGAAGCATCCCTTCGTTTCACTGGTTATAACATTTTTACGGGAGGCAGGTGGATCTACTATGAAAACACAAGTTCGGTTGAATCTGTATGAACGCGGAATCGTTGATGCTCTTGTTCAGAGTTTCGGTTATACCCCGCAAGATGCTCGGAAGCTTGTTGTTGACTATGTCGAGGTCATTCGTAAATTAGGCGGCTATGACACCTGTTATGATCATGCGGAGCGGTTAGTTCAAGCGGAAACTCTCAATTATAAGCCAGATGAGTGGTTGAAGCGGATTCATGTGATCGCCAAGGAAGCCGTTCAGGATAAAGGCATCCTCCATCTCGAAGGACGATTGCACGTGCATGTACGTTAAATAAGTAGTTAGAAGCTCATCCTACGGTTGAGCTTTTTTTGTGACCATTCAGAGGAGGGGAACGTATGATCGAACATATTCGCACAAGTAATGTACAGCGCTTTACTGGATTTGGTGCTCTATACGATGGCAGCCGGCCAACGGCTCCGCAGGAAGTCATTAACATTTTGACTGCTTATTTGGGTAAAAAACCCCAAACCGTTGTAGATGTAGGCTGCGGTACAGGCCTTTCTTCTTTCCTGTGGATGCATGACGCAGATCAGATTATCGGCGTTGAGCCAAGTGATGATATGCGTGCGATTGCCATAGCAAAATGGGAGGCAATGGACAAGCCAGCATCACTTATCTTCCAGAACGGGCTCTCCCACGAGTTGGAGCTGCCAGCGGGTTCTGCTGATATTGTGACATGTTCACAATCGTTTCACTGGATGGAGCCGCAAAGCACATTGCGTGAATTCGCTCGTATCCTTCGCCCTGGCGGGGTGTTCGCCGCTTATGATTGTGACTGGCCACCGGTCATTGATTGGAAAATCGAGCAGCAGTACATGAAGCTGACAACGTTAGGCCACCTAAGAGCTGTTGAACTCGCACCAGAGCATGAGCAAGCGCATAAATGGAACAAGGACGAGCATTTGAAGCAAATTGAAGCTTCAGGTCTATTTCGCTATGCGAGAGAAATCGTGTTTCACAATTGGGAGTCCTGCGATGCGAACCGATATGTGAACCTAGCGTTAAGTCAGGGCAGCTTACAATCCGCACTAAAGTTAGGTGCGAAAGAACTAGAGTCAGAAGCAGCGGCGTTTCGCGAGCTTGTGGAGAAGGCGTTCGCTGGTGAAGAACGATCGATATTATTCGGATATCGCATGCGGCTAGGCATTGTTTAATCTTCAACAAGGAAAGAAGGGAATACCGACGAAGCTGATTTCATTTTTACTATTTTATGTCGTCATTTATATGGGGAACGCAGTGTATGGGACATTCATGCCCGTATATCTCAACAACGCGAAATTCTCACAAGAACAGATTGGGCTGCTTTTGAGTCTTGGACCCTTAATTGCTATGATTGGTCAACCAGTATGGGGGGCATTCGGGGATCGTGCCAAATCGAAAAACCAAGTCCTGCGCGTGCTACTCATTGGCAGTGGAATTTCGATCTTATTTTTCCCACTCTCTCATGAATTCTTCTATATCCTTATGTTTATTTGTATCTTTACTTTTTTTCAGACTTCCATATTTGCACTTAGCGATGCGATTACATTGGAGGAACTAGATCGACACCCCACGTGGAGCTTTGGCTGGATTCGTCTAGGAGGCACAATAGGCTTCGCCTTGATGTCACTCCTCTTTGGTTTCATTGCAAAGTCTTACATCGGTTCTATGTTCCCTGTTTATGCCTGTACGATGGTTGCTGGGTTGTTTTGTCTCTGGCGGTTTCCAGCTGCTGCAGGGCGGCCTGCGCATGTGATGGGGCGGAAGTTCCGTGAATTGTTCAAAAATGGAAAATTGATGTTCTATCTCAGCATCAATTTTATTATTCAAATTACACTTGGCTATTATTATGCTTTTTTCCCGATCTACTTCAAGGAAATGGGCGGAGACAGTGTGATGTTAGGCTGGTCGATGGCGATATCGTCCTTAAGTGAGCTGCCTTTTCTTTTATTCTCAGGAATCATATTCAAACGTGTTCCGGTCTCCATCATTTTACTCGTGGCAGCACTGGCTTCAGCTTTGCGTTGGTTCTTATTTTCACAGATTGAAGTTGCACATTGGATATTACCCGTACAAGTATTACATGGACTTATCTTTATTGTTCTATCCGTGACCTTAGCCACAATTATTAATCGAGAAGTACCTCCAGAGTGGAAAGCAAGCGGACAGACACTCAATGGCCTGCTCAGCCTCGGAGCCGCTCGTATTATCGGCAGCTTCGTTGGTGGTATTATGAGTGCAGCCTATGGCATGCGGCAAGTCTTTCTGTATAGCTCTTGGGTCTCCATGGCGTGCGTAGTGGTGTTTGGAGCTGTTATCTATTATCGAAGGAAGCAACATGAGCTTGGTACATAGATCAATTATTCAGCTATAGCATTGTTGATAGGGGGAAGAGCGGATGATGTTGACTAGCGAGCAATATGATAAAGCGAGGGACTTTCTACTTAGTCAGGCAAGAGAGATCGATAAGGCGATGTTTCTGTATGAATTCGAAGGAGGGGATCCTGAAGGTGTCATACAGGCACTCAGAAGCTATCAGAACGACGATAAAGGATTCGGTCGTGCACTAGAGCCTGATCTACGAGCAGATGCCTCATCCGTACTTGCTACAACGCATGCGCTTCAGTATGTATCCAAGCTCAACTCCGATGTTAGATTAGGATTGGTTGAGGATTGCTTTGATTATCTCAAACAAACCTACATCGCGGAATATCAAGGCTGGGAAATCATTTCAGCCGCAGCCAATGAAGCGCCACGTGCAATTTGGTGGAATTACGAGGGTTTTCAAGCGCACTGGGGAAATCCCAATGCCGAGATTCTCGGATATTTCTTTGCCTTTAAGGAGATTGCCGATACATCACTAACTGAAGCGTTACAAACGAAGGCATTTTCGCATTTGCTGCAAACATCGAGCCTAATGGAAATGCACGAACTGTTTTGCTATACCAGGCTATTTGCGCGGTTACCTAAGGAGCTGCAACATGACATCAGACCTACAATGGAAAAGTTCATGGACAACTGTGTCGTAAAACGAGCAGAAGATCGAAATGGCTACTGTGCGGTTCCACTTCAAATTGTGGATGGTCCTGAATCTCCTTTCTATGCCAAGTATCAGGATGTGCTAGCTGGTGATTTGGACGCATTGATACTTGCGCAAGGTCAGGATGGAACCTGGGTTCCGAATTGGTCGTGGGGGAGATTTGAGGAGGCATGGGGGCAAGCCAAGCTGGAATGGCAGGGGTATTTGACCCTGCACAATTTGATGACGCTGAAGGCTTTTGGGCGAATCACATTATAGGCAAGTAAATTTGGTTAACTCGGAATATTCGATTATGATAGTAGGCAAGTAATTCGATGAGAGGAAGTGGAATAGGTTGATCGAACATGAAGCGATTCTCACTTATGAGCCTGGAGGTCAGCAGATTTGTATGACACGGGTGTTCAATGCACCACGAGAGCTTGTGTTTAAAGCTTTTACGGATGCAAAGCTGTTTGCTGAATGGCTTGGACCTCGGAAGCTGACCATGCAGTTGGTGACATTTGAACCATGGAGTGGAGGCAGCTGGCGTTATATCCATAAAGATAGTCATGGAAATGAGTTTGCGTTTCGCGGTGTGTATCATGAAGTCGCTGCGCCTGAACGGATAATTCAAACGTTTGAATTTGAAGGACTCCCAGAGAAGGGACATGTTATCCTGGAAACGGCTAGATTTGAAGCGCTAGAAGGCGGTCAGACCAAGCTTGTGATGGAATCTGTGTTTCAATCTGTTGCTGATCGTGATGGCATGCTCCATTCCGGTATGGAGCAAGGGATGCAAGATTCCTATGAGCGTTTAGCGGAGCTTCTGGAGCGTATGAAATAGTTGAGATTATAGAGGGCAGGGCTTAGGTGACCTGCTCTTTTTGTTATCTCTTTTGTAATAATACCATTAGTTAATGCTATTAATTATTAATGAGGTGTACTATCTATTTCGATAGTAATTTGCTTCAGATAATAGCAGAATAAGACATCTATCTGCGATTTCGAATATGGTGATTGACGTATGAGTTTGATAAGATATTGCCAAATAGGACAAACGAAAGGATGGAAGCTATGCCATTTCTATCACTAACGAGTTGGAGTTTACATCGGAATCTAGGGCCACTGCGTTGGACACGCTGGGACGAAAATACACGTACGCTATTCACAGACACGCAAGAACAACCTGAGTTACTTTCTTTGATCCAGTTGCCAGCTGCATTAGCTGCGAAGGGTTTCTCGTCAATGGAGGTATGTCATTTTCATTTTCCTGAGACGAGTGAGGCGTATTTACAAAATTTGAAGCAAGCATGCTCAGAAGCAGGTCTGCGATTCTATACGTTATTGCTTGAGTATGGTGATATTTCTAGCTCAGACGAGTTCCGTAGACAATCAGACATCGCTTGGATTAAAGGCTGGATTGATATTGCTGCAAGCTCAGGTGCCGAAAGGGTGCGCATTATCGCTGGGGAAGCAGAGCCATCAGACCGTGAAGCATTGGTGCGATCCATCGATGCACTTCGCGAGCTAGGGCAGTACGGTGCTGAACATGGTGTACGGGTGGTCACAGAGAATTTCAAATCGTTGTCTTCCACCGCGGATAATTGCCTAGAGATTATGAAAGGATGCGGAGATCTTATCGGATTTACATCGGATTTCGGCAATTTCAAAGGTTCGGACAAATTTGATGCGCTTGCCTTGACGATTCCGCATAGTGAATCCATCCATGCCAAAGCACAGACGAATGCCGAAGGTTTGCCAGATGAGAAAGAATTTACAAGATGCTTAGACATTGCCAAGCAAGCTGGCTATAAAGGGCCGCTAACCCTTGTATATGATGGTCCTGGCGACATGTGGGATGGGATCGAACGGGTGAGGAAGCTAGCGGAGCCTTACTGTTCAGAACGAAGATGAGTGTGCTATGATACTAGTAAACATTCCCACTATCTGACTGCTAGAATAGGAGACTTTCACATGAGCCAAGTATGTAATTATTGCAGCAAGAATGAGGCATTAGCGAGCTTGATGATTGAAATTGGACAATTGCGTGTTTCGACGTTGTACTTATTTAGAGAACAAACGTATAAGGGCCGCTGTATTGTCGCTTTGAATGAGCATCATACCGAATTCTTTCACTTGTCGCAAGAGAACCAGGATGCGTACATGCGCGATGTAGCTCAAGCTGCTTCTGCCATTGAACGTGCTTTTTCTCCAGACAAAATTAATTACGGCGCCTTCGGCGATACAATGCCTCATGTTCATTTCCATATTGTGCCGAAATATAAGGACGGATACACGTGGGGGAAAATGTTTGAAATGAATCCTGCTGACAATAAGCAACTGACAGAGGAAGAATATGCGGATATCATTGATCAATTGAAAACGCATTTGTAGCATCAACAGATTATCAAATATAAGCATTGACAGGAAGTATTTGGAATAATAAACTTACATCACATTCCATAATTTCATATCTAAACGCAATGATTGGGACTAGTAAGGAACTCCTTTTGTTCAGAGAGCTGTCGCTTCGGTGAAAGACAGTCAATAGGATCCCCAACTCACCCATGAGCGGTAAGGTCGAAGTGTCTTGTAGATCTTAACGGTTAACCCCCGTCATCAGGTCTCGAGGATTTGTAAGCGACTTATGTTACAAATCAAGAAGAGTGGTACCGCGCTGGTTAGACCTGTCGCCTCTTTGTAGGCGATAGGTCTTTTTTGTTTTTTCACTAAAGGGAGGGAAAACCGATGAAGAATGTGATCGATTATTATGCAAAGTTTGATGAGTGGGGAAGATTGGATCGCGAGCCGATTGAGTTTACGGTAAATTGGCACTACATGAAGGCGTATCTCCCTCAATCAGGGCATGTCCTGGATAATGGGGCTGGCCCCGGCAAATATGCGATGGAACTCGCCAAGCTCGGCTATAACGTGACGCTTTCTGATCTAACACCGAATCTTGTCGAGCTCGCGAAGGGCAAAGCAAGTGAGTTTGGATTAGCAGATAAGTTTCAAGGATTTCATACTTTGAACGCCACATACTTAGAGGGAATTTCAGATGATAGCTTCGATGCTTCGTTGATGCTCGGACCTCTTTATCATTTGCAGGATGAAGGTGATCGAATCGCTGCCGCGAAAGAACTGTATCGTGTAACGAAGAACGATGGTATTGTGTTTGTCGCCTTTCAAAGTCGGATGCGTATGTTGCTAACTTCTTTGCTCTTCCCGAATGCTTGGAAACCGAATGACAATATGGCCGCTATTTCACATTTTAAAGAAGAAGGCATTTTTAATCATACGGATGCTGGCCGATTTACAGGCGCTTACTATTACAATGTGGAAGACATCAAGCCTTTTATGGAAAGTCAGGGGTTTGAGACGTTAGAGCTGATAGGTTCTTCTAACCTTGCTGCCGTCATATCTCAAGAACAGAAACAATATTGGGCTGACCGAGGAGAAAGCAGCGAGTTCATTGATTTACTCATTAAACTAGCGCGTGATCCATCTATTCTAGGGATTTCCTCACATTTGTTATATATCGGAAGAAAAGTTGGAGTGTGAAGAGATGACGATTAAAGCTGTATTATTCGACTTTGATGGGACATTAGCGGATACATTACCTTTATCTTTTTATGCTTTTAAGTTTGTGTTTAAAAGGTACGATGATCGGGATGTTTCCACAGATGAACTGATCGCTATGTTTGGGCCAACAGAGGATGAGATTATCGCTGGAAATCTTAGGAATAAAGAAACAGTGCAAGAAGCTATTGCTGACTATTACCACATTTATGAGAACCATCATGCAGAAGAAGTACCTATGTCAAACGAGATGTACCAATTACTCACCTATTTGAAAACAATAGAAGTGAAAATGGGCATTATCACCGGTAAAAGTCGAAAAGCGTATCAGATCTCTTCGGAGAGCCTGAAATTATCGAATTTCTTTGATATTGTGATAACGGGTGATGACGTAGAGCAGCCTAAGCCGCATCCCGAAGGGATTATCACAGCGCTGGATTTTCTCGGTGTTACCCTAGATGAAGCCGTCTTTGTAGGTGACAGTAATGCCGATATTAAGGCAGGTAAAGCAGCCGGTTTGCGGACATATGGTGTTCAATGGCTGTCTACGTACCAAAGCAGTCATTTCGAAATGGAACCTGATTGTATATTCACAAGCGTAGATCAGTTTCAAAAGTTGATTAAGAATGAACACAATGTAAGTCATAAGTGGCTAGACTGGGCGAAGCAAATCCAAGCGATTGCTCAAATCGGTTTAACCTATTCGAAGGATGTCTTCCATCTGGAACGCTTCCAAGCTTTGCGAGAAATCAGCAAGGACATCCTTGATACCTATACCATGGTGGGCATAGATAAAATTAACCTTAGTTTTGCCAATGAAACAGGTTACGCAACGCCGAAGGTTGATATTCGAGGTGTGGTTTTTGAGGACAACAAAATTCTACTCGTGAAGGAAAAAGCAGATGGTGCTTGGTCACTGCCAGGGGGGTGGGCCGATATTGGTTACTCGCCTTCGGAAGTTGCTGTGAAAGAGATCCGAGAAGAAGCTGGATTTGATGTGGAACCCGTGAAATTACTCGCTGTTCTGGATAAAAAGTTTCATGACCATCCGCCTGAGCCTTATCATATTTATAAGATGTTTATTCTTTGTCGAATTACAGGTGGGAAGGCTCTAAGCGGCGTGGAAACGAGTGAAGTGCAATTCTTTGGTGAACATGAGTTACCAGAGTTATCAGCTGAACGGAATACAATCGCTCAGGTCAAAAGCATGTTTGACCATGCAAGATTTCCAGATAAAAAAGTCCAATTAGACTAAAAAGGACGAGAACTATACGAGTGTTCAGGCTGCCGAGTTACGACTTGGTGGCTTTTTTATGCCTTCTTTTGCAGGAAAACGTTGGAATTTGTCGAAAATTAATGATTTATAGAAAGTAGACCATGTAATCCGGAGGTACGATGAGAAATGTATTGAAGATGAAAGTCAAGTTGACAGTGGCCATTACAGCATTATCTATAGTGATTGGCAATCCCAGCTTGCTCGCCGCGGCAAACGACCCGAGTAGCGCAATCGCAGCATTAAACTACCTGAACGAAGTAAGGTCCCACATGGGAATTCAATCGATGAGTCTAGATCCTGCACTTACCACAGCGGCCGATAAGCATGCGAGTTATCTGCAAATGAATCAAGAGAATGGACATACAGAAACACCAAGCAAACAAGGCTACTCGGGAAAGCTACCTTGGGATCGGGCAGCAGCAGCAGGTTTTGATACGGATAAGTTCGGTGTATTTGAGGATGTATCTTTCAATACGGATTCGCCAGAAGATGGCGTGCAGTCACTATTAGATGCCCCGCTTCATAGATCAAGCTTGATTCTCCCTGACATGTCCCTATTGGGTGTAGGTTATAACAAGCATGCGATTGTCCTAAATCCTGCAAAGAGATGGTTCACACATACAGGAACAGGTGTTTATCCCTATGATGGTCAGAAGGGGGTGCCGATTGGCTTCTATGGCCTTGAGAGCCCTAATCCATTGGAAACATTTGATTTGGAGAAGTCGGGTTATTTTATCACCTATGCAGGGGTAGACCAAGATAAGTCGGATGTGACCGCCTCGCTGGTGAACAGGGAAGGACAAGCCATCGAGATTTTCAAATTAAAACAAGAACTTGGCGATACGAACGCATGGCATATCATCCCCAAATATGAGCTTGCCTATGGGGAGACCTATACGGTAACCGTTGAGAACACAACGTGGTCTTTCACGACCGTAGACAACCCAGATGAGCCCAAAACAGAACCTAAAGGTAATCCGGTTAAAACAGACCGCCCGAAACAATATCATCCTAATGACGTTGGTATTCGCATTAATGGTACCTACATCGAAGTTTCGCCTAAAGCCAAAATTATAGATGGAAGTACGTTTATCCCGCTTCGCGGGGTGTTTGAGGCCATGGGAGCTAAAGTACTATGGGAGGGAACACGAAGCGAAATTACGCTTATCAAAGACGCCAAAACGATTGTACTGACGATAGGAAAGCAACAAGCGCTAGTAAACGGAATAGGGCAGACACTTTCAATGGCTCCATTCATTTCGAGTGAAGGTTCCACGTATGTCCCTTTACGTTTTGTGACAGAGGCACTTGGGGCACAGATTGATTGGGAAAATGATAAATGGACCGCAGTAATCCAATCCATGAAATAAGAGAATTCAAGTCGAGTGAAAGTTGCTCGGCTTTTTACATTTTACAGGATGAAACAAAAGTTGAGCTTATGCGTCTAATTGGATGTATTTGTTAAAATATGGGATAAGTATAGGGGATGGATGAACGATGAAGAAATTTATGCTAGGTGTGAGCTGTGGATTACTTCTTGGAGGAACGTCAATAGCCTTCGCATCAGATACCATTCAAGCGTTATTGTTTCCAGCAAGTTTTGAGATCAATGGCAGTCAAGTAGCTATGAACAAGGAGTATCAGGTTCTGAATGTAGACGGACATGCGTATGTCCCGGTTCGCTTTGTGGCTGAACATTTAGGAGCTGCGATTGATTATGATTCGGAATCTGAAAAAATAATGATTAAAAACAAACCGTTGGACATCGTAGATCCTGATTACGCCAATGTTTCAGTTGGTAATTTAATTGTAACGAAAGCAGGAAATAAGACCAAGGTGACAGGTCAATTGACGATTAGCGGTGTTGGCAACAGTCAGAATATGATCGGAGCGGGCTTGTCCTTCTACAACGAAAATAATGAGAAAATAGGAGAAGCCGCTATCTCGGGAAATCAATTTGGGGTTGATACCCAAACGTTCGTCACGGAAGGGGATGGTGATTTCAGAAATTATGATGCCGTTTACCTTCATATTGGGGCAGTTAACCATCGACTTATTAGCGAGGTGCCTCACACGAGGTATGTCAATTCAAAATATCAATTCACATTCAATATCCCCACGAGTTGGGAAGGGAAATATGAGGTTGATGAACGGAGAGTTGAGGAATCTGAACGGGTGGACTTCCTTTTTATCCACAAGGCGAATCGTGCGTTTGGCGGTGTCGTATTTAGCATTTCCGTATGGACGAAGGAAGATTGGCTTGCGAATGGGCCAACCGCGAAGGGCCTAGGACAGCTTTACAAGATAGGAGAGGACGAGGAGCATGTGTTCCTTTTAATCCCTCCAGGCAATGTGGAATATAATCCTCAGGATGATACTCTTAAAGCGGAATTTAAGTCCATGACTGAGCAGATTAGTAAAATAAGAACGAGTTTCAAATTCGAAAAATAATTTAAGTTACATAATATTAGTTATGTAAACAAATATCTGTGAGAGTGAGGAATAGCCATTATAATTAGCAAATTAAAGTCATATAGCTTAATTTTTATGATATCTCTGTTAGCACTATGGATAGCTGGTTGTACATGGTATGAATCCAAGCCTAGCGTCAGAGCAAGCGAAATCACACTTACACCTGTCGATTTGTTCAAAGGGGAAGGAGCTAAGTTTCGTCCATTTATGGGGGCTTGGTCAGGCGCATTTGAGTTAAGCTATAAGGGAATGAACCCGCACGCTACATTAGATATTGATCTATGGCAAAATGGGCAGAAAGTGAAGACGATCGGAGGCATTGCCGATATGTTCCATAGCTCTGAGGTAAGAAATCGTGATGCGTTGGAAGTTATCGTCTCGATGGATAAAGTAGCTCTCGATGCTCAAGCGGCAATGAGCACGATTAAAGTCGGTACGCGCCGCGATTCTGGCACAAATACGTACGTGTTTACTGTTCCTTGGGATAATAAACTGACAGGAACGGGATTGATTCACGAGAGCAGTGAGCCGCGAACATTTCGAACGAATGAGTCTGCTTATGTGTGGGGGATGCATGCGACGAGCACGAACGAAATCCGTACATTGGACTTCACACCAGAAGCGCTAAGTAGAATTGAATGGGCAATTATTTTCACCTTGCGATTCGATGAGAAAGAGAAAAAACTGAATTAGGAAAATCCTAATTCAGTTTTTTCTTTAACGTAATGACTTCAAGGCACCACTCCAAGCAATGACTTGGTCAAACATCGTGTTTGCAGCGGCATCTTGACGCGGGTTAGGTTTTAGCACGGTGAAGTTTTCAAAATCGGTGAAGAGGGATAATGTCACTTGCGCACGCACACTAGCTATATGCAATTCACTTAAAATAAGCCTGAGGTTTTCAGCTGCACGCGCACCACCCGTACCTCCACCATAGCTGACGATGCCAGCAGCTTTATCCTTCCATTCATTGAATAGGAAGTCAATTGCGTTCTTAAGAGCAGCTGGTACCGCGTGGTTATACTCCGGAGTTACGAAAATGTAACCATCATAGGCACGAATAGCGTTCGACCAAGCTATCGTATGTTCTTTCGTGTATTTCATCATCATCGGTGGATGAGGTTCATCATAAAGTGGCAAATTAAAATCGGCCAGATCGACGATCTCGAACAAGGCATCCGTTCTTTTACTTGCAACTTCGTGTATCCACTGAGCAACGACTTCACCTCTGCGTCCTGGGCGAGTACTGCCTAATATAATTCCGATTTTTAACATGGTTATGGCCTCCAATAGGTATCGTCTATATGAGTAGCATAACGCTTTTATGGTAAGTCGTTCAAATGAAAATACGAGTATAACCAATGTTTCCACTAGTGGTTATAATATTAATGAATGTAGTTTACATAATATAAATTAAGTTAACATTATGGACATAAAAGTGACATTTTCGCGTCAGTACAATCGTTATTTTTTGAAATTTGTATGAACATGAAAGCGGATATATATGATTAATAAGACAAGCTCCTATATAATTTAGAAGAAGAGAGTTAAACTAGACAAAAGAAGGGTGGTTGGTTTTCTTATGCATACGTCTATCTATTTGGTGATATTTTCAATTATTTTATTATTTGGCTTATTATCGACGTTTTTCATCGGCTTTTCTCGTAAAAACCGTGAAGGGGATCAGTCATATTTTCAAAAAACAGGTACGAAGTGGGTAAGGCTTACTTCTTTATATGTCATATCGATTGCAGCAGGTTTATTAGCATTACTAGCATTTATTCGATACTCAATTGAATAGACAGACATACAAAAAAAATCTCCATAATTGGAGATTTTTTTATTTTGCCGCGGTATAGGTGTTTCAAGCTGGTAAAGAAGGATAGGGGTTGATTTTGATAAAGTGAATCTGCAGCGAACCGAAAAATGCTTTCCCTTGATTGTAATGCAACTCACATTTATATCCATACTCACAAGCAATGGCTTGTAATGATTTGAAGCCTGGGAGAGCTCTGACCATCGACGTGATCTGCTTCGTAATATGGTTCGGTATTTTCATGACCAGCGTGGAAGCACTAATGCCATCAACCACGGAAATAAAGCTTGGGAATTCGGATTTCTTGAGAAGCGAAAGGTTGATATGATCCTCAGCAATCTGTAAGATTTCTTTGTTCAATCGATTCAGATTTAAGGTCAAGTTTTTATAAAAGTAGATGCCAAATCCGATTTTATTAGTCAATGGATTTAACCGTTTCTTCCATTTCAATAGGTTAGCTTCCCAATAAGACTCCAGTTGTTCCATAATCGTATGCCACTTCAATCGTGATGTAAGAAAATTTTTCATGCTTATACTCCTTAACCATATTAATTACTTCTTCAATACTGACGTTACAAAAGGGAAAATCGTTCAATTATGGCAAATTACGCTTGAAGAATCTCGACAAAGCCTTCTGCAGCAACCGACAATTTCATATCTCGGCGCACAGCCAACCCAATACTTCGCGGAGGAAGGGGTTCATCTATTGTGAGCTCAAACAGTGTGCCTGATCGTAGCTCCTCAAGAACAAATGACTTGCTTATGAAGGCAACACCATACCCTAACCTTGCAAACTCCGATAGGAGATCAATATTTCCTAATTCGATATCGGGATTGACCTCGAATCCCTTAGCAGCAAACCATTTTTCGATGAACACTCGGGTACTGCTGCCAGGAGATAGTAAGATTAATGGAAGTTCCGCAAGCTCTTTCGTCGTGAGTTCACGCTCCGCAAGCTCTTGAAAAGCCTCCCCAACCACAAAACAATCCTCCAAAACGGCTAACGTGTGAATAGAAAGTTCCGGATCGTCGATCGGCATGTGCACAATTGCGCAATCGATTTCGCCTTCTTTAAGGCGTTTCGTGATCTCGTTTGTTTTTCCATGTGAAAGCCGAATCCGTATGCCTGGATATTTCTGATGATACGCATTCAACTGGGGGAGCAGGAGATGCTTAATCAGCGAATCGCTAGCCCCAATTCGAAGCTCACCCTGATGTAATTGTTTAAGATTCTGTAGATGTTTCTGTCCAGATTGCAGCAAAGCAAAGGATTGCTCTACATAATCAAAAAGCGTGCGCCCTTCTTCAGTAAGCTCGACCCCTTTGGATAACCGATGAAACAATTTGAGTCCTACCGTTTCTTCAATCTGCTTAATGGCATAACTGACGGAAGGCTGGGTAATATGAAGTTCTTGCGCAGCTTTCGTCAAGTTCCTGCATTTCGCTGTATGTAAGAAAATACGATACCATTCCAAATTCATCATGTGATATAGATCACCTCTATGGCAAAATAGTAAAATTCCAATTTCATTTATTTCATTTCACTCATTATAATTGGTTTAACGAAATAATTCAAAAGAGGTGGCGAACATGATGTTACAACAACCGGATTTGGAAGCTCGTTCTCCGTGGTCTACGAATAAGGCGAAAGAAGTTCAGATTAGTCCTCCAACATCGAAAGTAGAAGGAACAATCCGAGTACCTGGCAGTAAAAGTTTAACGAACCGAGCCTTGATCATCGCAGCATTGGCAGAAGGTACATCACAGTTAGCTGGCATATTGAAGAGCGATGACTCGTACTGGTGCATAGACGCATTAACCAAACTAGGTGTGTCCGTAGTCATTGATGGCGAAACTGCTTATGTAGAGGGATGTGGAGGGAATTGGCCGCAACCTTCTGGGGAGCTATATATGGGGGCTGCTGGAACAATTGCACGATTCTTACCTGCAGCTTTGGCAGTGGGAAAGGGCAATTGGACGATCAAAGGGAGCAAGCGATTGAGCGAGCGGCCATTAGCACCGTTGCTTACTGCACTATCAAGCATTGGAGCAGCTTTTGACTATCAAGAGGGGGAACATCGGTTACCTTACAAGCTCCATGCCTCTGGATTAAAAGGTGGCCACGTGAAGCTGGCAGGTTCAACGTCCAGCCAATTTATTAGTGGTCTATTGTTAGCTGCACCATACACGGAAACACCGCTTACGATTCAGATTGAAGGGGAAATCGTGCAACGGGATTATGTCCAAATGACCGTGGATATCATGCAAGCATTCGGTGTCACAGCACAATTCACTGAGGATGGTAATGCCATCCATGTCCCTTCAGGGAAATATCAAGCGCAGACACTCCAACTTGAGCCAGATGTTTCTACCTGTTGTTATTTCTGGGCGTTAGCTGCGCTAACAGCAGGCTGCGTACGCATTGAAGGCATTGATGCGAGACGCACGAGTCAGCCAGATATTGAGATTTTGGACGTTTTGGAGCAAATGGGTTGTACCGTAACACGCGGCGATTCCTTTGTAGAAGTACAGGGAACAACTCACCTCAAAGGTGGATTTACGCTCAGTATGAAGAAATGGTCTGATCAAACCTTAACGATTGCGGCTTTGGCTCCATTTACGGACGGACCAATTACACTTACGGATGCTGCCCATATTCGCCATCATGAATGCGATCGGATTGCTGCGATATGCACAGAGCTCAGCAAGCTCGGTGTTCGTGTAGAAGAGCATCAGGATGGATTAACCATCTATCCAGGGCAGCCGCAGCCAGCTTTAGTAGATTCGCATGATGATCATCGCATGGCCATGGCGTTGTCCTTAATCGGCTTAAGAGTAGCCAACATTCGTATCACCGATCCTGGCTGCGTATCCAAAACATGTCCAGGGTATTTTGAACAATTGTCAGCATTAGGCGTAGAAATTACTTATTAACTCAGGGGGAACAAGGCATATGGCAGGGAATACGTTTGGTGAAATTTTCAAAATTACAACTTTTGGGGAATCTCATGGTGCCGCTGTAGGTGTTATCGTTGATGGCGTGACACCTGGGGTCGAGATCGATGAGGCATATATTCAAAAACAAATGGATAGGAGAAAACCTGGCCAATCCTCTGTGACTTCACCTCGCAAAGAATACGATAAGATTCACATTCTGTCTGGAGTTTTCGAGGGGAAAACGACAGGGACACCGCTATTTGTCAGCTTGTATAATCAAGATATGAAACCAGAGGCCTATAACGATATTCAGTATTCATTTCGACCTGGTCATGCGGATTTCACCTATCTTCAGAAATACGGAATCCGCGATCATCGGGGAAGTGGGCGAGCTTCAGGACGGGAAACCGCGGGTAGAGTAGCTGGCGGAGCCGTAGCTCGTAAGCTTTTAGAGCAAAGAGGTGTGCAAGTGTTAGCCTATACGCAGGAGATCGGAGGGATTCCGTGTGAAACCTTTGATGAACATGCGATTGAGCTGAACGCAGTGCGTGCGTGCGATCCGATTGCAGGTGCCAAAATGATTACAAAAATCGAGCAATTAGCGGCGATTGGCGATAGTTGCGGAGGCATAGTAGAATGTCGGATACGCGGTGTTATGCCGGGACTTGGCGAGCCTGTGTTTGATAAATTAGATGCAGAATTGGCAAAAGCGATGCTTTCAATCGGTGCTGTCAAAGGTATTGAATTCGGTGCAGGTTTCGCTGCGGCTTCCATGCTGGGCAGTGAGCATAATGATGAAATGGATAATTCCGGATTTCTCAGCAATCATTCAGGTGGCATTCTTGGCGGGATCAGTACGGGGCAAGAAATTATTTTTCGCATAAGTGTAAAACCGACTTCTTCTATATCTGTTACGCAGAGAACAGTTAATGTCCATGGAGAGGAACAAGACATTCGGACGGAAGGCAGGCACGATCCTTGTATTTGCCCAAGAATTGTTCCTGTGGTAGAAGCCATGGTTTGCTTGGTACTAGAAGATCAGTATAAGAGGCAGGCTGCGATGTTCGGATAGATCATGATAAAAAAATAAAAAAAGCAGACCGATTCGTGGTGAATGGGTCTGCTTTTACTTTTAATCGTGGTTATTTTTGTTTGAAACCGTCAACGGCTTTCGTCGCATTTTTCACAATTTCAGTCGCTTCTGTCAGCGTAATGCCATCTTGAGGATTAAAAGCACCTTCAGAATTTAGTTCGACAATGTCTAGAGCAAGCGCAGTTTGGATAGCGCCGACATGTAAGATATCAATCTTATCATTATCTTTTACTTCTACAGGTGATATTTTAATCAAAGGCAGTTTCTCGCTAGTTTGAAGCGTATGAATCAGCATGTAAGTGAACGATTCGCGTGTCACTTTGGCATCCGGGTCAATTTTAATCTGAATATCTGTACCAAGTTCACCTAGAGCACCTTTGATCAGTTCAACACTTTGTGTTGCAGTAATGGGGTCAGCGGATACAACCGGAGTTGGATGAGCTTTCAAATACGCAAGTGCGTTGAAAATTTCCTCTGCCGCATCAGCGCGTGTTATCTCACTTTTAGGATTAAATTTACCTTCGGCATTCAGCGTAATAATCCCGTATTTAAGCGCACGTTGGATAGATCCTGAATACTCCACGTTGAGTTGATCTGTATCTTTGATATCTACTAGAACGGGGTTAATTAACGGAAGACCCTTACTGATTTCAATTGCACGTACAAGCTGATGTGTGAATTCTTCGCGTGTGATTTTTTTGTTTGGATCTAGATCTTTCGGAAGATCCACACTGTTGACTGCAGCAACGATAAACGCATTCGCGTACCAAGCATCATTAGAAGCATTGGCAAAATAATCAGTTGCTTTTGGCTCTTTCACGAAACGTACTAAGTCTAGATTAAGGCCAAGTGCATTAACATACAGTTGAACAGCTTGTGCAGTTGAAAGCTTATCTTGTGGTGCAAATAGGTCAGTTGTGATTCCTGAGACGATACCAGCTTGTTGAAGGGAGATAATTTTATCTTTTGTCGCAACGTTATCCAAGTCAGTAAAGGTAGTGGATGCCGCAAAGCTTTGACCAATTAAAGTAAGTGAGAGCAATGCAGTTGCTGCTGTTAGTGTAAGTGTTTTGATCGTTTTTTTCATTTCTGGTTCACCTCATAGTGGGATTTGTTTGTGTTTCTGGGCTTTCAGAATCATAAACGGGTAGGGTAATGAAAAGGTTGCACCTACTTTTAAATTAGTAACTTTTGAATTGTTGGATTAGTAAGGGAGTAATTCTCATGGACATTGTCAGTGATACGCGAGTTGATGATGATATACGAGATGACGGGGGATAAAATAGGTCTAATCGTACTGTATACGACTCGATTGTGCGAGCATTAAGTGAAAAAAAGACAAAAACCGCGAAGCCTTGGTGCTGCGCGGTTTTTGTCTTTTTACAGCGGAATCTTTCATTATTCTTTTATTGAGCTGTAGTAGATTGATAGGAGAAGAAACCGTTAATGAACCGACGGTTAAAAAATAAGCTTTTTAAAGGAGTACAACGATGTTATTGATTCCAAGACTAAAGAAAAGCATAATTCTAAAACTTGCTCTACTTGTAGCGGGGTTTGCCTTATTTTCCGTGTTATCGCTTACCCATCCATTTGAAAAGGAAGCGTCTGCCGCGTCATGGACGTACTGTGCCGGCGAAGGAGAGAATTGTTCGTTTACTGGCACAAAGATTGTCCAATATGGTTGGGCAACGTTTGAAAGTCAAGTATGGGTAATTAAAAAGCTGACGCCTAAAACGTACCAACTTAATGGTTCATCCGTAGAAGGTGTACGATGCAGTGAAAGCGAGTTTGCTCCTGTTTCGGGTTCTATGTTTGGAAATTATTGTATGGTAAGTGAGCCAGAGCCTTCGCTTGATGTCTCGTGGTCTGCGTCCGTCGGGGAAGGGAATAAGTCAGTTACACTTACATTTTCCTCCAAAGAAACGAACGCCGGGATTCTAGAGGAGTTGAAGAATAAGATTTCGGTCAAAAGAACGGATGCAACGGAATTCTCCGTTTTAACGCCAGATGACTCCGTTAGTAACACGACTTCTTCCATTCTTGGTGGCGGTACAATTGTCATTACCTTCCAGAAACCGCTAATGGGCTTAGACAATCAAATTCGAATAGCTCCAGGTGCATTGAAGGATATTCTTGGCGTTCCTTTTGATAGGAGGATCGAGATTAATCAGTTAGATGAGAATGAGCTCGGTAGTTGGCAATATGTGGGCAATAAAGGCATTTCGCAAGAGGCATCCTTTAATATGTCACTCAAGTTCGTTCAGGATACGCCTTATTTGGCCTATATAGAAGATTATGGGAATAAACTGTTTGTGAAAAAATGGGATGGCCGCAATTGGTCTTCAGCAGGAGATGAAACCATTTCGGGAGGGACGAATGGTCTTGTAGGAACTGCATTTTATCAATCTACCGCTGTTTCAGAGGATGGTCTATATGCGGCTTTTTCGGATATGTCGAGTGGATTTAAAGCTATCGTCAAAAAATACGACGGAAACCGTTGGCAGCTTGTAGGCAGTGGGGCTATTTCCGCAGACAGGGCGTATGAGATGTCAGTTGCTGTTTCAAACGGCATCCCTTATCTAGCCTATAAAGACGGGGCAAATGGCGATAAACTAACAGTGAAGAAGTATAAGGAAAGCGATAATAGTTGGGAATTATTAGGTACTGTGGGAATTTCACAGGATCCAGTATCGCAGATCTCCCTATCGGTTGATAATGGCGTCCCCTATGTAGCTTATCGCAATGAGAAGCCTGATCGTATTATGATAGGTGGCACATGGCAAGGAATGACTAGTTATTCAGGTGAGGTTAAAAAATTTGATGCAAGTAACGGTAGTTGGGTCAATCTGGGGCCATTTGCGACAGGCGGATATTCGACTACATACTTGACCATCAGCAGTGGCATACCTTATGTGGCGTATGTGGATTGGCTAACGGGTTATGGCGTCACACTGAAAAAGTATGAAGGAAACAGCTGGACTAGGGTAGACAACGGGAGTTTGAAAACAGGAGATTCAAGTAATATCAGTTATACTTCTTTCAGTTATTCTGAAAGCGTGCTCTATGTAGCATGTAGACTAACTGACGGTACAACAGCTGTGAAGAAATATAACGGAAGTAGTTGGATATCTGTAGGTGTCTCTGGCATTACGGAAGGATCGGTGATGGCAAATTCCTTAGCTGTGAATAACGGCATTCCTTATCTGGCTAATAGCTCCTTTATTTTTGGGGGAGACCTTGCTATTAATAGGAAACCTGGTGTTCAGAAGTTCCTTCTGACTGCACCGGTCTTGACCGCGGACGCCTCGAGTAATAACACAGAGAGTCCAATTGAACTTACCTTCCCGGATTTGTCGGCATGGCGCAATGAGATTACCGAGGTAAAGGACGGCACGGTTACAGTATCGTCAGCTGTATATTCGGTTAGCCCTGGGAAGATAACATTTAATCCCGGCGTGCTGAGCCTAGGCAACCATACCATAACAGTCTCAACGCGACATTACGGTGATGCTGTTGTCAGCCAGTTGGTACAGTTGAAACCAGTGGCGTTAGCGGCGGACATTACAGCCAATGATGTTGCGCATGACATCGTTATTACATTCCCTGATAATGCGGCATGGCGCGGTGCCATTACGTCAGTACTGGACGGAGCGACGACCATACCGTTAGAGAGCTACACCGTCGAACCTGGCAAAATCACTTTTAGGGCTGGTGTACTCGCACAAGGTAATCATACCGTTACAATTTCGGCAACCGACTATTTCGATACAGGTATTACTCAAATCGTGACGTGGATGCCTTCGCCTAATCTAACTTCAGATAACTCCGATAATTACGTAGCGAGCGCGATTGACATCACTTTTGCAGATGATGTGAATTGGCGGGATGAGATCATAGCTGTCAAAGACGGGACGAAGACGGTGCCATTAGCGAAGTACACCATTAACACTGGGAAAATTTCATTAAAAGCAGGCGCATTGTCACTAGGAAGCCATCTCATCACCGTCATTGCACCAAATTATAATGATGCGATAGTGACGCAGGATATTCGTGCAGGTGCAGGAGAAGTGATTAGTACGGATGCATCGCTATCTAACATGTTAGTTGATCAAGGTGCATTGGCATTCAATCCTTCGGAATTTACGTATAATGTGGAAGTACCAAACAGCGTTACCAGTTTTAATATGACTTTAACCAAAGCTAATCCTAACCAAACTCTATCGGTGACTGGTGTAACTTACACGACTAGTTCTGTCACCGGTAATGTGTACGTGTACACGATATCCAACTTGAATGTGGGGCAGAATCCAATCTTCATTGATGTGTACGCACAAGATGGGAGTTCACATTCCTATGTGCTTAATGTGAAACGGGCTGAGCCAAGCGCGCCAAATGTGCCAAGCGCGCCTGGTGGAAGCGGTCCAATTTCACCGCCAACGTCACCAATTACTACAGTGATTACCTCCACAGATGGCAATTTGACACTGCCAGTTGGTCAAACAGGCGAAGTTAGTTTGAACAAGGAAGTTACGATCTTGATTCCGGCGGATGCTTCATCCAAAGAACTCAAGGTGACCATTGATAAAGTGTTGGATACACAGGAATTAATTAAGGATAAGGAAACGCTAGCAAGCCCTATCTTCGAGATTTTGAAGAACTTCACCGAGAACTTCAGCAAACCGATTACGCTGACGTTTGCATTTGATACGGCCAGTATAGCAAGTGATCAAAGAGCTGCAGTTTTCTATTTTGATGAAATGAACAAGGTATGGGTAGAAGTTCCCGGCGGAAAAGTAAGCGGGGATCAAATCACCGTAGATGTGAATCATTTTACGAAATATGCGGTATTTGCAGTTGACCGAGAGGCAGTTAAACTAAGTTTTAGTGATATCTTAGGGCATTGGGCTCAGTCAAATATTCTACAATCAGTAAAGGACGGTCTCGTCACTGGTTATCCAGAAGGGACTTTCAAACCGAATCATACCGTAACGCGTGCAGAATTTGCGGTCATGCTGATGAATATGTTGAAGCCTCAAGGTGAAGGCGGGAAACTGAATTTTACAGATAGCGCTGAGATTGGAGCTTGGGCGCAACAAGCAATCTCAATGGCAGTACGAGAGGGTATCCTGCATGGCTATGATGACGGTAGCTTCCGTCCCAACGCTGAAATTACGCGAGCCGAAGTGGCAGTAGTGATCGCAGGCGCTCTAGGGAAATCTAGCAAGACGGATTCTGGAACAAGCTTTGCGGATGATATGGATATAGCGATTTGGGCAAAGAGCAGCGTTGCTTTCGTGTTACAATCTGGAATCATGCAGGGAAAAGGTGATAATCGATTCGTGCCGCAAGATCCTGCAACGAGAGCAGAAGCGGTAACAGTTCTCTTAAAAGTAAGCTCACAGAAGTAACAGTAGTGTTAAGGATCAAGGCTTCTCCTACTTGGCTTACAAGCAAGTGAGAAAGCCTTTTTTTGTTTGAAACATAATATCAAGAAGGAAAGAATTTGTTGAAATATTATTTTAGAATTTCGACAAATAGTAACAACCTTTTGTATCTATCTGTTTTATAATATCCTAGTCGACTTATTCAACAGGATTGGAGATACGTAAATGGAGCAATTCCTCTTAGAAAAAATCGAAACAGTGCGACTTCAAATGATTCAAGAAGCATTAGTGCAAAGTAGTCTTACTAATGAAAAAGTCATTGCAATTAGTCACGAGTTAGATAGATACATCTCTTTATATCAAAAGCTAAAAATGGATTCAGTATGTGTAATAGAGCAATATGAGAAGAAGAAAGTAGTTGCATATTAGAAAATTAGGAATCAGATATATACATGTTGTGCTTAACAAGTAAGGATTGTTTAGAACAATATAACGGCAGCCGATCAGAGGATCAGCTGCCATTTTTATAGGTCCACATGGGAGGAGATAGAGATGGCTGAGATACTTTTGTTTCATCATGTATTGGGACTGACAAAAGGGATATCCACCTTCGCTGATAGGCTAAGAGAGGAAGGGCACACTGTACATGTGCCGGACCTTTTCGAAGGTCACGTGTTTGCGACTATCGATGACGGTATGGCCTACGTTAAAGAACTTGGATTCGAAGAGATAATGGAGCGGGGTACACGTGTGGCCAGCGGTTTACCGCGTGATATTATCTATGCGGGTTTTTCACTAGGTGTATTGATGGCTCAGAAGCTCGCCCAGACCCGTGAAGGTACCCGTGGAGCATTATTCTTTTATTCTTGCGTTCCGACCTCGATGTTCGGGTCACCCTGGCCGGCGGATGTACCGGTGCAGATTCACGGTATGGACGCTGATCCCTATTTCGTTGATGAAGGCGACTTGGAGGCGGCACAAGATCTCGTGTCCTCGGCTAATCATGCCGAGCTCTATGTGTACCCAGGTAATCAACACCTCTTTGCCGACAGTAGTTTGTCTTCGTATGATGCAGAATCGACAGCATTGTTGTTGCAACGTGTATTTGAATTCCTCCGTAAGTTTTTGATGTCTTAGCTGTTTGATCGTAGTTGGCTATCAGCTCTAGGACTAAAAGATTCAAATTCGAATAGAAACTACGCTATAAAAACGCGAGCAGAAATGCTCGCGTTAATCGTTAGCGGTGATCAGATACCACTGACGATACGTTTCGAACGTATGGATACTTGCTTGATTAACTCATCCTCGTCGATCGTCAGCAGTTGGCGATCTTTCATCAACACTTTTCCGTTTACGATGGTTGTGTCTACATCTGATCCGTTAGCGCAATAAGCGAGCAGCGAATGAATATTGTGGATCGGCTGTAAATGGGGTTTTCTCAAATCGATCAGAATAATGTCTGCTTTTTTCCCGATTTCCAAAATGCCAACTTCATGCCCGATATTCAACAATTGTGCACTTCCAACCGTCGCCATGCGAAGGGCATCAAAAGCGGGAAGTTTCGTGGGGTCACCGTAATCCAGTTTTTGTAACCAGGTTGCAGCTCTAATTTCTGAAAACATATCTAACGTTGTGGCGCTGCCAGCGCCGTCTGTTCCTATCCCAACGGTAATTCCTTGTTCAATCATCTCCATAATGGGGGCAATACCGCATCCAAGTTTGAGGTTGCTTACCGGATTGTGAGACACGCCACCTCGCATACCTTTCAAATATCCAATGTCGCGGCGATTAAGATGAACGCTGTGAGCCAAGAGCACATGAGCTTTGTCAAACATACCGAGGTGATACAAATATTCGGTTGGCGTTTGATTATACTTTTCCCGAATCTTGATTACTTCTTCTTTGGTTTCAGCAAGATGCGTGTGTATGGCAATGTTCTCTTGCTCAGCAAGGGCGATTATCTCTAGGAAGGGCTGAGGGGGAACCGTGTAAGGAGAGTGGGGGCCTAACATTGTGGTAATTCGGCCCTCGGCTTTACCACTCCAGCGATGGATGAGATCAACCGCCTCTGACATTCGTCGACCTCCGTCATTTTCAAGGAAGACCAACCCTCGCGTTAAAGAAGCCCGCATGCCGACTTCTTCTATCGCAGCTGCAATTTCATTCATGTGGATATACATGTCAGCAAAAGCCGTCGTACCCGATTTGATCATTTCGGCCATAGCGAGTTTTGTGCCCCAGTAAATGTCCTCAGGCGTCATTCGGGCTTCAGCGGGCAGCATTTTTTTGTTTAACCAGTCCATGAGCTTGAGGTCGTCCGAAAATCCTCTCAATAAGCTCATTGGCGTATGTTGGTGAGCGTTAATAAGTCCAGGTAACGCGGCCATTCCTTCGACGTAAATCACCTCATCAACTTCAGTGGTAATATCAGCTTGAATGTCTGCTATACGATCTCCTTCAATGAGAATGTCCCCTACAAATGGTTCATTGCTTGCCATCGTTAGGATGGTCGCGCCTTTGATTAATTTTTTCATCATTTCAGCCTCCTTTGTCTTGTTTTATACTAAACCCTGACGTAAAGTGAAGGTCAAGATGATATGCAATGAGTTAACATATAGATGTAATGTACATAAAAGGTGGTTCCTCATGAAAATAAAAGAGGTCTCAGACAGATTGAAAATATCGCAAAGGGCTATTCGCTTCTACGAAGAGAAAGGCCTCATTGCGCCTTCCAAGCAAGATGACAACCATTACCGTGTCTTTGACGAAGAAGACATCTGGCGCTTACAGACGATCATTGCCTTACGGGAGTCGGGGATGGTGGTTAGCGACATTCAGAAGGTACTGTCGGATATTGAAGTTCAGGGATACAACCAATTACAATATTTTTTGGAACTGCAACGGTCTGTCATGTTTTCCAAGTGGGTCGAAATGAAACAGATTATTGAAACGACGGACGAAATGATTGAAAGCCTCAAGAATAACCAAGTACTTCCGCTGGACGATATCTATACGCTCGCGGAAGGTTCAAGAAGGTTGAGGGAACAGCGGACTTGGGAGGACAAGTGGGGGTTTGACCGTTTGGCGAGCGATCACGATCAATTGGTGCAAGAAAACCAAAGGAAATATAAAGATTACGATGAAGCGCTGCGCCTCATCGTGAAATGGGTGTCACCAGTCCGTGGGGAACGGGGACTTGATATCGGAACAGGAACTGGAAATCTAGCCGGCCGTCTGATTGTTGAAGGCGTAGTAATGGCGGGAGTCGACCAGTCCATTGAGATGTTAAAGGAGTGTCAACGCAAATTTCCAGAGATGGAAACCAAGCTTGGCAATTTCCTAGCGTTGCCCTACCTGGACGGAAAATTTGATTTTGTTGTTTCGAGTTTTGCCTTTCATCACCTAACGGATGATCAAAAGCGGTTGGCGATTAAAGAAATGCGTAGAGTATTGAAACCACATGGTCGAATCTGTATCGCTGACTTAATGACGGACAGCATGGAAGGCGCAGTAGGTGAGAAGGGCGAGGATTATATGCCGCTATTAGAACTCGTTGATGTATTTGAAACGAATGGCTACATCACCAAGCATTTTAAAATGAATGAATTGCTGCATATCATCTTAGCTGTACCAATTCGATAAACTGCAAACCTTCACCTAGCGTTAATGTTTGTTATATCTGTAATCATATCATCCACTTTGCATGAGGAGTGATCGATCATCGTACAGGAAATGAAAGAGATTGTTATTGGTATTGATGGAGGCGGCACCCATACGAGGGTAATGGCCGTAGATCTCGCAGGAAACGTTCTATCCTACATAGAGAATGGGGCTTCTTCCATACATAAGGATTTGCAAGCAAGGGAAAATGTGCAACAAGCCATCGAAAAGGCATTAGCCCAGGCGGGAAGAAATGTGACACATGTGCAAGCGTTGACGGCGGGAATTGCTGGTTTTGATTCTAAAGCGGATCTTGAGTGGGTACTACCATTGACAGTAGTAGAGGGATTAAATTGCTTGAAACAACACGTCAATGATGCGGTAGTAGCTCATAGTGGAGCACTTCTTACAGAACCGGGCGTTATTGTAATCGCGGGAACAGGGTCAATTATTTATGCGATAAATGAGGAAGGAGAGCAGATCAGGAATTATGACCTGCATCATTATGCAGCTAGTGCTGCTCGATTTCTAGCTTATGACGCCACATTCGAAATTCTTTCGGGCAACGTCGACGATAGTGATCATGATTTGGTCATCGATATCCTACAATTTTGGGATCTGGCCACAGTCAAAGCGTTATCTCAACTTGCGAGGCAAGGATTTGTTTCAGATCAACGAGAACGTAATAAAAAGTTTGGTCAAATGGCTCCATTAATCACCAAGGCGGCGCTTCAAAATAGTCAATTGGCTACACTCGTTTGCGACCGTGCAATCCATCAGATAATTACGGGGGTTGAAATGCTCGCAGCATACTTTTCCGATGCAGAAGTCAACGTTTCTTTCGTAGGTAGTGTTGTTCACAGTGACTATTTCCAACAAAGGCTCGCTTCCCAATTGAGTCAAGGAAACAACAAGAAGTATAAGATTATTAAGCCTACATTCTCACCTGTAGCAGGCGCAGTATTATTAGCGTTGAAGCAACTGAGCATACCGATTGATCAAGAAATTTTATATAATCTCAGTCAACATCCTCATTCTCAGAGCTAATTACATGCATTACTGTACGAGGGAGTACGCCCGTTTTTTTTACAATCGCTGATTTACGTCCAAGCATTCCTTCGCTTGTCCACATATTGTAGACAGTGAAAGGTGGTTGAATGCCAATGCCAGTCCAAGCAAAAGTCACTTACCCCCGCTTGACCGTGTACAGCGAGAAGTATTTTCAGGGCGCCAATGCCATCTTGAGCGGCAACATCGGTATCCCTAACTTCGACATACCACTGGGAGGGATGGAGAGCCTTCGGTTCTTCTCCACAAACCCGGGCGCAACGCTCGTACTCTTCAGCCTCACGCGATTCAGGGGAGCTTTTCAAGTCTTTCACGGAGTAAGGAACGTCAGCGACTTCGATAACATCATTAGCGGCAACGATGCGAATTCGCTGATCTCGACTGACAAATACCTGACACTGAGACAGATTCGTGCGATTCGCGACAGTGGTCGGCTGCCTAATGGTTTCAGGGGAATCTAAAGGAAGATAACCTAGAACGCGGCAAGGATGTAGGCCAACGTCCATCGCTTATCGCGTTTTTTTGTTTGCCAGTGTATGTTTTTCAAGGGAAAAGTTTCATACTATTGCATATTAAAAGGAGCCTGGGCACGGAATAGGAGAGTGATGACATGGCTTTCGGAATTTCCAGACTTGAACTGAATGAATGGAAACGCAAATGTTTACAAGGAGAAATTGCCTTTTTAACGCATTATTGGGTAGAACCTCGCTTTCCAGGGGTAAAAACGATTACAAAGGTAGGCTGCTGTGACTTAGAACGATTAAAGAAATGGTGCTTAGCAAATGGTTTAAATCCAGCATACATACATCTTCGTGATGAATATCCACATTATGACCTCATCGGGGACAAGCAGATTGAAATCTTAAGGAGAGAACATTTGACCGAACATCTGCACAGATTCAAGCTACAATGACATGAATAATCGGAGGAAATATCCGGTGATAAAGTGGAAATCGTGACAATTGTGCTAACGATTGTGTTAGTTACGTATGTGCACCAGACTTATACTGGGAGGAACCATGTAAGAAGAAATGGAGCCCAGAACAATGAACATTCGCTATGATCTATTCGCACAAGGCAGACGCAAAGCACTCGTGATGAGCTACGACGACGGTCAAGTGTATGACCGCCGTATGGTAGCCATCATGAACCGCCACGGAGTGCGCGGCACGTTTCATTTGAACTCAGGACGGCTTGATCAGCCGGGCTTTTTGTCAGGCGCGGAGCTGCGCTCGTTGTTCGCTGGACATGAAGTCGCGGCGCATACGGTGCATCATCCGTTCTTGGATCAGCTGCCGCCCGAGCGGGTGATCGGTGAGATCACCGAGGATCGGCGGCAATTGGAAATGCTTGTTGGCTACCCCGTTACCGGGTTGTCATATCCATTCGGCGCTTGGAACCGGCAGGCTGCCACGTTGATTGAAGCGGTGGGCGTCGAATACGCCAGAACGACAGCTTGTCACGGACAATTTACGATCCCCGAAGATCCGTTCGCGTGGGGACCAACCTGTCATCATCGAGATATGCTCGCGTTTGCGCAGAAACTCATTACACTGGAGCAGCGTCATTCCCGTATGGGTCTGTTGTATATATACGGACACAGCTACGAATTCGAACGCGATCGCAACTGGGAGGAACTTGAAGATTTTTGTGCGCTGATCGGCGGTCGGGAGGACGTGTGGTACGCAACGAACATAGAGCTCTCTGGTTACCGTAATGCCCTGCGACGGCTGCGTTTCTCCGTGGCTGGGGACTTGGTGTTCAATCCATCGGCTATTTCAGTCTGGTTTAGCGTGGATGGTGAGCCAGTTGAGGTAAGGACAGGGGAGACGAAACGGATTGGCGCTCCCAGAAAAGAAGTCGCTGCGAGATCCAAGCTGGATTATACGGTGCAATTGGATTCTGCAGGCAGCGGGTTTACGGAATCAGCATGTTGGGTGCATGCGCGGGCAGGCGTCATTGCGCCGGTTGCTGGTACTGGCGCGGCGCCGCAGATCATCTTGACACTGCAGAAGCTGACGCTCGCTGGCTCAGATGTGTTTGGGCCACTGCACCACATGCGCTCAGTCGCTGCGGGTTGGGAAGAGCCGAGCTTGATGCGAGGCTTCGAACTGAGACAACAGCTGGACGGTACGTTGCTGGGACTGTCCGACTTTACACCGGCATGGCATGCGGCAACGGGGAAACTGCTTGGCACCGGACACACGGTCCTATATCGCGATGGCGAACTGGTCCATGATCGACGACGATCGACGGGATATTCCGTTTACGATCATGCGGCGCATGTGTGGGCACCGTTGCGGGAGATGTCGATGCCGCCTAGGCTGGCCAATACCGGTGCGGGCTGCACCCAGCGTGTTGATATGCACAATGGCGACATACTGTTGCCAGTTTATGGGCGTCTAGGCGATAACCCGCATATGTTCAGTACCGTCGTACGCTGTCGGCTTGAGGGAGATGAGCTGCGTTACATCGAGCATGGTTCGGAGCTAACGCTCGGGCTGGACCGCGGCTATTACGAGCCTTCGCTAGTATCCTACAACGGGACCTATTATTTGACGCTACGCGCCGATAACCGAGGCGCAGTCGCGCGAAGTGAGGACGGTCTCCACTTCGAGGAACCTGTCATTTGGACATGGGACGACGGCACGATCGTGCCTACTTACAATACGCAGCAGCATTGGGTGTCACACAGTGATGGTTTGTATCTTGTTTATACCCGCAAAGCGGATAACAATGGTCACGTCTTCCGTCATCGGGCGCCGCTGTTCATGGCCGAAGTCGATCCGGTACGGCTGTGCCTAATTCGTTCTTCCGAACGCGTACTCATTCCGGAGCGGGGAGCACGGCTGTGCAATTTCGGCGTTGTTCATGTGAACGAAGCGGAGACGTGGGTGACAGTTTGTGAATGGATGCAACCGGCCGGCTGCGAGCATTACGGCAGCAACAACCATATTTATGCCGCCCGCATTCGCTGGAACCGTCCGAATCAAGGTGCCGTCTGACGAAGAGTCGGCGCCTGCCATCCAGCTGTGCTTACCGGCAGGGAAATGTCGAGAAATATCGAATACCTTGAAGCAAGCTCAACTATACCAAGTGGAACCGGAAGGATGGAAGGCGAATGGGCCGACTGCTGATTGTCGATGATGAAAAAAATGTATGTGAACGAATCGAAGGTTTACTCCCGTGGGGAGATTATGGCATACATGAGATTGTAAGCGCATCCAATGGAGAGCGAGCTATAGCCCGCATCCGATCGGAGCGGGTGGATTTGGTCATTTCGGATATAAAGATGCCGGTTATGGACGGTTTGGAGTTAGCGTCACTCGTTCATGCGGAGCACCCACGGCTTCGGATGATCCTGATGAGCGCCTACAATGACTTTGCTTATGCGCAATCAGCGATTCGTTCCGGGGTCAAAGGCTATTTGCTCAAACCGATCGTCAAAGAGGAACTAGCCGAGCTTGTCCGCTCTGTCACGGATGAGTGGAGCCAAGATGAAGCGGCAATCATCACGAAGCCGGTTGCGGCCCAATCGACTGAGCTGAAGCTGGTTCGCTTGCTGCAAGGACATCTGCAGGATGTGACATCAAGCGACGATGACTGGCCATTATTGCTCCAGGCGGAAGGGAAGCATGTCTATCTGCGTATCGTCGTCTGCACATTTGATTCAGCAACCGACTTCGGTCCGATGCTTGCGCTGCAGCGACTCTTCCAACAATCCGGGAGCCGATGGCCGCTGCTGCGGTCAGCCGTCGCACTGCCTTACGGCAACCGGCTTGTATTGTTCATTCATAGCCCGCTTCCCATCAGCAAGCTGGATCTGCTGTCACCTTTAAGAGAAATAGGGGAGGAGTTGCGATCTTATGATGCCACTCTACCGATCGGAACAGGCATGATTGCCGGGGTTGGCAATCTGCATCAAGGGAAAGGTGCCATTGCCGCTTCCTATCATGAAGCGAACTATGCCCTGAGCGCACGTTTCTTCCAAGGGGCGAACACGATTCTGTTTCGCCAAGATTTGCCGTCAAATGAGGCAGACATAACAAGTTCAAGTCCCGTCAAGGATCGGCAGCAACCGATCGCTAACGAACTGATTGCGGCGGTCGCAGGCAGGCAGCCGGGAGAGGCGCGTAAATTCGTACACGCCTATTTCGGCTTGCTGACTGGGGGGTCGCCGCAGCGCATCTCTGATATTCGGCTTGGCTGTATGGAGATCGTATTCGCACTCGACCGCAGTATGCAAGAGCGCAACGCTGGAGATCGTTTCCCTGATAAGTCCGAATCGCTGGTCACGATCCAGCGTTTAGAGACGCTAGCTCAACTGCAAGCCTGGTTCGCTAATACAATGGCTTCCGTCGCCGAACGCGCCGAATCGCTGCCAGACAGCGGCAATCGATACGTGCTATTGGCCAAACGCTATGTAGCTGTCAATTATCAGGAGAAAATGATGGTCGAAGATGTTGCGGATCATTTACATCTGAATACGAAGTACTTTAGTTCTCTCTTCAAGCGTGAAACCGGCGAAAACTTCATTGATTACGTGAATCGAGTGCGAATCGAAATGGCCGCCGAAATGATCTTGAAATCGGATGCGAAAATTAATGAAATTTGCAGCGAGGTAGGCTTCCATAACTTTTCCTATTTCAATAAATTGTTCAAAAAAGTTGTCGGCGTCACGCCTCTCGCCTATCGCATCAAACGGACGAGTTAAGGAGGCTAGAGGCCATGTCAGCAAAAAAAATGAAACTGAGCAACTTTCTAATGCTATTTTCCTTTACTGTCGCGCTGATCTTACTGCTTTTGATCAGCACGCTTTTTTATTTCAAGACGAAGTCGTTCATTCAAGATAAAATGTCGCATATCCAGTCGATGAAGGTTAATCAGATTCAATTCGATCTCGTCCGCAGCTTCGATGATGCCTTCAACGTGATGGATCACTTACGCGTGGACGACCGAATCGCCCGTTATATCGACGTAATCGAAAACGCGACGCCAGCGGATGCTTACACGAGGGCTACGGCATCGGCTGACGTGGAGACATTGCTTTTCAACCTGAAGAAGGACAATCCGTTTCTCGGCAGTATTTTGATTCAGACAGCGCGCACGCAGTACAGCTCGGACAAGCTGTATTCAGCCAATCTGCCACTCCGCGAGTCAGGAGTGGACGAGGGTAAGACGGTCCAATTCGTAAAGAAGGGCCAGGCATTTCCGTTCTTTGGTCTGCAGCCGCAATCCGTAACCGATACGAGACTGCGGGACGCTATAGAGCGGCTTGGCAATCAGCCGTTCCTGTGGACCGCGCTTGAGTCAAGCGACGGCACCTTGCGAGGGAATGCGTTCTTGCTGCTGGACGAAGATTTCTTCCGGCGACAAATTCCGTACAGCAGCCATATGGCGTTGCTCGATGCCAAAGGCGATCCGGTATTCGTTGGCGTTGATGTGGCGTCAGACAATTTAGCTAGCCTGGGCAATTTGCCCGATGGCGAATACGGTCCAGGGGAGCAGGCAGTGCGCAACGGGACCGTGACGGTCAAACGGATGACAATGTACGATTTTACGATCGTATATGAGGAGAACGTTTCCATTCACCGCAAGCAGTTAGCGCTTATTCTCAAGCTGCTTGCGATCATGCTCAGCTCCTGCGTACTGCTCTCATTCGTCATGTCGCCACTCCTTTCCGGCGCCATCCTTCGGCCGCTATTTCGTTTCCTTCAGCGGATGAAGCGGTACGAGGCCCTAGGCGATCGACTGGCTTCAGAGGAGGAGAAACGCTCGCTTTCGCTGCAATCTCGGTTCCTTCTTTATTTTGCCGTCACCATTCTGCTTCCGATTGTAGTGTTTATCGCCAGCTTCTACGCGCAGTCCATGCGCATTGTCGGCAACGAACTGCGAGACTCGTACAGCACGGTGTTCTCTAACACGAGTCACCGAATCGAGCTGTTCATCGACCAGAAGTCCGTTGGCCTGGCGCGTATCAGCTATGATCTCTTCATTCGCCGACTCATGACGAGCGAGTCGCCGCAATCGTCGGAACAAATCACGGACTGGATCCGCAAAAACGAATACATGGGGCTAGCCCGTGATACGCTCAGCATTTACGACCGGCAAAACCGGCTGCTTTATTCAAACTTCTATCCGGTGCGGAGCGGAGGCGAAACGACGGCACAATCGGTGAAGCGTTCGATGCCTGGCCTGGGCTACGAGCTGGTTCGGGAACGTGGCGGATCGTCCTATATCCGGCTTGGTGCTGCCATCTACAGTACTGGTTCACAATCCATCGGGACGATCAGCCTAGATGTGAACACGCTTTTCTTCGCCAATCTGTATGCAGATTTTAAAGAAAACAACAGCAATGCGTTCATCGTTGACGATAGCGGAATGATCGTGTCCCATTCAAATCCGGACATGATTGGCAGGCAGGACAGTGGTACGAAGGAGAAGGACGAATACCGCTTCTCGAGCAAGCTTCCGCACCTACCTTGGTATTTCGTGTCCGAATTCGACGTATCGTCTGTGCGTAAACAGACCAATGATCTCATCTACGACGACATTTCGATCTTGCTTGGCTTATTAGTGCTCGCCATGTTCTTCTCATTAGCGATGTCGCGCTACCTCGTTCATCCATTCCGCAAGCTCGGAAGCTTTCGAATGGAGGAAGTCGCAACCGGAGCTTCCAGGTCACTGTCATCCAAATCATATGGCATCGAAGAAGTGAACCGGTTAAGCGAAACGTACAACCGGATGCTTGATCGCATCGAGTTGCTTGTGGACGAATCGTTGATCGCGAATCATCGTCAGCTTCGTCTCGAATACGAGAAGCGGGAGCTGCAGCTGCTCGCACTGCAGGCGCAGATTAACCCTCACTTCCTGTACAACACGCTGGAAAGCCTTGTATTTACAGTCGAGAAGCAAGAAACGCGTCGTGCCGTCGGTCTGATACATAGGCTGAGCCGTCTGTTCCGTTACATGTCTGGACATAGTCGGACGATTGTGTCACTGCGGGAAGAGATCGCCTATGCCGAAGTGTACGTAGAGTTGATGGCGCAGAGGCAGGAGGGACATGTTGAATGCCACTGGACAGTGGACGACACGCTGCTCGATTGCGGAATCGTCAAGCTCGTACTGCAGCCCCTGCTCGAAAATGTGTTTCATCACGCCGTTCCCATGAAAGAGCGATCGGTAATCACAGCCATCACGATTGTACGCGACGGTGATTGCGTAGTCATCATCGTGGCAGACGATGGGCAAGGCATATCTCCAGACCGACTGCAGGACATCAAACGAAAGCTGCAGGACAGCAGTGATAACGGTGGAATCGGCATCTACAATGTGAACAAACGGCTGCGGTTGCATTACGGAGAGGGCTTTGGGCTGGATATTGAAAGCAAGGAGGGGGGCGGGACGACTGTGATGGTGAGGATCCCGTACGAGTCCATTCGAGAGTGATGACGATTGTGTTAGATCGGCTAACGATCGTATCATTGCTGTGAAGCCCAATCCCTTATGATGATGGAGCAACGAATAAAGCGCTTGCAAAATAGATCAAGGAGGGTTTCCTTACCATGAATGTGTTCACGAACAAGACGTTTCGCCCCGCATTACTGCTTGCAACAAGCTTAACGCTAGCCACTGCGGCAATCGGGTGTTCCAACGGCAGCGACGGGAGTTCTTCCTCTACGCCGGGTGAGGGTAAGTCAACTGCCTCGTCCGCAGCGCCGACAGCATCGATGGATAAAACGCTGACCATTAGCTGGGTGGGGATGAATGCAAGGGGCAAGGTAGAGGACAACAATTTCGTACAACAGAAGCTCGAGAGCAAATTCAACGTCAAGTTGCAGAACAAGAAGATCGACGTCAACAACCGTGACCAAGTGAATCTGATGGTGGCGTCTGGAGAGCTGCCAGAAGCGACGTTCTTCTCGGCCAACGATGCTAAAAAGCTGTATGAAGATGGTGTGTCGCGTACGATTCCGAAAGAGTTGATTCTCAAATACGCCCCTAACTACGCTAAAATGCTAGATGAAAACGCGCCGGGTTGGAAGCTGAGCGTGGCGCCGGGGAAGACGGATCAATATTTCTCGCTGGTGGGGTTGTCGCAGAACGTCGAAGGGCTCGTCTGGGGTAATATGTACCGGCTCGATTGGATGGAGAAGCTCGGTTTCAAGCCGAAAGGAAACGCACAGCCGATCGGTACTTCCGCTGGACGCGAACGCGTGTTCTTTACGACGGAAGCGTTTACGCTTGATGAGGAAGCGAAGCTGTTTGATGCCATGGTCAATCAAGATCCGGACGGCAATGGCAAGAAGGATACCTACGCCTTCACGCCGTTTAATGACACCTTCTCCTGGTGGGGAGGCACCTATATGGGGGCGTTTGGTCTAGGTGTTGACGCGAGTGGTGCAGGCTTCGACATGAGTGTGGAGGAGAACGGCAAGCTAACGAACGCGAACGTGTCGAACCGATACAAGGACTTCCTGACCTTGATGGCGGACTGGTACAAAAAAGGCTATGTGGATCCTGAGTTCGTGACGCTGAACCGCGCGAAAGCGTGGGAGAAATTTTCTACCGGCAAAATCGGCAGTGCGCAAGGGCAATATGCCGCCGCCGGATTGGCTGTAAGCGGCAGGCCGCCAAGCAATTTACTGGATAAAGATCCGAATGCGAAAATTTTGTTTACCCCGCCTCAGATCGGAGCGAACGGACAACAAGGTGCTGCTGCATATCGACCTGTTACTACACTCGGTGGTTACGACTTTATTGTCCGCAAGGACGTCAGCGACGAGAAACTGACCCGCATTCTACAAATTTTTGATTACGTCAATTTCGACAAAGAAGGTATCGTACTAAGCAAGTTCGGAGAAGCTGGCACACACTTTAATTGGGAAGGCGAGCCGTTCAACTCGGCTGCAATGCCGATCAAGGCAGTCAATGCCGACGACAAGTTAGGTCTGGGTTACTACAGCTTTGGTATCACCGGCAAGCAACTGATGACCTACCAGACGCCGAAAGATGTCATGAAGCTAGTGAACGATTATTTCTTCAACAAAGACAAGGGCATGAAGCTCAACATTCAACCGGTCAAATACGATCTGTTTAAAACAACCAAGGTGGAAGAGTTGAAGCTGAAATACGCAGAGAAGCTGACGACGATCACGAACGAATACTTGTTCAAATCGATAACGGGCGAAGTGAACATTGGCGCTACTTGGGACGATTATTTGAAACGATGGAAGAGCAACGGTGGTGATGAAGTGATGGCAGAGCTGGATAAAGCGCCACGGACGGCTGACTTGTTGAAGAAATAACTACACACTAGCACGTGCGAAGCCGTCTACAACGACGGTTTCGTGCCTTAACGAATCGAGGTGTCATCTCACGTGAGCGCAATTGCAACAACGACGTTGGCAGCAAAAAGAAAGATCATATGGAAGCAGATGAAGCGCATGAAAGTACTGTATCTGCTACTCCTGCTGCCCGTAGCCCATCTGTTTATTTTTAACTACATTCCGATTTACGGTGTTACCGTCGCTTTCAAAGATTTTAAGATCGCCAAGGGTATTTGGGATAGCCCGTGGGTCGGCTTGGAGCATTTTCGCACGCTATTTAGTGACTTTGTCTTTCTTCGGGCGCTACGCAACACGCTAATCATCTCAGGCCTAAAGTTGGTGTTCGGGTTTGGGGCGCCTATCGTGTTCGCGCTTCTGCTCAATGAAATCAAACTCGAGCGGTTCAAAAAAATAACGCAAAGCATCTCCTATTTGCCGCACTTCATGTCATGGGTCATCGCCGCCAGCATTTTAGTAGAAATCGTTTCACCACAACGCGGCATCGTCAATTACGTAATTTCACTATTCGGAGCGGAGCCGATTCATTTTCTCGCCAGCAAAACGTACTTCATCCCGATCTTGATCGCCAGCGACATCTGGAAGGAAGTCGGGTGGGGAGCGATTATCTATATCGCGGCGATTGCTGGCATTTCGCCCGAACTGTACGAAGCGAGTTCGATCGACGGTGCGAATCGATGGCAGAAAATGCGCCATATTACCGTTCCTTCGATTATGCCGATCATCATCGTGCTGTTCCTGCTGCGACTCGGCCACATTCTGGAGGGCGGATTCGACCAGATACTCAATTTATACAATCCGCTAGTCTACGAAGTGTCTGATATTATCGATACTTACGTCTACCGTACCGGCCTGGTGCAGTTCCAATTTGATTATGCCGCAGCGGTCGGCTTGTTCAAGAATGTCGTCGGTGTTGTGCTGCTTGTCACGGCCAACCTGTTCGTCCGCAAATACAGTGAGCATGGAGTGTGGTAATGATGAACCTTTCGACAACCCGGGTACGGAGGAGAAGCGGCGGGGGGAGTAGTTGGGATGGGATCGCCTCCTTTGCAATCGGCGTCGTGATGTTGTTATTCTCGCTTACCGTGCTGTATCCGTTCTGGCAGACGCTCATTCTGTCATTCGCAGGGCCAGGTTCTTCGGATTCGCTCGGCATCCATCTGTGGAACAAGGAATGGAGCGTCGACGCCTACCGGTTTCTCGTTTCCTATGAGAGCATTCCGCGCGCCTATTTCAACAGCATTGTGAGGACAGCGCTGGGCACCGCCTTAATCGTCCTATTCACCATAGCCGCAGCCTACCCACTGTCTAAACGGGAACTGCCGTTTCGCAACTCGCTGACGATCTATTTCCTGATTCCGATGTTCTTCTCAGGCGGTTTGATTCCGACGTACCTGTTGATTAAAAAGTTAGGCTTGATCGATAATTTTCTCGTGTTGATCGTGCCTACTGCCGTAAGTATCTTCAGCATTCTGATCATGCGAAACTTTTTCCAGACGTTGGATAAAGGATTCGAGGAATCGGCTTTTATCGATGGAGCCGGCTACCTAACGTTGCTGGCGCGGGTCATTCTGCCGATTTCCGTCCCGGTACTGGCTACAATAGCACTATGGGCTGCGGTTTCGCATTGGAACGCTTGGTTTGATGCCATCATCTACATCCGTGATCCAAAGAATACCGTGATCCAGATGATACTGCGTGAGATGCTGGCGGCAGTCAACCAGCAGGCGCAGGATATCGCGCAAGCCAGTACAACGCGTACGGAGCTGACGCTGAATAACGTGCGTGCCGCTGTCGTACTCATTTCGATAGGTCCAATTGTACTGGTTTACCCGATTATTCAGCGGTATTTTGTCAAAGGTATTACACTCGGTTCGCTCAAAGGGTAGCGTACGCCAGTCACCAAGTTAGCTTCGGGTACCGGCAAAGTACCCAAGTGCATGTTGAACACAATGCCCCAATGTATGGGGGAATTTCAACCAGGAGAGGATGGGTTGATGGATATGTTGACACAAGTGAAACGTTTGGGGGTATGGTTGTTTGCGCTAGGCATGTTGTTGGCTTTCTCAGGTTCAGCGTCAGCGGAGACGTCGAACAGCATCGCAACCGATGCGATCGTGGGAGCAATCCGATGGGATGCGTGGGTCGGCGACGACCCGCTCGTCGTTCGCGACGTTGGCGAGCAGGTGGAAACAACACTGGGACCATCGCAGTATCACGACCGACTGCCGTTCTATGCATATATCGTCGGTACCAACGAAGTGGACATCAACGGTGCGACGCAGACGATCCTTGATCAGGAGATTGGGTATGCCAAGTCAATGGGGCTCGATTACTGGGCGTTCGTTACCTATCGGCCGACAGTTCCGTTCGAGGTCCCTATTAGGGAAGCGCTCAACCTGTATTTGTCCAGCACGCAGAAATCGCAGATTAATTTCTGCGTCATCGTTGGCAACTATTATGACGAAGCGACGTTCATCGACTATTTTAAAATGCCCGAATACCAAACCGTGCTAAACGGCCGGCCGCTCATTTATTTTTATCAATCGCTGAATAATTTCGACATCTCGTCGCTGCGCAATGCAGCTGCTGTTGCCGGGTTATCCGATCCTTATATCGTGGCTATGGCTGGCGGCAGCGGCGGTGACGCGGTGTCAGCCTATAACACGTGGATGTTCAACAGCGGAGGCCCTTACTCTTATCTTGCCAGCCAAGATAGGAGCAAATGGAGCAGCAATGCCAGTCATCCCTATATTCCTATCGTTACGACAGGACTTGATACAAGGCCACGTTATGACAATCCGGTTTCCTGGATGACCGTTTCGAGCAATATGTGGGTACAGCAGGCGACACCTAAGGAAATCGGTGTTCATCTGCAAGAGGCGATCGACTGGGTTGGCGCGAACCCCAGCAGCGCAGAATCGAAGGCTGTCCTTATGTATGCCTGGAATGAATTTGACGAAGGCGGCTGGATCGCTCCCACCTACTACTTAGGGTATGACCGAGGAGCGGTCGTGGAAGACGTGCTCCGTGATTTCCGGCTCAACGCTGTGCCGGCCGATGATGGCATTCATCTCTCTTGGAGAAGCATGCCCGGCACTAGTGCCTATGAGCTCAAACGCAGTTCGACGAGCGGGGGGCCTTACACCGTTCTGCAAACGGGGAGCGGCACCTCGTACGTCGATACTGGTGTTGCCACGGGTATCACGTACTATTACGTAGTGACGGCCAGCAACGGGAGCACGGTGATCGGCGAGTCGGGTGAGAAAGCAAGCAGCCTGTATGGCCGTAATCTGGCGCTGAACCGGACGTACAGCTCCTCGTCCCAGGCGAATGCCAGCCAAAGCGCAGCGAAGGCGTTCGACGACAACTTGTCAACGAACTGGCAGTCTAGCGCGTCTGGCACGTATAACGGCAGGTGGCTGGAAGTGAACTTCGGCACGAACATCACGTTCGACAAGGTGATGCTGTCCGAATACGGGGAGCGCACGAGCGGGTTCCGCATCGAATATTGGAATGGCAGCTCCTGGCAAACAGCGTATACAGGCACTTCGATCGGCAGCAAGACTACGCCTAGCCAGCTTTCGTTCCCGGCCGTCACCGGCAGCAAAGCGAGAATCTACTATACGGCGGGGACGTATACGCCAATTCTTTACGAGTTCGGCATTTACCGGACGCCGGACAATCTCGCACTAAACCACTCGTATGGCAGCTCATCGCAACTGGACGCCAGTCATAGCGCCGCTGAGGCGTTCGACGGCAATCTGCTCACGAACTGGGAAGCCGCTTCAGGCTCATCTTACAATGCGCAATGGTTGGAAGTGAATTTTGGCGCGAACGTAACGTTCGACCGCGTCGTGTTATCGGAACACGGGGGACGCACGAGCGGGTTCCGGATTGAGTATTGGAACGGCAGCGCCTGGCAAACCGCCTTTACTGGTTCGGCTATCGGTGGAAGTTCGGCGCCTAGCGAGTTTACGTTCACAGCCGTCACCGGCAGCAAAGCCCGTATCATTTATACATCAGGAAGCATCACGCCGATCGTCTATGAATTCTCGATTTATAAATATTGAACGAGTACTTGCGTATTTGTAGGGCTGCCAACTGGCAGTCCTTTTCACTGTTTACGAACAGGATAGTTTAATTATAAATGAGTATTATTAACTCAAAGCTATATTTATTTGATACCTTGTTAGAGAGAATGTTAAGATCTGTCAATGGAACAAGTGAAGTGAGGATAGATGATACAAAGAGTATGTAGATAGCAAACGGGGGGTTCCGCTAATGGGTGTAAAAATGCATGTCGACGAAATGGAAATTAACGAGGCACTCGTACGCCGACTGCTTGTCACGCAGTTCCCTCACTGGGCAGAGCTTACCTTGAGACGAGTTGAGCCGGCTGGTACAGTGAATGCCATCTTCAGATTAGGTGAAGAATATGCCATTCGGCTTGCCCGGCGCATGGGGCCAACGACACCAAGAAGTCGTGAGTTTGTGTGGCTGCCCAAGCTCTCACCAATGGTACCTCTTGAAACCCCTGTACCTATCGCCGAAGGACATCCGAATAGCGAATATCCGTGGTTTTGGGAAATACATTCGTGGGTTGAAGGGGAGTCGGTGCCGATAGCGCAGATTGACGCGCTTCAGGCAGCGCGTGATCTTGCGGTGTTTGTTGCAGCGCTACAACAACTGGATCCAGCAGGTGCTCCCCAGGGACGTGGTGTTCCTTTGGCTCAACGGGACAAGGAGTTCCGACACTGGCTGGAAAGATTCGATGGTGATTCTGTGATTACTGATGTGTGGGAGACGGCGCTTGCTGCACCTCCGTGGAACAGCGCGCCAGTTTGGCATCACGGAGACCTTGACGTGCGTAACTGGCTCGTTCGAAATAAGCGCATCACCGGGGTGATCGATTGGGGTGAAATGGGCATTGGCGATCCAGCATGCGATGTCATGGTCGCATGGAAGTTACACTCACCAGAAGCTCGTGATGAGTTCCGTAAATATCTGCCGACCGACGACGCTACGTGGGCAAGAGCCCGCGGATGGGTCTTATCACAGGCGGTCGCAATCCTAGCTTACTATACACCTGAAAACAATCCAGTTCTATACCGTGAGGCGAAAAGTTGGCTTGACCTAGTACTATCAGAATGATACTCGATATGAGGGAGCAGGCTGAGTGGCTGCTCTCTTTTTGTCCTATTTAGAATAGAATCGGATATTCGTTTAAAAGGCACAAAATGGCATGCAACAACAAGGGATTAGGTTCATTTTAATAGAATTTATATAGAGACTATTGTAACGTTGACTCAAAACCACTTGGGAGGATGCGTAATATGTTGAATTTAAAGACGGCACCGTTTCATTTGAAGGATGAAGACATTCTGTGGGTAGAACAAACGATTGCCTCCATGAATCTAAACGAAAAAATTGGACAACTTTTTATTAATTTAGGGTATCGTCATGACGCGGAATATTTGCAGGAGATGTTAGATAAATACCATATTGGAGGCGTACGTTACAATCCGAATACATCGGAAAAGATCTATGAGCAGAATAAATATTTGCACCAACATAGTAAAATTCCTCTCCTAATTGCAGCTAATATGGAATCGGGAGGCAATGGTGCTTGCACAGACGGCACATTGATCGGTACGCATGTGCAGATCGGTGCAACCGGAGATCCGAATTATGCCTACCAGATGGGGTATGTAAGCGGGGTTGAAGGTGCAGCGGTCGGCTGTAACTGGACGTTTGCTCCGGTGGTCGACATTAACTATAATTGGCGCAACCCTGTCACGATGACTCGTTGCTTCGCGGATAATCCAGATGATGTATTGCAAATGTCTAAAGCCTATTTCAAAGGCATTTGTGAAAGCGGTTTCGCAGCGGCGATGAAGCACTTCCCCGGAGACGGTGTTGACGAACGAGATCATCATTTGCTGACAAGTGTCAATACGCTGTCGTGCGAGGAGTGGGACCAAACCTTTGGCAAAGTATACAAGGGTATGATTGAAGCAGGTGTACAAAGCGTAATGGTTGGCCATATCAAGCTGCCTTCTTATTCCATGCGACTTAATGCGAACTTGGCGGAGGAAGATCTGCTTCCGGCCACGCTGTCACCGGAACTCGTGACAGGACTTTTACGAGAACAGCTTGGGTTTAACGGGCTGGTACTCACCGATGCCTCACGAATGATTGGCTTAACTTCCGCGATGGAACGTTCCGACATTCTACCTCAAGCGATTGCGGCGGGCTGCGATATGTTCTTGTTCTTTAATGATCCAGAAGAGGATTACCAGTTCATGATGGACGGTTATAAGAACGGTGTCATTACGGAACAGCGTCTGCATGACGCCCTGCGTCGCATACTAGGGCTCAAGGCTTCAATCGGGCTGCATCGTAAACAGCAGGAGGGTACGCTCATCCCGCCAAAGTCGGCTATTAGCCGAATTGGCTGCAGCGAGCACTTGGCAATTGCTGAAGAAGTGGCGGATCGCTCGATTACGCTGGTGAAGCAGACTCGCCCCGACTTGCCGATCCGGCCAGAAACGCATCCGCGTATTATGGTATATATGCTGGGGGACGAGATGATGTTTTTTGGACTTAAGCAGGCGGGGGTTCGAACGCTAGTAACCCAAGAGCTTAAGCGGGCAGGTTTTGAGGTTACGCTTTATGAATCTCCGGTAGCTGAAGCAGAACGTATTAAACGGGAGAGACCTGGCGAGCCAGTTGCTGTACAGCTCTTCAAACGGCAAAAAGTAACGGATTTCATCAACTCGTACGATGCGGTAATCTTATTTGCAAATGTCCAGCAATTTGCTCAAGAGAACTACGCCAGGATAAAGTGGCTTTCTCCCATGGGACCAGAAATTCCTTGGTATGTTAGCTCGATGCCGACCGTATTCGTTTCGCTGCATAATCCTTTCCATTTGTATGATGTCCCGATGGTTAAAACGTATATTAACGCTTATGAGCCAACCCAGAACATCATTCGTCAAACCATATCGAAGATTATGGGTGACTCATCTTTCAAAGGTGTCAGTCCTGTGGATGCGTTTTGCGGCGTGCGGGATACGCGATTTTAAAGCGTTGACGGTATGTACAAGCAACAGTATACTTTTAGCATAAGTAAAATAATACCAATTGGAGTGATAAGAAGTATGAATCAGGAAGTTACTACCTACATAGAAAATTTGCCAAAATGGCAAGCAGATATCAGTTTGACTTTGCGGAACTTGGTTCATGAGACGATTCCGGAAGCCGTAGAACGTATTCAGTACAAGAAGCCACACTTTCTGAAGAATGGACATTACGCAGCCGTCATTTCGCCTTCCAAAGATGCAATTGCCTTTATGATCATGAATGCAAACGGCATTGATTTTCCGAAAGAATTTGAAGGTCCAGCTGAACGAAAGTGGATTAAATTAAAGGAAGGGAGCACGCCAGATCTCTCCACGTTGTCTGGGCTTCTGAAGCAAGCATCCAACACGTTATAAATTCGAGCGTATAAACAATGGTGAGATAGGAAAGGGAGCAGCTCCCCACGGCCGGGAGCTGCTCCTTTGTCACGATCATGTTAACACCATAAGTTTAGGGTCTCTTGTTAGTACAGTTTTTGGAGTGTTAGAACAACGATGAGACGAAGAGGGGGAATCTGAAATGAAGACGATTAAGTGCATGATGGACCACCTATACTGGGCGAACAGTAGCATCTTGGACGCGCTCGAGAAAAGTGAGACGACGAACAAAGACATTTTGAAGCTGGTTCGGCACGTCGCGGTCGCGGAACAAGTCTGGCTGTCCCGATTGCAGATCAAGGGCAGTGCACACTATTCGTTATGGGAGGAATCGGAAGATCTGACAGTGATCAGGACGATGTTTGAAGAAAACGCCGAGCAATATCGCGTCTATATTGAGGGGCTCGAAGAATCCGAGTTGGAGGAGATGATCGACTATGCGAACATGAGTGGAGTTCCGTTCAGAACGTCCGTTCGAGACATCCTGTTGCAGGTCCTCTTACATGGTCAATATCATCGTGGACAGATCAATCAGGCACTTCGGATCGCAGCTGCTGAGCCTGCGCAAGTCGATTACATCACGTTCGCGAGGATCTAACAGGACTTATTATATTACTGGATTAGGGTTAGCATCTGATAGACTTGGCGTTGATCTCCATTCAAGCGGATATAGCGACACTGCATTTGGGAGGAACCATCTCCGTCCAAATAGATGCCGTCAACTAATCTACGGTTGCCTAACGTTTCTAGAATAGCTGTTCGGAACTCTGCTATCGTACAGTATGTAGGAGTAACTATCATATACATGTTCTCTAGATGATCATATACAATTGCCGTACGCATACGACCTTCGTCATATGCTGGCATCTCCTCTAAAATCATGTCATTCTCCCAACGAATGCTGTCGTTAAGCTGCATACTGACACCCCCCTGAGCCCAATAATGGTGTTTATCTGTTACTGTCAACTCTCCAGCATGCGTGACTACTTGAATCGAGAAGTGTTTAGTGATGTCATCCCATACGAGTGTTCCACGTTTTAAGTTAGTGTCAATGCCAGTGTTGTACCAGCCAGAGCCGTAATCACCAGGCAAACCTTTTAGAGGTTGATCGTTCATAACCGCAATACTCAACAGAGCCCCTTCCCAGAAGAATCCGCCATTGATACCATAATAGGAAGTTTTTGTTACGTTTGTATCAATGGCCTGGAGTCGAATATTATCCGGGGTTGTCCGAATTGAATGCAATAGGACACCATTTGAGGCTTTCTGCTTTTCATAATGATAATTGCGAGGAAATTTAAAATCGTTTTGATAATAACTAAGTAATGAAACAAGCAATATTGAGGCAGCAATAAGAAGAATATGATAACGATTGAATTTTGCTAGTAACAGTTGCGATACTTTCGAATTGTTCACATTGTTACTCCTTTTTGAATGAAGTAGTGTGCGTGGCGTCATTTTTTCTGCATTTGTTCCAACAATATCATGTATGAGCTATATAAGTATATAAGGGTAATAGTTGACGGAAGGATCACATTCTAAATGAAAAAAATATTAGTAGTCATGTTTCTAGTAACTTTAGGTTTTAACTTTTTTAATACAGTAAGCTATGCGCAAGAAGCTAAAGAAATTAGCGTGTATTATAATGACAGATTGATAACGTTTAATAATCCCCCCTTTATTCAGGAAGGCAGTACCTTTGTCCAATTTCGTCCTCTTTTTGAGCAATTTAATTATGAAATAAGTTGGGATGATACTACAAATACGGTAACCGCTAAGAATGCAAATATTAAAATAGAAATGACGGTTGGAAGTAATCAAGTAAAAGTTAATGAAGAAGTAAAAACTTTTGATTATCCAATTAAACAAATAGAGGGGAATGTCGTTGTTCCGCTTAGATTTGTCTCAGAAACTTCTGGTGCTTACGTCTATTGGGACAATGAACAAAAAATGATAAAACTTGTTACCGATACCTATTTGGATGAAATAGCAATAATAGACACGATGGAAGACTATATGGAGAACGATACGTTTTTAATGACTGCTTTGCGGATTTCAAAAGGAAGTGGCATTAAAAGAAACGAAACTCACATTAAGAAAATAATCGTGGATAAAGAGAATCATTTGGGTGAAATTGTATTTGATACGGGTTTTCAGATAAGTGCCACTTATAAAGAAGGAAAGAACATTGTAATTAAACCTCACAAGGAAATAATCATTGAGTTTACTTATAAGCTAGCGAAGAATGAGAATGAGTGGGAGCTTTTCAGATTTGGAGATAAGAAGTTTAAGGTAATAGAGGAAACTGAGATAAAGAGGGGTTAGTTGAAGAAGGAGCAGTAGTAGCATGCTTATCTCACAAAGTTCCATACGAAGGAAATATAATTCCATTTGTAACCAACTCTTAATAAGCTACACTGTTTTTAAAGCTTAAAGGGAGATGGATGAATGGATGATAAAGATGCTGAGATACGAGTAGTTATTGGTTCAGGAGCTCAAAACCATAATCAAGGATGGTTCCATACCCAGGAAGAAGAACTTAATCTGCTGAAACGTTCTGATTGGGAGATGAAGTTCAAACCGAGCTCCATAACAGGAATTCTTGCCGAGCATGTTTGGGAGCATCTCGATTATGAAGAAGGCATTGAGGCTGCAAAGATATGTAAGGATTTCTTGAAACAAGGTGGGTACATTCGTTGTGCTGTTCCTGATGCATATTTTCAAAATGAGTGGTATCAAAACATGGTAAAGGTTGGAGGGCCAGGGCCTAAAGACCATCCAGCTGCGAGTCATAAGATTGTCCATACCTATATGAGCATTACTTCCATGTTCGAACAAGCAGGATTTCAAGTAAGTCTGTTGGAATTTTGCGACGAGAATGGTCACTTTCATTTTAATTCCTGGGATGAAAAAGATGGTTTTATTTACCGTTCCAAACGTTTCGACCACCGAAATCAAAACGGTAACCTAGGCTTCGTTTCTCTTATTATTGACGCTGTAAAGCCTGCTGCGTGTATTAAATAAAGGGCATATTGATATTTGATGCAAAGGAAGAGCCGTATATCACGTGATATACGGCTCTTTCCTTTTCAAGGATAAGATTACATTATAATTTCAAGTCAAATCGATCGGCATTCATGACCTTGACCCAGCTAGCTACGAAGTCACGCACGAATTTTTCTTTATTATCATCTTGCGCATACACTTCTGCAATGGCGCGCAGAACGGAATTTGAACCGAAGACGAGGTCAACTGTCGTTGCTGAACGAACGACTTTACCGGTCTTGCGATCGCGACCTTCAAATACATCATTACCAATCGGGTTCCAATGAATGCCCATATCGAGCAAGTTAACGAAGAAGTCGTTCGTGAGTGTACCTACACGGTCAGTGAATACGCCATGTTTGGTGCCGCCGAAGTTCGTTCCTAGAACACGCATACCGCCAACAAGAGCTGTCATTTCCGGTGCAGTCAAGTTAAGCAGGTGTGCCTTATCGACTAGAAGCTCCGCTGAGCTTACACGATATTGTTTCTTCTGATAGTTGCGGAAACCATCAGCGATTGGCTCCAGCACAGCAAAACTTTCAACATCGGTTTGATCTTCGGTTGCATCACCACGTCCAGGACTAAAGGGAACCGTTACTTGAAAGCCTGCATCACGTGCAGCCTTTTCCACCGCGGCACTGCCCCCAAGTACGATCAAATCAGCGATACTGATTTCAACATCTAAGTCTTCTTGAATACCTTCGAGAATGGTAAGCACTCTAGTCAGTTGATCTGGTTGATTTACTTCCCAGTCACTCTGAGGGGTAAGTCGAATGCGAGCGCCGTTGGCGCCGCCACGCATGTCTGTACCACGGAAGGTGCTGGCTGAAGCCCAAGCTGCCGCTACGAGTTCGCTGACTGTAAGACCAGACACTAGAATCTTGGCTTTGATATCTTCAACATCAGACTCTGTCAATGAGTAAGCAACAGTCGGTACATCGTCTTGCCAGATCAAAACTTCTTCAGGAACTTCCGGTCCTAGATATCTCGCAAGTGGCCCCATATCCCGGTGGGTGAGCTTAAACCATGCACGAGCAAACGCATCTGCAAATTCGTCTGGATTCTCATAATAACGACGGGAGATTTTCTCGTAAGCTGGATCCACACGCAAGGCCATATCTGCGGTAGTCATGATTGTCTTCACGCGAATGGAAGAATCCTCAGCATCTGGAGCAAGATGCTCTTCAGCAGGATTGACTGGTGTCCACTGATGTGCGCCTGCTGGGCTCTTCGTAAGTGTCCATTCATATCCGAATAGAAGTTCGAAGAAACCATTATCCCACTGCGTAGGATTCGCTGTCCAAGCACCTTCTATACCACTTGTGATGGTATCGCGACCTTTGCCAGAGCCATGTGAGCTGATCCAACCTAAGCCTAAAGCTTCGATAGGAGCTGCTTCCGGCTCTGCCCCTACATGCGCGGCATCTCCTGCGCCGTGCGCTTTACCGAATGTGTGTCCGCCAGCAACGAGGGCAACGGTTTCTTCATCGTTCATGCCCATTCGTTTGAAGGTATCGCGGATATCGCGAGCACTAGCAAGCGGATCGGGCTTGCCGTTTGGTCCTTCTGGATTTACATAGATAAGTCCCATCTGAACGGCAGCAAGTGGATTTTCAAGCTCGCGATCGCCTGTATAACGCTTATCTCCCAGCCACTCGGTTTCTACACCCCAGTAAATGTCTTCTTCGGGATGCCAAACATCCGCACGGCCGCCGCCGAAACCAAAGGTTTTACCGCCCATCGATTCAATAGCAACATTGCCAGTTAGAATGAACAAGTCTGCCCAAGAGATTTTGTTGCCATACTTCTGCTTAATAGGCCAGAGGAGTCGACGAGCTTTATCTAGGTTGCCGTTGTCAGGCCAGCTGTTCAGTGGAGCAAAACGCTGTGTGCCGGTTCCAGCCCCGCCGCGTCCATCACCTGTACGATAGGTCCCTGCGGAGTGCCAAGCCATTCGAATAAAGAAGGGACCATAATGTCCGAAGTCGGCAGGCCACCAATCTTGGCTGTTCGTCATGAGATCACGAAGATCTTGTTTAAGCGCGGGGTAGTCTAATTTCTCGAACTCCTCAGCATAGTTGAAATCTTCGCCAAGAGGATTTGATTTGCGGTCATGTTGATGGAGAATGTTCAAATTCAATTGATTGGGCCACCAGTTTTTATTCGTCGTGCCACTAGATTTGTGACTTGTAGCGCTTCCATTTCCGTGAGGAAACGGGCATTTTCCAGAGTTAGCAGTATCCATTGGGTTCATTTCTACCTCTCCAATCAATTTAAATTAATTTCTAGATAATAATTATTATAATTAATATATAATACAATCCAGGAAAAAATCAACGACTTTTTATATAAATTAAAGCCATGTATCTATTCCTAATGGTTGTCTCTCCTAATTATATTGCTATAGTTGAAAATGAATTCCTTATAATTTAACTAATCGTTTTTGATGTAGAAATGGAAACATATTTGTTACTTGATGAGATTTACTAATTCTAATTGTTTTGGTACAAAGTGGTTGCGTACAATTTCCATAAGATGAGTACAATATTTATGTTTTCAATTACTCAGATGGGTGGGACTAATGTCATGACAACACACGATAAACAACGAGAAAATCACGCTAAGGATCAAGAAGATAATAAACCGAATCATGGTAAAAGTAGAAAAAAGGGTAAGTAAATAATAAAGCACAAAAGCCTTAAGGGAAGCTTTCCCTCAGGGCTTTCGTTTTGTTCGGATATTTAATTAATATGGTTAATTAATCCATTGCACGACATCATTCATATCTTTTCTTCCTCTAGGGAATACAGGCTCATTTGCGCGGTATCCAAATGCAACCATAGCTGAAACAGCGAGGTGACCATCCTCTAGTAAGTTTTCTTCCGCAAGGAGCTTTTCTACCTTATCGATATAAAATCCTTCAATTGGACAAGAGTCAATTCCTAGTAACGCTCCTACAGTCATCATATTGGCAAAAGGAAGGAAGGTTTGTCTTTTAGCCCAATCCAACGCTTTTTGCTCAGTTTCAAACAGGTTTTGTTGGTTTACTTGGAAATTTCTTATACCCTCTATGATTTGGTCAGATTTTTCATCTGGGACACCCCAAACATTAACCCAGTGATTTTTTACATAATCGGAGTCGTACCTTGTATCCTTACTAGTTCTTGAAAGAATGATAACGAAATGGCTAGCAGTAGGCAGATGACCTTGTGCGCCAGGAGAAATTTCTTTTAACTTTTCTCTAAAGTCCTCATTTTGGACAACGAGAAATTTCCAGGGTTCAATCCCACATGAGCTTGGTGATAGTCTGGCTGCTTCTAAGATGACATTAAAGTCCTCTTCAGAGATTTTTTTGGTTGGATCAAAGCTTTTTATTGCACGTCTAAAATGAAACGCATCAAGAATTTCTTGTCTATTTATCACTCTTTGTGTCATATTCAAACACTTCCTTCTTCTTAGTTGTGGTGGATACTTGTTGTCTACTCGATTGATTCTAAGATAGAATTCAGTTATTCTCAATCGTCAGCTTTGGAGTTTTATTGCCTAAACAACAAACCAATTAAATTGTTGCCTATTCATAGAAAAGAGAGGATACATATGGATGAAATGAAAGTAGATCCACGCGTTATACGGACAAGAAAATTGTTAATGGATGCGTTTCATACATTAGCTCAAAAAAAAGAGTTCAAATCCATTACAATAAACGACATCACGGAGGAAGCAACCGTAAATCGTGCTACTTTTTATTCGCATTTTCAAGATAAATACGAATTAATGGATGCCTCTCTTACCGAAGAAATAATAGAAAGCATAGTGAAACATTTGAAGCAATACGAGAGGTTAAACGAAGAGACTATTGTAAACATCTTTTTTACATTAACTTCGTTTCATATAAAAAAGCGTACGGAATATAGCTCACAATGCAGAAGAAGTTTGGAATCCTTTTATTCCATCATTGAACAAAAAATAAAAAAAGAACTGGGTGAATTGTTTTATACCCTATTTTTAAAACAACAACCAAACTTGGATTCGGAAGCCTTAAAAATTGGTACGACGGTGTTGAGCTGGGGAATTTACGGAGCATCTGTGGAATGGGAAAATAATAGTTCACTTTCAGCAGAACAATACATAAATAAAGCTTTACCTTTTATAGTGACGGAAATCAATTTGTTAAAGGAGTAAAAGAGATGACATACACGTAAGCCCACTGCTTGGGCTTTTTTTATTTTCAAATAATTCCAACAATAATAGATAAACCTATTGAAATGACTATCCTTTGGGAACTATCGCCCTATATGTAAACTATGCGTATAAAATCTTACTTTTGTTCTATTGAAGAACTGGATTCTGTTAATGGTAGTGGGAGAGATTCCTTGTTAAAGTAAGATAGGACAGCTATGTCAAGCTAACGCTAGGAGTGTGTATATGAAACATTACCGATTGTTCTGGTATCCGGCCACGATTAAAAATAAATTGTTCATGGCATTTATTTGTTTGATTTTACTGCCCTTTTCAATCCTCAATGTGTATAACTTCAAGAAGATGGAATCACTCATGCGAGATAAAGTAACCGAACAAAGTCAGGAAGATCTCCTGCGGGTAAAAAAATCGTTTGAAGAAATGATGAAAAGCTCGTACTTAACCTTTACTTTGCTGGAACAAGACCCGAATATCGTGTCCATCCTGCAAAATCCTGCTAATTACGATGCTTATGATGCGCAAAATACGGTTGAATATAAATTCAAAGCGATAACGAATACATTGTTTCTAAACAGATCGCCTGTTTACTACACAGTTTTGGATGTGAAAGGCCATTATTATACATCGTACAAGCCTTCGCAATCCCTAAGCTATCCACTCTTTACCGGACAGGAATGGTTCGAGAAAACGAAATCTTCGCAGGAAAAGTTCGTGTGGTCTCTAGAGAAAAATTTTATGCATAGGGATGAATCCTCCAACTCAATGCTGCTTAGTGTGTCGACAACGTTTAAGCGGAGTGACGGCTCGGTATATGCGGTGGTTAAGGGGAGTATCGACTATATTGATTTAATGAAGAATACCGCGGCATCGTCGGGGCAGTCCAACCAATATCTCTTATTAGATGATCGTGGCCAACTTGTCTTCCAAAATGCTCAAAGTCAAATGGATGCGGATGAAATCCAAAACATGTTTAACTCTTCTTCCGAGAACGGATATGTAACCAACCACGATTACATTATTAACTATTATTATATTCCTATGCTGAAATGGTATTTAATCAAGCAAGTACCCAAATCGTTCGTGTTTGCCGAAAGCGATCGGCTGCAGCAATCGTTCTTTTTTACTTTGATTCTCATGACGTTAGCCTTTATTGGGATTACCTTTTTTATCACGTCCCGGGTTACGAAGCCCCTAAAACAGATTCAAGTGAAAATGAGAGAGATGGTCCACAATAATTTGAAGGTCCGTTTGCCGAACAATCGCTTCCATAGCGTTGAGATTCGTGAGTTGACCAACACCTTTAACCGGATGGTTGGCGATATGGAGGATCTCATTCAACGGCTGCGGTCGGAGGAGCGGCAGAAGGAGTCCGTTCATTTTCAGATGCTGCTTTCTCAAACGAATCCGCATTTTCTACTCAACACTCTCAATACGATTAAATGGATTGCGCTGCGTAAAGGGGACGATGAAATCACGGACATTTGCACCAGCCTAGGTATGCTTTTAGAGGCAAGCTTGAACTCGGAGGTCGAGCTCATTCATCTCAAAGAGGAGATTGAATTGGTCAATTCGTATATGCTCATTCAAAATTTTCGATATAAACAAAGCTTCACGCTATATTATGAGGTGGATGAATCCCTCGAGTATGCTTTGGTTCCCAAGCTTAGCTTACAGCCGCTGGTTGAAAACAGTATTCAACATGGATTTAACCTTGCCAAGGGCGCCGGTGAGATCTGTATACGCATTTTTAATAGGCATGATAGGCTGTTTGTTCAGGTTGATGATAATGGGATAGGCATCGATGCTGCTATGCATGCGATTTCAAACCCCTCAAGAAAGAGAAAAGGAATTGGACTTCACAACTTGAAAACGAGATTAGGTTTGTTGTTCAAACAGAAAGCGGACTTGACTATCGAAAGCTTGAAACAAGGCACACGTGTGGAGTTCTATCTGCCTCTGTTGTTATCGGAACCGTATAAGAAGGAGTGACCGGAATGTGGACGGTACTATTGGTCGAGGATGAAGTGTTCGTAAGGGAGTCGGTTCGGACAATTATTGATTGGGGAAAAATAGGCTTTACTGTCGTTGGTGAGGCAGGTGATGGGGAGGAGGCACTTGCTTTTATTCGTGCAAACAAGCCGCATGTGGTTATTTCGGACATCATAATGCCGGTTATGAATGGCGTGGATTTGCTTAAAAAAGTGAGAGATGAGGGAAATGATGCAAGATTCATTATGCTTTCGTGCATGAGTGATTTTGAATACGTACGGCAAGCGATGGAGTACGGAGCTTCTAATTATATTTTAAAACTATCCATGAAGGTTCAATCGTTGTATGAAGCACTTGAAAAGGTACGTGTGGAACTCGAACGGATGTCGGACAAGCCCGCAGGGGTTAAAGCAGTGGAACATGTGCCATCTTCTTTACCTGAAGCAAAATCAGATCATCCCGAATTGAACAAAATCCTGCATTATCTGCATAATCACTATCAGGAGGAAATCTCTTTGCAATGGCTGGCTAGCTATGTCGCACTCGATGAGAAGTATGTATCCCAGTTGTTTAAAAAGAAAACCGGTGATAATTTTGTTCATTATTTGCATCGAATACGGATTGAGCATGCAAGAAAGCTGCTTGCAACGACGAAAATGACTGTAAGTGAGATCGGGGAGCGCGTTGGTTTTATGAATGATAATTACTTTATTAAAATCTTTCGCCGTTTTTGCGAAATGACACCGCAGAATTACCGGAAACAACAGCAGGAAATATAAATGTTGATGGATTTTGTTCTATACGACACGGAAAAAATGCAAGAGAATGGTCTATCTACTACTGGATTTTGTTCATTATCGACAAGGTGTGCGCCTGATATAGTTAGATTCGTAAAGCAATTACGTAACCACTAGGAGGTCAACACCAATGAGTAAAAAGAAAGTTTCCCTTTCCGTGCTTTCTCTCACATTAGCGGCAAGTATGATTGCAGGCTGCAGCACCGGCTCCGGAACAAGCAATGAAAGCAGCTCATCCGCTGCACCGAAGCAAGCTACGGGACCTGTCACACTGAGCTTCTGGGGAGGCGTTCCGGCAGAGAATGGCCCACAAGCGGTGATCGAGGCATGGAATAAAGCGAACCCGGATATTCAAGTCAAATATGAGCGTTATGTCAATGACGATGCAGGGAATTTGAAGTTGGATACTGCGCTCATCTCCGGGCAAGAAGTTGATCTCTATGTGAATTACACGACGTCGGCGCTTAAGAAACGGATTGATAACGGCGTTGCACTGGATCTATCGGCGAAAAGTGATTATAACATTGACACGAAGATGGGTCCTCAAGCCGCAGATTGGAAAATCAACAGCAAGTATTATGGTGTTCCAACGAAACGCAACATTTTCTTCATGTGGTTGAACAAAGATGCCTTGGATCAAGCGGGTTTGAAGGTTCCTTTTGACTGGACATGGTCGGATTTGAAGGATTACAGCATGAAGCTTAAAACGGACAAGCGTTATGGTCTGGTCCAAACGACGGAAGTGTTCCCTGATGCGATGGACGGGGCGATTGCGGCAACGAAGTATGTCAAAGCAGATGGCAAGTCTGACTTTAATAATCCGCTAGTCGGCACATGGCTCGATACGCTGAACAGCATGATGAAAGATGGCAAAGCGACGCCTCCGCTTGGTGAGCAGTTGACAACAAAAATGCCAGTTGAAAATGTGTTTCTAAAAGGCGATGCCGCCATGTTGAATGCAGGGGAGTGGATTTTCCGCAGCTCCAATGATTTGAAAACAAATCCGCGTAACTTCAAAATTGCATTTGCACCTGTTCCGAAGGTGACCAAAGACGAAGCAAACTTCAAAATGCGCGGAGGACTTGGCGACTTTATCTCCATCTCAGCGAAAAGTAAAAATCAAGAAACTGCTTGGAAATTTTTGAAATGGTATGCTGATGGCGGTATGCTGCCAATGGCTTCCGGTGGACGGATTCCGGCTTCGAAGGATGCGAATGTGGCTGAAGCGACGAAACTTCTCCTTGGCGATGCAGCAAATACGTATGATATGGATTCTCTGAACAAAGTTGTATTCGGTCAATTTGATACGTACAACCGTGATCTTCCGCAGCAAGTCATCGATCTTCGCAGAGAAGAATACGAGAAGTTCTTCTTAGGTAAACAAGATACGAAAACGACACTTGATACGTTAGCTAAACGTCATGATGAGTTTATGGCCCAAAATAAAAAATAGCACCAGCCATGCAAGGAGGCTCTGATTCAGAGTCTCCTTTGCTCTAAATAAATCGTATCGCTCCGCTGATGCAAGTGGAAGTCAGCTCGGCTAATACGTTAAAGGAGTCAAGGGATGAATAACAACTGGATGAAACGGCAACAAAAAATCGGCATGCTCTTTATTGCTCCCAATATGCTTGGTGTTCTCGTCTTTTACATTTTGCCAGCCTTGTTCTCGCTGGGTTTGGCGTTTACAGATTGGAAATTCGGTAATCCTGCGTTTCATTTCACAGGGTTAGATAACATACAACGACTACTGCATGATGAGATGTTCTATGTATCGCTGAAAAACACATTTATTTTTATGCTGGCTGTTCCGGTTTCGATTGCGCTTGGCTTTGTCATTGCCGTCGTACTGAATAACCTGGTGTATCTGAAAGGCTTACTTAAAGCAATGTACTTTATGCCCTATATCACGTCCGGAGTCGCAATCGGCTTTGTATGGATGCTTTTGTTCCATCCGACACAGGGACCTATCAATCAGTTCTTAATGGCAATCGGTATTAAGCATCCGCCGCAATGGTTTGGATCTATGGACACCGCTATGTATGCAATGGATGTCATCTGGATCTGGTTTTTGCTAGGGTATAACATGATTATTTATTTGGCTGCTTTGCAGGAAATTTCGACGGAACAATTAGAGGCGGCGAAAATGGACGGGGCAAGTTACTGGACCACGATTCGTAAAATCGTATTCCCACTGGTAAGTCCTACGACCTTTTTATTGATGATCACGGGCTTAATTATGACAATCAAAACATTTGGAATTATCGAGGCTACAACGCATGGCGGCCCGGGAAGCTCGACAACGATTCTGTCCTTATTTGTCTACAAGACAGCGTTTTCATATTACGAGATGGGCTACGCTTCCACCATTTCATGGGCATTATTCATCATTATTCTGATTATTACGTTGGTTCAATGGTACGGTCAGAAGAAATGGGTTCATTACTAATAAGATAGGAAGTGATCAACATGTCTGCGCAAACGAAAGTATCCGATGGGCAAAAAGTAGGAGTCAAGGTCATCATGACGTGCATCATGCTGGCCTTAGCGATTACGACCATCCTTCCATTTATCTGGATGATTTCAACTTCGTTCAAAACACCTCAAGAAGTGTTCGCGTATCCAATTTCTTGGATTCCAAAGCATTGGGTGTTGGAGCATCATGAAAAAGTATGGTTCGGGAAAGACAGCTTTCTCATATATTACTGGAACTCGTTAAAAATTGCGGTAATTTCAACAATTGGCGCCACGTTCTTATCAGCACTTGCTGCTTATGGCTTTTCGCGTGTGGAGTTTAAAGGGAGAGATTCATTATTCGTCCTTTATTTATCGATGATGATGGTGCCGCCGCAAGTTTTGTTCGTTCCCAAATTCATTATGTTCAACTGGGTGGGCATCTACAACACACATTGGGCTTTAATTTTGCCAGGACTATTTACAATCTTGGGTGTTTTCCTCATGCGACAGTTCATGATCGGGATACCTAAAGAAATATCAGAGTCGGCTTTTATTGATGGCGCGGGGCATTTTCGGATTTTCTGGCAGCTCATGCTGCCGCTTGCGAAACCTGCCATAGCAACATTGGCGATTATCGATTTTTCTTGGCACTGGAACGATTACGAGAACGCCATCGTGTTCTTGTTAGATAAGGATTTATTTACTGTACCGCTCGGTCTACAAAATTTCATCCAAGAATTTAATATTGATTACAACGGTATGATGGCCGCAACTTCAGCGGGTATCGTTCCTATCTTGATTGTTTTTATCATTGGGCAAAAGTATATCATTCAAGGGGTTTCAAGCTCTGCCGTGAAGGGCTAAGGGCAAGCAATGCGTCTAGGAATGAGCTTGGTATTTGGAATACTAAATGATTTAAATATGAAAACCCCATTCTAACGAAATGGGGTTTTCGTTTTATGTGATGATTGTTCCAATATATGGTAGAATTTTATTAATTGAAGTGCGATTTTTTAGAAAAAAAGGGGCGGATTTTCTGAAACTAAATAAATATCATTTTCTGACTATTAGTATGTTAGCTTCCTTATTTTCTTGTTTCCTCTTTACCGCCTCATTTTGGCAAATGATTATTGATAATGAGTACGTTGAATCATTACAACTACCCTCTGATGGAGATAGCATGGGAATACCATTCATTGGTGCAATTATGGGAAGTTTTATGTTTGCAATAGTTCATATTATTATCCACTTGGTTTTGTTTGGTTTATGTTATAGAAATACCATCAATAGAGAAATTAACATCAATGAATTCATTTTGAAGAGCGATAGTTGGATTTATAATGCCATTCGCGGTATAAGCTATTTTTTCATACTAGTATTAGGATATGATTTTATCCGTCAATATTTTAAATTTTATGTGTTCAATGTGCTGTTTTATTTGTCAGTTGTTATTGTTGTATGTATGTACATGATATGGATCTTCTCATTTTTTAAAAGAAATGATCAAGAAATAGGTGAGTGCTGAACACACAAGTAAAGGAAGAAAGGTTCCAATATGTGGTATATTTGATAAATAACATTATCTAAGCGGAGGTGCCTATGAATCCTGCTTTTGACACCTATATGCAATCGCTGGCCGGTCGGGACGTGACCGTCATCGGCGCCGGCGTCAGCAATTCACCACTGATCCGCATGCTTTGCACGGCAGGGGCTCACGTCACCGTGCGTGATCGCAACATGGCCTTGCCTCGGGAGGAGTGGGACCAACTAGGCGTCGGATTGCTGCTGGGCGAGAATTATCTGGATCACGTTGGTGGCGACGTCGTGTTCCGCACTCCGGGCATGCGTCCTGACCATCCGGCGTTGGAATTGGCCCGCGCTAACGGCAGCCGTGTGACCAGCGAGATGGAGGAGTTCTTTGCGCTATGTCCTTGTCCTATTTTTGGCGTGACTGGTTCGGATGGTAAGACTACCACTACTTCGTTGATTGCAGACATGCTGGCTGACGGGGGGCGTACGGTTCATCTTGGCGGCAACATTGGAACGCCACTTCTGACACGCGTGGGCGAGATGTCGCCGCTGGATGCCTGCGCGGTCGAGCTGTCCAGCTTTCAGCTGATGGACATGACGCGCTCTCCCCATGTAGCGGTGATTACCAACCTTTCGCCTAATCATCTCGACTGGCACCGCGACATAGATGAATATAAGGCTGCTAAGCACCGCCTGCTGGATTTCCAGGGTGCTAATGACTTTGCCGTCCTAAACCGCGACAATCCGGCGACCGCCGAACTGCGCGGGCGAGGAAAGACCAAGTATTTCGGCACGCACACTGTCCACGATGGCATAATCGACGGTCTATTACCCATCCGTGATATTCGTTTGCCGGGGTGGTATAACGTGGAGAACGTAATGGCTGCCATGACGGCTGTGCGGGGGACGGTGTCTGATGAAGCTATCCTAGAGGCGGTGCGCAATTTCGTTGGCGTGGAGCACCGAAACCAGTGGGTAGCAACAGTGGATGGCGTACAATATTACAACAATTCAATCGGCTCGAGCCCCGCTCGCACGGTTGCCACTCTGCATGCGCATGTGGGCAAGGTGCTGCTGATCGCCGGCGGACGAGATAAGAAAGTACCGTTTGACGAGATGGCTAGGCTGCTGCCTGACCATGTCAAGGTTCTCCTGTTAATCGGAGAAGCGGCTAGCCAAATCGAGGCTGAGGCGCGCAAAGTGCCGAATTGCCCGCCTATTATCCAATGCGAAGGACTGGCCGAAGCAGTGTCGCAGGCTCACAAGTTGGCCATACCGGGAGACGTAGTGCTGCTGAGTCCTGCATGTACTGCGTTTGACCAATATCGTAACTTTGAAGAGCGTGGGCGTCACTTTGTAGACCTGGTCGGGTCACTGCACCAGTCGGTCTGAGGGAATGGATTGCATTGAACTGATCTTATAATGAAGGGCTGCCGCGTGGCAGCCTTTTAGTCCGCTAGACTTTTTTATTGTTAACCCTTTTGATGTACAATGAAAGAAAACAGCATTTAAGGGAGGAACTCCGTACATGAACAAGAAGCAAATGGAACGAATTCAGACTGGTCAAGGGTTCATTGCAGCGTTGGATCAAAGTGGAGGGAGTACACCGAAGGCACTACAGCAGTACGGCATCGAGGCAAATCGCTTTTCTGGCGATGAGGAGATGTTTGCGCTGGTCCATGAAATGAGGACGCGCATTATCAAGAGTCCTGCGTTTGATGCACAATACATTATAGGTGCCATTCTTTTTGAGAACACGATGGACCGGAAGATCGATGGGCTGTTGACGGCCGACTACTTGTGGGAGAAGAAAGGTATCGTGCCATTTTTGAAGATAGATAAGGGGCTGGCAGAACTAGAGGACGGCGTGCAGGTGCTAAAGCCGATGACCGATTTGGAAGGTTTGCTCCAGCGTGCGGTTGAGCGCAACGTCTTCGGAACTAAGATGCGTTCGGTCATTCACGAGGCGAATCCGCAGGGGATTCGCAGGGTAGTTGAACAGCAGTTCGAGCTGGGCAAACAAATTTGGTCCGCAGGACTTGTCCCCATTATCGAGCCCGAAGTCGATATTAACATCATCGACAAGGCGGAATCGGAACGGATATTAAAAGCCGAAATCTTCAACCAGCTATTCGCTCTTGAGCCTGATATGTCCTTTATGCTGAAGCTCTCAATCCCAACCGAGGATAATTTCTATAGTGATCTAATGGACGAGCCACATGTCGCTCGGGTTGTCGCACTGTCAGGCGGATATGAAAGGGAAGAAGCCAACGAACGGTTGGCTCGGAATCACGGCTTGATCGCTAGCTTCTCTCGTGCATTGGCTGAAGGTTTGTCAGATCAACAATCGGATGAACAGTTCAACGAGATGCTGACTCGTTCCATTCGGTCTATATACGAAGCGTCGATCTCCTAAAGATGACGATAGCGAGCCCGTGATTGTAGATGCGGGCTTTTTTTGCTTGAAGGCGTATTGCCTGTTCAATCACTTCGAACCAAGTGAGAAGCATTACACCTTTTTTATAATATTCCTCGATACAATACGTAACGGCAGTCTAGTGCTAATAGAAATTTTTGGGATTTATGAAACATTTGGATATAAGCATCGTCTTAACCTTAAAGTACTTTACACATGTAGGGGTTGAGCTGTTTGAAGTTAAAAATCTGTTTGTCTTTACTAATAGTTAGTCTTATATTTCTTGTTTTCCTCAAAAATGATGTGAATGCATTATCTTGTGGCAAGGTAGCTGATGATCCTAAGGTGCGACTGGAGACTTTCGGAGGAGCCGTATATGGCGAAGTCATTCAGATTAAGGGTGATATCAAGCAAAAGGGTTTGATCGGTCCTAAGGAGTATGTTAATTACATACTGGTTGATGTTGAAAGAAGCTGGAACTTGGAGGTTCCTTCACAAATCATTGTGGCAACTGATTATACGTGGGGATTTCCGTATGAAAAAGGAAAATCATACTTACTTTACACGCAAAATCTCGACGGAGAGTTAGTGAATAGTCCTTGTTCTCCAGTTAAGGAAATACAGTCACTTAATCAGATAGACAAGCAATTAGGTGAGGGAAATGCTCCAACAAAACAGGTGAATGTAGCATATAAAATGTGGTTTATGATGGATAAAGACTATGATGTATTGATCTTGGGTGTCATTTTGATAGTGTGCATTCTGCGAATTGTATGCTATTTCAAAAGACGCAGAAGAATGAAGGTAATTGATAAGTGACACATAGAAGGCAAGCTGAAGCCGAAAGTAAGAATTGCTAAGCAATCATGATCACTTCATTGCGTATGTATAACTAATACGGTTTGTCGAGCAGATGGAAGTTCTTGTGGGGGTGTGTTACTTGGATGAAGAAACCAAATTCAACGTATATAAGGATTGGGCAGAGCGATTTGATTGTGACCTTACATCCATGACGATTCCGAACGTCATAGTTCGTGAACACGCTAAGAATTTGGAAGGATATAAGGGTATTTATTGCTTTTATAATGGAACGACTTGCATAATTTCGTCCCCCACTAAGTATACCTCGTTTTTAAAAAGGGCCATCAGTGGTAGACAGCCAATTGAAACATTTGATGCGAATTTTCTTGTAAAGTCAATTGAGATAGATAAGTACAAAATTATTGGTCCTGCATTTCAGGGATACATCGATAGGGCTTCATTTCTTGAAGCATCTTCCTTTGAAGTTGTAGAACTTGTTACTTCAGATCAACTATCGCTACTTCATGATTTACGTAAATCTTGCTCTGAAACAGAGTGGGAGCATAGCTCCATAGATATCAATAGACAGCCAATACTAGCAAGAATAACTGATGGAAAGATTGTAGCAGCAGGCTCTTGGGAAGTAGAGGAATCTGGTTTTCTAAGCATAGGTATTGTAAGTCACCCAGATTATCGAGGTAAAGGACACGCCAAAGCTGTTGTAAGTGCATTAACTAGAAAAGGGTTAGCAGATGGTTTCACGATGCATTATCAAACATTAATGTCCAATAGTTCGTCAGTAGCCATTGCTACATCGCTGGGATTTGAAAAGTTAGCTTGTACGTTGGCAATAAGGATTCTTGAGTAATAAAATGAACCTAGCATCTCTTCTAAAATCAGGGTATTATTGGAAAAAGCGCTTTGGAGGAGAGTTGGTAGATGTCGGACATACAGGCAATTGTTTTAGATTTGGACGGTACATTGCTCGGTAGTGACAAATCGATATCACCTAGAAATTATCAGACTGTTAAAAGATGTTTTGATGCTGGTATTCATATTATTGTTGCCACAGCACGACCTCCAAGAGCAGCTAATCCATTTGTGAAGAATTTTCCTTTTGTAGACTACTTGGTTTATTACAATGGTGCACTAATCATATGTAAGTCTAAGCAAACTCAACGGCACATTAGCATCCCAATGGAGATTAACCAACAGATTAACAATTTCATTGAGTTCCATGCACCTCAATCGGTAATTTCATACGAGGTTAATGACTCATGGTACACATGTACGCCAATTCAGGAATCGCAATTTGGTCATTTTGGTATCCGTTCAAATGATCCTAAACCGCTACTTGTTAATAAGGAATTTATTCGTTCACTATCCCCGACCAAAATATTGGTTCATGGTTACAACGAATGGCGAGATGTTATCGAGCAATTCGTCAACCATTTGAACGTAATCGCAACCGATGGAGGCGTATTGGTCCAAATCATGCAAAAATCAGCATCTAAAGAAGATGCAGTGGAATGGGTGCTTACTGATATCGGGGTGAAGCCAGAAAATGTAATGGTATTCGGTGATGACTTTAACGATTTAGGACTATTCCATACATGCGGATTTCCAATCGCTATGGAGAACGCGATAATTGAGTTGAAAAATTCGGCAAAACACATTACCGAATCAAATGATAACGATGGTGTTGCTGTTGCTCTTGAGAAATTTGTGGTGTAATTTACATGTAGTGAATCTTTTCTTGGGAGTGTGACCATATGGATAAGAATTCTGCTTATGGGAAAAGCATTATAGGCGGTAGTGAGGTTGGTGTCATCTCGGTCGACGACATGAATACGAGTGTTATCCATGAAACAAATAGCTTATTTTGGGATACAAAAGGAAATGATGTTATAGGAGCAACCTCGCTTCCTCTTTATGGTGCATTTGTCTCAGAAGAAAAATGCCAGCTTTTTGGTGATGTCACAGGAAAAAAGGTACTGGAAATAGGCTGTGGAAGCGGTCATTCATTGCAATATTTAGGGGAACGCAAAGCTTCTGAACTATGGGGTATGGATATATCAGAAAACCAACTCGAGAAGACAAAACAACATTTGACGGAGTTTGGTCTTTCGGCAAAATTAATCTGTTCTCCCATGGAAGAAGAATGTGGACTACCAGAGGATTATTTTGACGTTGTTTACTCGGTTTATGCAATAGGCTGGACCACTGATCTTGAAGGTACTTTTTGCCGGATTGCTTCTTACCTAAAAAAAGATGGTGTATTTATATTCAGCTGGTCTCACCCTATACACAAATGTGTTGCTGTAGAAGATAACTTGCTTGTTTTCAAAAAATCTTATTTCGATGAATCTTGGTACACGCTATCACTTGGCGGAAGTACGCTAACATTATCGGACCGTAAACTATCAACCTATGTGAATGCGTTGGCAAAAGCAGGATTTGTTATTGAGCAATTGATTGAGGAATCTGATGATGACATTTTGCAATCAAGGACTAGCAGTGACAATTTTGCAAAAAAAGCGAAGATGCTTCCTGTCACTTTTGTTATTAAGGCAAGAAAACGATAGGAGAACAATAGTTTGAGGGGCTTGCTTGACGGCAGCTCCTCTTTGTCATTAAAGTGTGAGCAGCTAAGTGCGGTGAAATACTAACAAATGCTTAGAATGGAGGATGAAATAATTGGATATTGCCTTAGCTTTATTATCCTTTTTCTTTATGTTGTTTTTCTTATGTACAATTCGAGCAATTCTAAACAAAGATAATAGTGACGTACTCATATTCACGACTTCAGTTTTTTTTGCAGCTATTCTCTATATTAGTGTAGTTATTTTCGCTCAGTAATGCTAGCGGAGAACGTTAATGGATTGTTGGCTCATGTATGGTCTCGAGGAACGATGTTTCAAACAAGCCATATTCGCTTTAATAGGAAGTAGTCTATAGGAGAAGGAGTGTTTGGAATGTCTACGATACATACACTTTACGCATCTGTATCCAACAAAAGTCTTGATAGCGAAGCTTCTAGGAATGAACAACTTGAAGTCCGCGGGACAGAGGAAGAACTCGAAAGGCTATCTCAAATGCTTGAACAACTTAGGCGGGACGATGAAGTAACACAATTCAGAGCACCCATTCCGTATAAATCTGCCGATCACGATGAAGCTACGGATCAATTTAATGAGGATCTATTCAAAATCTATCAATTAATCTACGATTTGGGAACTGACAAGACCAAGGCTCATATTCATGATATGAATATACTTAATAAACTGAAAAATAGTGATTACGAAGACCCCGGCTACGAGCGTTAATTGGAAAATACACCAAAACAAGCCTTTCGGCTTTACACTCATATTAATTGTGAATGCCTGAGAAATCAGGCTTTTTTTTATAGGGAGAATTTGTGTCTTCCTAGAGGCGGGAGAATGATAGAATATAATCATTAATTATATTGTCCAAACTTTTCCAATAAATTAAACTGATACAGTATCTTATTTACTAAGAAAAGAGAGGTTTTGATATCAAATGAAATTTGAAACATTTCCAGTTTTACATACTGAACGATTTATTTTGCGTCAGATGTCAATAGAAGATGCTCCAGCAGTATTAATCTCTTTTCTTGATGCTGAAGTAACGAAAGATATGGGCGAAGATCCGTTTAAAAGTGTTGAACAAGCTGAGGAACTGATTAATTTTATGAACAATCTTTTTAATACAAATAAGGCTATTCGTTGGGGAATTATTAGTAAAGAAAATAATACTTTAATAGGTACATGCGGATACAATGGTTGGGAGATTCATAGAGGTTCTCGTGGAGAAATCGCTTATGATCTTGGTAAAATACATTGGCGAAAAGGTTACATGACTGAAATTGTGAAATGTCTAGTTACTTTTGGATTTGAAACAATGGGACTATATCGAATAGAAGCATTTACGAATGTCGATGCTATGCCATCTATAAATTTATTGAAGAAAATTGGTTTCAATGAAGATGGCGTCCTTAGAGGGTATTCTTTTTCACATGGGGGTTATGTCGATAACCGTTGTTTTTCTATATTAAAAAATGAATGGAATTAATGGGAGTAAGCCATTGAGATCACCACAACACCGATAATTGAACCCACCGCACAAGTGACAACCAATACGAAGCAGGTAAGTTTCTACCTGAATAAGAGGCTGCCAGTATCATGGACACTGAACAGTTCTAAATGTTAGGAGTAGGAGGCGTTTGGATGATAGAATTCCTATACCATTATTTCGATGATTCCGTTGGCCCCTTTTGTAATTTATCTGATTTAGAGCCCGAAGAAGCTGAAAGAGTTCTCAATGATCTTCGTGTTCAGAAGAGAGGATTTGCGAGTAAAAGATCTATGGATTATCTTACGATTCGTCGAAGCCTTGAAAATAGAGCAAGGGAATTATTTATACAAAAAGGCGGCAAGCCTATTCGAAGCTATCCCCATTACATGACCGTAGGAGAGTGTCCGTGGCTCATAGAGTGGTTTGAAAAAGGTAAGGTGCTTCGAATCCCAATTACAGAATTTGACTCGTTGACTGTAAGTTTTACATATGGAGATTTGTTTCCAACCATGAGGTATCAAGATGGGAAGAAATATCGAGGTCAGGTGTATACGTTAAATGAGATTTATCAAGTAATTGATGAATTTGGATTGCCACAAGAATGGAATAATCAGGGGAAAAATGGACCGGAGAGGTACATCGAAGTACAAATTTGGGATGATAAACCATTAAACAATTTTCGCTCTGTAAAGGGACTTGATAATTTAGCTAATGCAAAGCAATTTTAGAGGTAGCCTCGGATTGGTGAGCTGTCGGAAATCTTTAGTTTAAATACAGCACCAGCGCAGGCAGCCGACATCGTGCGGCTGCCTTTTCCCCGCTAACGATCAAATCAGATTTGAACTTTTTTCCACTTCCTGGAGTCTTTTTGAAGAAAGTCAAAAGAAATAAAAACTTGGGGGGACTTGTGTGAGCAAAATATATGAAAGTTACACTAAAGGCATAACTTTTACAGGAGAGATGAAGAAAGATATTGAACGATTTCTTGTTATTCATAATGAGCATGATACCTACCAGCATACTATTTCTGTAGCTGATGAAGCAGTTCGAATAGCAAAAAAGTTCAACTTAGATAATGATCTCGCATCCCAAGCAGCTTTTCTTCATGATATAAGTAACGTGATTCCTGCAACTAGTATGATGAGTATAGCTGAGAGTTCAGGTATCGATATATTGGAAGAAGAGTACAGTTATCATCGGATTATCCATCAGAAACTTTCAAAGGACATGGCAATAAAGATATTTGGTTGCACGAATGTTATTGTACTAAATGCTATTGAATGCCATACAACTTTAAAAGCTAGTTCAAGTTTATTGGACAAGATTTTATTTGTCTCAGACAAGATTTCATGGGATCTTCCTGGAGAACATCCATACCAAGAAAAAATGAAAGAAAAAATTGAAATATTAGATTTGAATGGAGCAGTCCTTATTTACTTAAATCATGTGTGGGATCAGAGGAGCAAGTTGAAATTAGTCCATCCGTGGCTTATCGAAGCTAGAGAAGAGATGCTCGCTCTGAGCAAGCGGTTATAAGATCTTATTACTACTCTGAGTTGCCACTGATACCTTAGGTAAAAGATTGAAAAGGATGGAGGGATTGTATGTCTAAAATCATTCTATTTAGAGGAAGAGCTGGGACTGGTAAATCGACATTATCCAACGAACTATCAAAGAGAATCAATGTATCTGTGTTACATAAGGATGATATTTATGATTCTGTTGCTGCATTCGTTCCAGAGCATAGTTCAAGAAACAAAATCTGCTTTGATTTCCTTTATCGTTTCTTAGAGAACATAATCCATGCAAATACCGCGATAATACTCGATTACGGACTAAATAATATTGTGGATGTAAGGAAACTAGAAAATTGGATTACAGAAAGAGGCGGGGAATTAAAAACGATACATTGTATTTGCAGTGATGAGTTAACCTGGTCGGAAAGACTTGCTACTCGAAGCATCAGTCCCTTGCCTAACCAATTAATAACAAATTTAGAAGAGCTAAAAGAACACTATAAGGACCTTGGGCCAGAGAATTTTGAGGGAGAACTAATGATAGATACTGTTTTGAATAAAGATACAAATGTTGATAAAATCCAGTCTTTTTTGTTTAAGCTTGGCACAGTAGATTTCAACAGATAACTATAGTTTGATAGCATGAAGGAAGGATATTGAAATCAAAGGATCGGTAGCCTTCTATGCGTACTTGGCAGATTTCCATGGAAGGATATATGAGATAATACATAGAATTGATAAGTAGATGTAATTCATTAAATGGCGATAATGACGTATTCTGGATGATAAGAAAATTTAATGCAAAAAGAACTGGAGTGATGTAAATTAATGCAACTGTGATGAGGTGTTTTACTAAATTCTGGTGCTCCTTGATCTGATAAATAGATAGTATACTGCCAAGGGAGTGAAGAAGCGCGATGAATAAGCTACTGAGTAAAAGCAGGGGGACTATTTATTGGAAAAATTTAGGTATTGTTCTGCTGATTACCTGCATTCCGATTGCTGTTATTGGCGTCATTATTTATTATATTGGCACAGAACGGATAGAAACTGAAGTGAACAAAGCTCATCAGAATCAGCTCCATTCTTCGATCCAGCAATTGAATGATTATATGGCCAATCTGGAGCATTCAGTAGTGCGACTTGCTTTCGACCGGAGTTTGGACGAGACATTGAAGAAGTTGGATTTCGTACAAGAGTTCCAAACAACAAATGAACTTATGAAATCGTTTTCACTTATAACCGAATCGAATTCTCTTATTAACAGTGTAAGCCTGTACTTACGTGGTTCAGATAAGATTATCGGAGATGAGGCGGGGTTCCATTCTGTCCGAACAGATGAGGACCGTAATCTGTTGAACTCATTGCTGGATACAGAGCGAACGATTTATTGGAATTATTCATTAAAAAAGATAAATCTGCCAGACTCGCTAAATAAAGCGATCATTATTAAGCTTCCAGGTGGACAAATGTATGGTTCCTTCGGGATGTTCATTATTTACTTGGATCAAAATAAATTAAACACGATGGTTCAGAAACTCGTTTCAGGGGAAGGCGTCGCTTTTCTTTTTAATGAAAGTGGAGACTATTTAACAACGCTGCCAAGTCATGAAGACAGTCAAGAGTTACTGACGCTGGAAGATGCATTAAAGAGCCAAATAAGTGTACAAAATACCAATGAAAATATGTTTAAATTCGACTGGCATCATCAAAAATATAACGTATCGTATGGGAAGATATCCAAGCTAGGTAGTAAATGGACGGTAGTCTCTGCTACACCGATATCGCAAATCGTAGCTCCCGTTACTTCCTTATCGAAGCTTATTCTCTGGATTAGTGTGTTTGGATTGACCTTGGGGTTGGCACTGTCTTGGTTTGCTTCCAATAAAATATACGATCCCATTCATCGGTTGAAGAGTCTTTTTGAAAATTCCAGAAATAATAGGTTGAACGAAGAAGATGAAATTACCTATATCGAGCATCAATGGAGGATGCAGCTTCAAGTTGAGCAAGATCTTTCCATTCAGATTAAGCAATCGATACCTGCGCTTCGTGAGAGCTTTTTACTGCAATTTTTGCAAGGTAATTTGTACACGCATACAGAATCCGAGCTTATTCAGAAATTGAAGCAACTGGATTGGGATGTGTCATATAAAAGATTTGCCATAATGGTGGCGCAGTTTCACGGTATTTCGGAATTAGGCGGAAAATTTTCGGAGCGTGATGCTCAGTTGGTCACGTTTGCGGCTTCTAATATTATTAAAGAGCTAAGTACCGAGAAAGCAAACATGGTACATATCATTAACTTTCAGGATTTATCTATTGGTGTACTTTTTGTTCTAGATCCAAACAGTTCAGATGAAGCGATAAAAGCGAATTTCAACAAACTTGCTCACGACTACATCGTGGCGATCAATAATGTTCTGAATTTAAAGGTTACGATTGTGACTAGCCGAATATCCGATTCGATGAAGGACATACCCAAGATTTTGGAGGAGACGAGAAAAGCACTGCGGTTTCGTGATCATCATACATCTAATCAAATGTTGGATATGAGTCAGTTTATGTTGACGACGACGAGTCAGAATCATTTTCCTTTTGAGCTGGAAAGAGAGATTGTGCATACGGTCAGTATGGGACTTGAAGATGAGGCGATGCGTCTTATCAAGCAATTCATGCTTGAGCTGCAAAGCAATAATAGCGCTGAATTAATGGTTCACCAAGGGATGATGAAACTGCTCGGAACTATTCATCATGCGATTATTAAGCACGAATCAAACCTATTCGCCTTATATGGAGGGGTTCATCTCTACGAGCAGCTTATGCAGCTGTCCGAGCCTGACCAGATCGTGGAGTGGTTTCAATACAAGCTGATACGGCCCTTTGTTAAAACATTATCCATAACGTACGATAGCGATTTAAGGGAGATGGTAGATAATCTTATTGTGCAAATGCAGAAGGACATCTTACTGGATGTTTCGCTTGACATGTATGCGGATCAGCTGCAAATGAGCCCTTCCAAGCTGAGCAAAGTGTTCAAGCAAATCAGTGGAAATAATTTTATCGATACGATCGTTCGAATGAGAATAGAGAAATGTAAGGAGCTACTCGTTACAACAGATTTGAAAATCAATGATATCGCGGAGCAATTGCATTATCAACCGTCCTACCTGATACGCATGTTCAAAAAGAGTGAGGATATCACTCCCCGGCTGTATCGGGAAAAGCATACGCAATGGCAAGAGTGAAATTTCCGCTTATCGTTATCATCGTACAAAAGCCCTTTCTAACGTGTCTGAAGGGCTTTTTTTGTTCATTTCAAAAAAAGACGATAGCCGGAAATTTTTCGAGGCATAGTAATAATTTATTATTATTGCCCTCATTCGCCTAGTGCTTTACATTTAGGCCATCAGCTGATTACCAGTAATGGATGGGAGGATTGGTACATGGGTATCCAAGTGACGAAGGCAAATCAACGGCAACTTATTCAAAGAAAGACAAAGACTTCACTGTGGTCCGAATTCAAACGTGACAAGTACCTATATTTATTAGTTCTTCCAGGTGTCCTCTATTTTCTTATTTTCAAATATTACCCGATGTGGGGGCTGGTTATCGCCTTTCAGGATTATTCGCCCTATATGGGCGTGTTTAAAAGCACTTGGGTAGGCTTTGAGAATTTCGTTCGTTTTTTCACGAACCCTAGTTTCTTTATTTTATTCCGAAATACCATGATGATTAGTTTGTTGAGTCTGGTCTTTTTCTTTCCTCTTCCGATTCTTTTATCACTTTGTATGAATGAAGTAACGAACAAATATTTTAAACGCGTTATACAATCCATTGTCTACTTACCGCATTTTCTTTCATGGGTGATTATTGCAGGGATTACCTTTTTATTGCTTTCGCAAACGAATGGGATTGTGAATATGCTGCTCGAATATGCAGGCTTCTCCAAGATTGATTTTTTGACGAACGAAAATTTCTTCTGGGGACTGCTTACGGGTCAAAATATTTGGAAAGACACAGGCTGGGGAACGATTATTTTCCTTGCAGCCATTACAGGTATTGACTCGCAACTTTACGAAGCAGCGAAGATGGATGGTGCAAGCCGGATTAGACAAATGTGGCACATAACGCTGCCGGGAATTCGTAATGTCATCATTATCCTTTTAATTCTGCGCTTGGGACAAATTATGGATGTTGGTTTTGAACAAGTGTTTTTGATGAGCAATGGCGCAGTTGCCAATGTTGCCGACGTCTTCGAAACGTATGTATATCGAAATGGGATTCAACAAGGGCAATTCAGTTATACGACAGCAGCCGGTTTATTTAAATCAGTTATAGGACTTGTGCTAGTTGTTGGGGCTAACTGGCTGGCCAAACGTTTCGGCGAAGAGGGAGTGTATTAAGCCTGAGGAGGACATGCAATGAGAGAAAGCTTAGGTGACCGTATATTTGGCATAGCGAATGTCCTGCTGCTTGTAGTTGTTGGTATTGTTACGTTATTTCCTTTGTATTACGTATTCGTCGTTTCCTTTACAGAACCTAGTGAATACGTAGAGAAATATGGCTTTGTCTTGTTCCCAAGTAAGTGGAGTGTAGGTGCTTATGAGTATTTGCTTTCCACTTCCGCTTTCATTCGTGCGACCGGGGTTAGTGCTTTTCTAGCAACGGTGGGAACCATGTTAAGCCTCATTGTAACATCAGCTTTCGCATTCGGACTATCTCGAAAGCGACTGCGTGGAAGGAAAGCCATGATGATCATGGTGATGTTCACGATCCTTTTTAATCCGGGAATTATTCCCACCTATCTATTAGTCCGCGATCTGGGCCTCATAAACAGTGTATGGGCGTTGATTGTCCCTGTTTTGACCAGCGGCTGGTATGTAATCTTGATGAAAAGTTTCTTTGACTCCATTCCTGTAGAGTTGGAAGAAGCTGCAATGATTGATGGGTGTAACGACTTAAGCATCTTTTTCCGCATTATTTTACCACTTTCTGTCGCATCGCTAGCCGCATTTGGGTTGTTTTATGCAGTGGCCTACTGGAATACGTTCTTTAGTGCCGTGCTGTATATCAATGATTTTACAAAGGTGCCTTTACAAATTGTTCTGCGCAACATGCTCATTGACTCCGATACTTCTGTTGGCGGAGCCGTGGCGGTAGAGATGGCTTCGGACAAGCAGCTGCCTACTCAAACGATCAAGATGGCCGCTGTTGTCGTGTCTACGGTTCCCATTTTGTTGGTCTACCCCTTCTTGCAAAGGCATTTTACAAAAGGTGTGATGTTAGGTTCTGTGAAAGGATAATCAGAACGGATTCATCCAGCAGGCTTGACAAAAAATAGGATCATAAAGGAGATTAGGATAGAATGACTAACTTTGGGGACTTGGAAAAAAATTGGCGTATTGAGAAAATCGAGCAAGTGCTAATGAAAGGTGAACGTAGGAGATTGGCTGGCTGCAATGCTAGGCTTGGTGTACACGGAAAAGAAGTAAGCTTTCCTCTGGTTCGAATAACGATCGGGGGGATCACGGGTTACAGTTGGTCACGAATCTCTCGTGAAGCTGCTGAAGCCATGATTGGAGCATCCGTGAACGAGATATTTTGTGAAGAGCAATGGATTAAAGACCGTTTCCAAAGCATTCAATTCCCATTGTTGGATTGGCTTGCCAAAGTAAGAGAAATTCCCGTATATCAACTTTTGAGCCCTAAAAAGTGGGAATCTCCATTAACAGTTCCTTGCTACGATACCTCTTTATACTTCGACGATCTACATCTGAGTTCTGAAAAGGAGGCGGTTGCACTGCTCCAGGAAGAAGCCATGGAAGGATATAACGAAGGTTTCCGAGGTTTTAAAATTAAGGTAGGCCGTGGTGCGATGCATATGGATCTAAGGGAAGGTACCCAACGAGATATTGCGATTGTGAACGGGATAAGGGATGCCGTTGGTCCACAATGTAACATTTCTATTGACGCCAACAATGGGTACAATTTGAACCTGACCAAGCATGTGCTGAAAGAAACAGCTCAGTCCAACCTGCTGTGGATAGAGGAAGCTTTTCACGAAGATGATAGGCTTTACCGTAATCTGAAAGAGTGGCTGGCGGAGGAGAAATTGAACGTGCTGATCACAGACGGTGAAGGATATGCGGCAGGACCGATTGTGGAATGGGCGGAACAGGGCTTGATCGATGCTATTCAGTATGATTTGAAAGACTATGGCATTGTAAATTGGTTGAAATTAGCCAAAAGATTGGCTAAAAGCGGAGTAAAAGCAGCACCACACAATTACGGTGGTTTTTACGGTAACTTTGCTTCCGCTCAGGTATATCCGGCCATCGAAGGGTTTATGTTCGTTGAATGGGATGAGGCGCAGATTCCAGGTATCGATACTTCAGGTTATATCATTAAGGATGGTAAAATCTCCGTGCCTTCGACTCCCGGCTTCGGCTTACATATAGATGATTCGAATTATGAAAGCAAAGTTAGAGAATATGGCTGGACGGTGTAACTTAAAGTATGAAAGCACCAATCATGTAAGCGTAATCTAGGCAAGGTGAAACGGTCTATCAACTACATTTATGGGAGATGAGTTAAAAATGAAAAACGGTGAAACCAACTTGTTACAAAAACAAAAAACGCTTCTCGTTTTATCTACAATGGTTGCCTTCTTTTCCCTTACAGTAGCCTGTTCCTCAACGCCATCTTCGGCTCCAGATAAGGAGGGCGTGTCGACTCCGAAAGAAGATAGCAAAGCACCAGCGAAGCCTACCGAGATTAAAATCATGACAGACTTCACGATCACCCAGCCTCCGGGTACTGATAATCCGGTTCTGAAAGAATTCGAGAAAAGAACGAATACCAAGCTGACGGTCCAATGGATCCCGGGGAGTGATTATGGGGACCGTGTCAATGTGGCACTGGCTGCAGGCGATATTGCAGATTTGATTAAAATTCCAGATATCACGACAGCTTTATTCCGTCAAATGGTGAAGCAGGGAGCATTCTGGGATCTGACGCCATATATCAAAGATTATCCGAACCTAGTGTCCATTAATCCAAAAACGTGGAGCAATACTAAAATTGATGGCAAAAGTTATGCCATTCCTGCTGGGCGGCCTTTGGATGGAGGCGGATTCTTCGATATTCGTAAAGATTGGCTGGATAAACTTGGGCTGAAGATGCCAACGAATATGGATGAGCTATATACCGTGATGAAGGCATTTAAGGAGAATGCGCCAGATGGTAAAAAGGATACAATTGGTTATACGATGCGAGGATCCGCAACCATAGACGAAGTATTCTTAGGGACAGTTGGCATGTGGAAGGCCGTCGATGGTAAACTGGTTAATATGTATCTAGAACCGGAAATGAGAGAATCACTAATTTACCAGCGCAAACTGTACCAAGAAGGCTTAATTCCGCAAGACTTTCCTGTATTGAAAGAAAATCAATATTGGGAACTCGCTACAAGTGGTAGAGCCGGAATTACGATTGAAACACCGGAGGCGCTGTTTAGATATACCATGGACCAGTGGAAAAAAGATCCGAAGGTAGAGTGGACGCCGATGATCTCCTTAGCTCCAAAAGCCGGAGGTAAAGCCTACGTACCTCAAAGTACAGGCATGAATGGTGTACTGGCGATACCAAAATCCGTCCCGGAAGACAAGATGAAGGCTATTTTAAAATTCGTGAATTACGGTTCTGGTGGTGAAGGGCTGGATTTAACATTGTACGGAATTAAAGATGTTCATTATACGCTTACGGATGGTTTAAAAGTGTCTAATGATAAAGCGGTGGCAGACAGCGTAGGAACGGCAACGTGGGGCAAAATGTTCAGTACGCCTGTCGTTGATTTATGGCAATATGCGGCTGGTATGCCCAAAGAGACATATCAGAGAAACATGAAAATCACAGAGGAAAGAGCGAAGATTTCCATCGGAAATCCGGCGATTGGGCTCGTGTCCAATACCGATATCAAGATCGGAGCGGACTACAAGAAAAAAATAGCTGACATGAAAACGCAAGTCATCATTGGAAAAATTACATTAGAAGATTGGGATAAATATATAGACTCCCTTAAAAAGGATGTCAACTACCAAAAGATTACCGAAGAATTCAATATCGAGTACAAAAATCGTCTAGCTCAAAAGTAAAACTAATCTATAGAATTTCACACAATAAACAGGGAACAGACTGCCTTAGCAGATGCTCTCTGTTTTTATTTATTCATGTTCTTGTAAAGTTAAAAGGGTAATAAAACATGGTATAATTTACCTATAAGTTTAGAGGGGGTAGAAATTTTAGTGTTTTCCCGTATTACACAGTTAATTGATTTTCTTTCAGTACTAGACAAATTTAAAACGATTGAACGTAAAACCTATGTTTCGAACACGGCTCGGCGTGAAAATGATGCAGAACATACTTGGCATATGTGCATGTTTGCTCTTTTGTTACATAAGGAAATTGGGTATGAAGTTAACTTAGAAAAAACATTCAAATTGATTCTAATTCACGATTTAGTTGAGATTTATGCTGGTGATACATTTACTCATGATATAAAGGCACGCGTTGGGAAAAAGGTAAGAGAGGATGAAGCTGCTGAGATTCTATTTGCACAGCTCCCAGAAGATTTCCGAAATGAATTCAATGAGTTATGGGAAGAGTTTGAATCAGGAGAAACACTCGAATCACGATTCGTTAAGACAATAGACAAGATGCAGGCTTTTGCTCAGAATGTTAATACAAAGGGAATGGTTTGGAAAGAAAATCAAATTGCACCTGAGAAGATTGTAGCTTATAACGAAAGCTGGAGACATCATAATAATTCTTTTTCGAAAATATTTAATCATCTATGGGGTTTAGCAAACAAAGAAGGCTATCTGTATGATTCCAAACCCAAAGCGGTTAATGAATTAAGCTAACTCGCATTATCCATTTCAAAGCTGATCGTAAGTGTAGTTATCCCTTTGACATCTAAAGAGGCGGGAATAGGCGAATTATCAAAGGCAGAGTTAAATTATAAAAAAGAAAAAGAACCGCGACGTAGCACGGTTCTTCACGATGGCAAGTACGATATTACCCAACTTATTAATCATGAGGACGATGTCGTATTTGCAGCCTTTAATGATTTTAGTAGTTTCACGCAGAGTGTGAGCATAGCAATTGGAACGAGGAAGACAGATAGAAGCGATAGGGGCAATACTGTTGCAAAATAAGCAATGGGCAGGGTGATGCCACTAATGATGAACAATAATGCCATCCATCGCGACAACTTGCCAAGTATCAGCGACAATCCGAACAAGAAAATCCCTAACCCATTCAAACACACGGCGGAGTATGCACCATCCTTGAGTGGTTGCGGCGTATTATGCCAGTCAATAATCCCAGGTTGGAATCGCTCCAAGACCGGTCCTGCGAAATTGTGTGCAAAACCAAAGCCAGTTGACCAGACAATGCCAAGTATGGCAACCATAAAGCTAATCAAGCCGAATGTGCCCAACTGCTTTGATTGAAATAAATAAATAGCGAGAAGACCAAAAATAGTAGTCGCATTGATTGCAGTAGCTGTAACATCCATAATATGGGATTTTTCAATGAAACCCCCTGCAAGGTAGACTAAAATAGTTAGAATCGAGGATATTACACCAACAATTGCGAATGTTTTAACTACTTGATTTTCAAACACCACACCTGCCACCCCCAACCAAATTATGTATTCGGTTTGAGTGTATTCGGGTAACGTTAGTTCAATGACAATCATAGCCCCAAAAAAGGTGGTTTTCTTTTGCCTAATAAATCAACATTTAATAATAACAGAGCATTGATTTAAGTTTATCACCTAGTATTTGACAATATCTAAATTGTGTTGTAAAAATGAAGTAATACAATATTACTTTGCGATGATGAAGAGAGTAAACATAACGAATACTCCAGAGAGCTGATGGTCGGTGTGAATCAGCGTAGGGATTATGTTGAAGTGGGCTTCTGAGCATCCAAACCGAAAATTCATTGAGTAGGCTTTGGCGAAAGTCTCATCGTTACAAGAGACACGCATTCAAACATATGGCATGTTTCGATGCGTTAGAGTGAGTCCAAATTGATATTTGGGCTAATTAAGGTGGTATCACGGGGTAATCTCGTCCTTTCAAGGATGAGATTACCCCTTTTTGTTGTATTCTGAGGAGGGATAACATGACAACTGAAATTGTTCTAACAGGTATTAAGCCCACTGGTAAAGTCCATTTAGGGAACTACATCGCTGCAATAAAACCTGCACTTCAAATCGCAAAAGAAAGTGATTGCATCGCACTTTTCTTTATTGCTGACTATCACGCATTAACATTTATTCAGAACAGAGACGAGTTCAATGATCTGTCTTATGGTATCGCAGCAACCTGGTTGGCATTAGGGCTAGATCCAGATAGAGTTATTTTTTATAGACAATCAGATGTTCCAGAGATATTCGAACTTAATTGGATATTGTCTTGTCTGACATCCAAGGGATTAATGAATCGTGCACATGCGTATAAAGCAATGATTGATCAAAATCAGCACCTGGGATTGGATATGGACACGGGAGTTAATATGGGCTTGTTCACATACCCGATATTAATGACAGCTGATATTTTGTTATTTCAATCTGACAAAGTTCCTGTTGGTAAAGATCAGATTCAACATGTTGAAATCGCAAGAGATATCGCAGAAGGCTTCAACCGAAACTATGGAGAAACATTCAAATTGCCTAACTATATGGTGGATGAAAACACGTATGTAATTCCTGGACTTGATGGTAGAAAAATGAGTAAGAGCTACAGTAATACCATACCTCTTTTTGAAACAACTGATGACTTGAAAAAACTAATAAACAAAATTAAAACAGATTCTATACCTCCTAACGAGCCCAAAGATCCAGATACTTCTACTGTGTTTTTATTGTACAAAACATTTGCTAACCCAAGCCAAATTCAAGAATTAAGGGATAAATATCAAAAAGGCATTAGTTGGGGAGAAGCAAAGCAAGAACTGTTCCGGGTCATGAATGATTATTTAGAAGAACCGCGAAAAAGATACAATGAGTTAATGGCATCACCAGAAATAATTGACAGCATCCTGTTGGAAGGAGCAAAGAAAGCAAGAGCTTTAGCAGCGCCTCTACTTGAGAGTGTAAAAACGAAGATAGGACGCTATAAATAGTTATCCCTTTTGACGAACGGCATTAGTTGAGATAAGAGTGAAGGGAATCAGTAAAGAGGGGGAATAGAGACACGAATGGGGCTCTTTTCTTGATTAGGATGGTACAATATTATATAGGCTAACGTTATGGAGGGTAAATATGGAAGGTGATCCAAACTATATTCGTTTTATTCGAGAAAAGGTCGGGAATGATTTAATATTTCTTAACTTTTCAGGAGGCATTATTTCCAATGAAAAAAATGAAGTTTTATTGCAAAAACGAGGAGATAGCTATGCTTGGGGATTTCCAGGCGGAGCAATGGAACTTGGGGAATCAGCTGAGGAAACAGCAATTCGTGAAATTTATGAAGAAACTGGATTAACAGTGAACGTTGAACATTTAATCGGAATATATACCAAATATTTCGAGAAATACCCAAATGGCGATGAAGCTCAAACCATTGCTTTCTTCTTTCAGTGCAAATTAGTTCGTGGAGAGCTAGTTGCAGACGGGACAGAAACAGTAGAAGTAAGATTTTTTGCTATTGAGGATTTACCGCCGCTTTTTAATAAACAACACGAAGATGCTTTGAAAGACTGGCTATCCAATAAATTAGGCAATTTTAGATAGTTTTATTGAGTTAAAGAGTATTTGATAGGATTTGACTATATAGACCCATGTTTTTGTTATAGAGCGTGAATCGCAACTTTTGGCTTGATCATATGTCTAATGGATTATAATACAAAAAAAGGAAATTGAGGTGAACAATGAAACGACTTAAGAAATTCATCGCAGTTGTGATCGCAAGTACAGGTATACTTGCTGCAATGCCGCTTCCAAGTATTCATGCGGACCAAGCAGCGGCAAATGCTTCATCCGACTCCGCGATAATATCGATTAAGGAGCAAGGAGATCGTTTTTTATTTGGCAAAACGAAGACGGTGGAGGAGTTGGGGTATCAGTCCGGCTTTTATATGAGATCAATACACTCGTTCTGGGATGGCAGTAAAGCGATATTCGTTAATAACCAAAACCCAACAACATCGGTACTTTCCAATAATGCTAACGGAGAGTTAGTCGAATTTTTGATTATGGTACTGCAAAATAGTTCGAGTGGATCAGCCAATATACCGGTTCCAGCAGCAGCGGAGCGTCGGGGAAGAGGACTGTCCGCTGTAGCTAAGGATGAGAAGGAACGATATTGGACTATTAAAAAAGGCGTGATCGACGACCCCATCGCCACACCACGCGGTGAGAAGATCCAGAGGATGCGTTCCCTCCAGCTTCTTCGCTTTGGTTGGCATGAGTCGAACGGCCCGGTGACGATCGATTTGGCGGAGGCTCTAGGACAGGCGGGAAATCCGAATCAGTATGTGTTCGACGTTCAGTTTGGCGGTGGAGTCTTATATGTGACTCTAAACTCGCTTTCAGGCGGGAAGGTTCAAATGGCAGCAGTTGACCCAGATTCTAATCAGATCCTATATACGTTACCGGTAAATAATAATGTCAACGTCATTCCAATGAAGGACGGAAAGTTAGCCTTGCAAGATCAAGGGACAGTAACCATATATACTGCAAAGGGGAAGGAAGATAAAAGCATTCGACTCTCCGAGTTGTCCCCGCTTTTGACCGGATTGGAACCTGTCATATTTACTTCAATCAGTGGCGGTGACGGATACGTGATGGAAAAAGGTAACCGTTGGTTCACTTTAAACGAGGGCTTTTCCAAGGTGCTGTCACAAAGTCCCCGCCAGGGTAATTTTCCAATTGAGTGTCCAAATTGCCCTGGATATGAAAGATGGTTGCCAGTGAATGCTACACAGTATCTATATGTGAAGGATCAGTCCGGTATGAGATTGAAACAATACGATTCTGTGAAAATTAACTTTTTTGGAGAGCAACTGCTGACTGACGTTCCAGCGTATCTAGACGTCGAAGAAGGGCGTGTTTGGGTGCCGCTGCGTGCAATGACGGAAGCGATGGGCTACAAGGTTGGTTACGACGAGGAGCTCAGGCAGATCACTCTTGAGTTGCCTGACCGAATGCTCACGATTAATCAAGACAATCCACAGATTGAAATGAGGACGATCCAGGAATATGGGCGAACCTATGTCAGCATTCGCCAGCTATCTGAGTTGCTTGGAAAGCCTGTAGAGTGGGAGCAGGATAGCTATACAGTCTTTGTTGCCAAGGGAGATATATTACGTCCGAAAGTCCCTGTGCAACTTTTGGAGGACTGGGATGAGCTTCGGGAAGGGCTTCAGAAAGTGGATGATCTCGTCGCTATTTCGTACACGCAAGCTCAGATAAAGGAGATTTGGGCCAAACAAACACAAGAGGATCACAGAGCGGTTTTACAATCTTTCGTCAAGTTAACGTTACAGAAAGAAGTAGAGTCCATATTGACGCTAAGTGATCAAGATGGTCACTTATGGATTGGAGTTATTACGAAGGACGGCTTCGTATATAAGATTCATATGTTGAATCGTAAGGATTACGAAGGAAGCTTCTGGCTAGTAATGGCTTATGGAGAGCTCGTGCTAAATAAGTAATCCGAAATATGATTCTGATTTAACATCATAAACAGGGAGCAGTTTGCCGCGGCAGCTGCGCCCTGTTTTTCATTTAATTAACGGGAATTCGTGCAACAAAAGTTCTAAATACCGTACTGGATACGTTCTATATTTACAAGAAAGTAATTTAAGGAAAATTTAATAAATACCCCACTTTTTATTTAACTGTATTTCTTATACTTAGATGTAGCTTACTTAACATATCCAGAAATAGGTGATTCATTATTGAGAATATTCTCGGAGGAACACAATTTGCATTCATGTTAAAAAGAATAATTAAAGGGCTAGATGGCATTATTTTGTTGCTGATGCTCGTCTTAATGATCATAAGTATATTCTGCATCTATAGCGCAACAAGGACTAATCCAGATTTTTCCCAATCCTATATTAAAATGATGTATTTTTACGGCTTAGGCTTTATGGTCTTATTTATCATGCTATTTTTTAACTATAAACTCTTATTACGCTTTTCACCCATATACTATTTCATTGGTGTGGGACTGTTGGTCTTATTATTTTTTAAAGGGGATACGCTCAACAATGCACAGGGGTGGTTCATTCTTCCTGGTGGGATTGGCTTTCAACCGGCAGAACTGTGTAAGCTCATTTTAATCTTGTTTTTAGCGTATTTTCTATCTAAAAGAGAAGTCGACACACTAAGCCTGTTCAAAGAAATACTGCCTATGGGTTTTATAACCGTAGTTCCGTTTCTCTTGGTTCTAATGCAACCAGATCTCGGTAATTCCATTGCATATTTGGTTATTTTTATTGTGGTCTGTTGGTTCGGGCACATTAATTACAAGCATGCTTGGATTGGTCTAGTCATTATGATAATCGTGAGCGGAAGCTCGCTCTGGAGCTATATCAATTATCATGATGACATAAAGCAATTCATGGCATCCAAACATAAAGAGTACTGGCTGGATAGGGTAGATGCCGTCCTTTTGCCAGAGCAAGCTTCTGAAAAGGCAACATATCACATGAAACAAGCGATCAAAGCAATCGGATCGGGCTCGTTAGAAGGAGATGGCTATCTTCATGGAACTTCAGTCCAGAGTGGCCAGGTTCCCTATACCTATGCAGATTCCATATTCGTTGTAATTGCAGAAGAATTTGGATTTATAGGAGCATCAGCGATACTCTTCCTTTATTTTCTTCTCATTTATCGAATGATCATTATCGCTCTTAACATTCGAAGTCAAACAGGTATTTATATCATTGGTGGGATTTCTGCGATGTTTTTGTTTCAAGTTTTCGAAAACATCGGGATGCTGATCGGCATCATGCCAATTACGGGAATCACCCTTCCTTTTATCAGTTATGGAGGCACCTCGCTGTTGATTAATATGGTATCGATAGGCTTTGTGCTAAGTATAAAAATCTATGATGAGATAGATGTTGAATAGGGATCGTCGGCTGCTCTACAGTTAAACGGTCCCTTTTTGCTGCAGTATTCGGAAGACTTAACTTTTTGAAGTGGGGACGAACAAGAGGCAGTGAGAAAAAAAGGATATAACAATACATTGTGGAATACATCATTTGTAATGCGCAGCGGAGGAAAGTAAGATTTACTTCGTATTCTTTTGAAAGTATGGGAGGCTATGTGAATTGGGTCAACAATTAGCTAAAAAAATGTTTACGATGAGCTTTGATGATGGGACGATTCAGGACAGACGTTTTATTCATCTCATAGATACATATCATTTGAAATGTACTTTTAATTTGAACTCTGGATTATTTGGACAAGTACATACGATTGTGCACGAAGGCATTGAAGTCTGTCACGATGAAGTTCAAGCATCCGAAGTAAAAGAGTTGTATAACAATCATGAGATTGCGGTTCATACTGTAACCCATCCAAATTTACTTAATTGCTCGAGAGAGAAGATTATTGAGGAAGTTAATCAAGATTATATAAGTCTAACGGAACTTTCGGGTAAACCTATTATAGGTATGGCCTATCCAGGAGGTCCTTACTATAATGAATTTACTATTGATACAATCCTGAAAAATACGCCTATCCGTTACGCTCGAAATATTAATTCTCATAACTCTTTTATATTGCCAAGTAATTTCATGGAGTGGCAGCCAACCTGCCATCAAAATGATAAACAATTGATTCAACTTGCAGAAAAATTTATTGAAGCTGAAGCTCAAGAAGATATGCTGTTTTATGTATGGGGCCATAGCTTTGAATTTGATAAATATAAGAGTTGGGATAGTTTTGAGTATTTTTGTAAGATCATAAGCGGACGTAAGGATATTCGTTATATGACGAATGGCGAAGTTTATCATTATGTGACGCAACGTCACTTCGATTAACTACCAAATAAGGTATTAGATAGTTATCATGGAGGTTAATATGAAAAATAATATTCATATTCTGGGTGCTTCGGGCTCAGGTGCTACTACTCTTGGGAATGAATTGTCTTTGATATTGCCTCATAGTACTTTAGATGGTGACGATTTTTTTTGGATCGAGAAATTTACTAAACAGCGAGAACCCAAGGAAAGATTTCAGTTATTAAAAGAAGATCTTCGAAATAAAAAGCAATGGATTCTTACAGGAGCAGTATGTGGTTGGGGAGACGAGTTGAAATCAAACTTTGATCTAGTCATATTTATTTATACGCCTAGAGAGGTAAGGCTTCAAAGGTTAAAAGATAGGGAATTTCAAAGATATGGTCATGAAATATTACCTGGTGGAAGTAAGTACGAACAATCACAAGCTTTTTTAGAATGGGCATCCTTATATGATGAAGCTGGATTAGAAGTCAGAAGTAAGGCTTTACACGAACAATGGATGTCCGATTTAACTTGTCCAATACTGAGAATAGAAGGAGATTATACAGTAATAGAAAGAGTGAACATTGTTTTGGAATATTTGAATAAAAACGATAGTCCATTCAGCTAAACGTTCTTACCCTTGCACAGTTGGCGAACAACTCAGGTACAGCGCTTCTAGGCAATTGTTTTTAATATTCTTAAAATATTATCCATTTCCCCATAATTAAATTATTGTAAGCGGTTGCGTTTTGAAACGTAATGACTCCATAGCTGACAAAGGAGAACGAAACAATGAAAAAGTACATACTCTTCGATCATGATGGTGTTTTGGTTGATACTGAATTCTGGTATTACAAAGCGGGAGAACGTGCTCTGGCTGACATTGGATTTACCTTGGATAAAGATCAATACCTCCGCGACATGACCCAATCATTGGGCACTTGGGCCCAAGCTAGGGCGGCAGGTATTGATGAAAAGACCCTCAGCAAGCGGCGTGAGGTCCGCAACGTCTATTATCAGGAGTATCTAAGAACAGAAGCCATAGAGATTGAAGGCGTAGTTGAAACTCTAGCCGAACTTTCAAAGTATGTCCGTATGGCCATCGTGACGACTGCAAAGCGCGCAGATTTTCAACTTATTCATGAAAATCGCCAGATTATTCAATTCATGGAATTCATCCTTGTTCGCGAAGATTACGAGCACACCAAGCCGCACCCGGAACCATACTTGACCGGCCAAAAGCGCTTCGGAGCTACCAAAGAAGAGACCCTCGTTGTAGAGGATTCAAACAGAGGGTTGAACTCAGCCGTGGCGGCTGGTATCGACTGTGTTATTGTCCATAACGACTTCACAAAAACACATGACTTCTCTCAGGCCAGCTATCGAATCAAATCGCTGATTGAATTAAAGGATATTATCTTGAATATAACCTGAGAAAATAGCGTATATAATGAAATTTGATATTGAGCAAATAGTTCAAAGGCACAAATGTTTCTACATAAATTTCAATGAAACTGCCTGAGGAATCAGGCTTTTACTTTTTTGTAGGAGGTTTTTTGAATCAACAATGGATCATTCAAGTGTTACTCAACTCTCCAACCAAATAACCTTAATCCCATCCCCGTTTCCGGAGGGTGAATGAAAAAGGAATATATTTACAATGAAACAAATGTTCTGTATTATGATAGGGAAACATATCAAATAGAGATGATCTCCTATGAGTAGTGTAGTAATTCATGAATCAAGTGAGATTGGGGAGTGTATGCTTTGCAGGAAACAATAGCGATTGACTTGGTTGAAGTGGCGCCTTTCAAGACATTGGCTGTAAGGACGGGAATGACATCAGACAAGAACGGGACTAGGGTGGCATGGAGCAAGCTTACCGCTCAGGTCCCACTTGACGATACGCGACTTACGGACGTGCCTTCAGCGTATGTGTTCATTCCGCAGGAGCAATGGAGCAACAAAGTTGATACGCTTTGGGTAGGATTGGCGGTTCGTGAGTTTGGGGATGTACCGGATGGCATCGAGACTTTGGAGATTAGCGGTGGGCTTTGTGTGAGTGCAAAAGTATGCGGGAATGAGGCCCATATGTGGCGAGTATATGATGCGTTATTTGCATGGCTTGAACAGTCTCCTGATTATGAAATAGATCGGCGTCAAGGCGTATTTGGGATGGAGACAGTTCCGCTTGAACCGTTGAACGCTCTCACAGTTCCTTATTCAGAAATTGAAACATTTAACTTTGAAATGCTATACCCTATTCGTAAGAAGTCATCGTAGATTTATACGAAGAACTTTTGTTCAGAAAATTCATGTTATCTACAAAGAAAGGGCCGTCCTGTAAAGGATGGCCTTAAGGCTTGATAAAGTTAGATTTTCTAGATTATAATAAAGTAAATATTTGGTATGTGCGACTGGCGAAACGTGGAGTACCACGAGGAAGCATATATGTCATACGCCGTTCGCCTGGGCAAAGTATTTGGTCTAAGATCAGATGCTTTTTTTGTGCTTTTATATGAAAAGGACGGTGTTATGGAGTGAAAATAGCTTATATTCTTTTTGACAAGATGACAACATTGGATTTTGTTGGTTTTTATGAAGCGGTATCTTGGCTAAAAATTCTAAATGCTAAAGAAAATGTGTCTTGGGATCTCTGTGCAGCACGTGAGGAAATTACAGACGACCGTGGAATGACAATACAAATAAAGCATATCAGCCCAGATCTGTCTAAGTATGATTTGATATTTATACCCGGCGGGATGTCTACGAGAGAATTAAGATACGATACAGAGTTTGTATCTTGGATACAGACTGCTCGAGATGTGGAATACAAAGTATCTGTTTGCACAGGTGCTTTGCTGTTAGGTGCTGCAGGTTTCTTAACTGATAAAATGGCGACAACGAACCCTTCAGCTTACGATTTGTTGATTCCTTATTGCACAGCGGTTGTTAAGGCAAGGGTTGTACGCGATGGAAATATTTTTACTGGGGGAGGCGTTTCTGCTTCAATTGATCTGGGGTTGTACCTTGTTGAATCACTTACGAATATGGAAGTAGTAAAAAAGGTCCAAAAGATGATGGATTACCCTTACTATCAGGCGGGGCAATTGTCTACTATCTTCATGCCACACACGAGTGATGAATACTGTTAACAACGTCAGCGCGTTAAAGGAATTAAGAATTCACTGATGAAATTATAAGTAAATGATTTTCTCGATTGCAATAGGGAGCTATCGAATACTCAGACGGGTGGTGTTAAGTAACAATGTATATTAGATTTCATGGTAATTATAATAGTCCTAAGACTAAAAAACCTTTTGGTATTTTTGTAGTCATATATCACCTATATCGTGATGGAAGGCTTTCTGAAAGTGAGAGCAAGCTTTATCTCGACACCAAAGAATGGTTTGAAAAAAATTTACCCAACCCACCGTATTATGAAGATAATAATTCAATTAACGCTGTAACTTGGTTTAAAGATGATGGTAACACAGAAACCATGCTAGTTCATCTGGAACCTTTCTTTAGAATTGCTGAGAAACATCGAATAGAAATAATAAAATCTGTTTCCAGAGAACTTCCAGGTGTTCTTGCTTACGAGGATGAATATCAAGTTGGAGTTTTCTGATTTTCCGAGCTTAACTGAAACACAGATGAACAACAACCAGAAACGGTAGCCAGCCAATGAGCTGCTACCGTTTTCACATCTAACGGGTATGAATTTTCAATTAAAGACGTTTATTATTGACCAAAATCGATTGATTTGGATTAGAATTAGATTAATTACCTTTGGAGTGTGATCGAAGAAAACGATGGATAAGAATATTAAACATCTATTCAATCAAGATATATTGAGACAAGCCGCAGAACGTTATGGTATACGCGAAGACTCACTAATCGAATTAAATGGTTTTCAAAACTTCGTTTATTCTGGATTGGTTGGAGATCGTGAAGTTATACTCAGGATTGCTCATATTACACATCGGAATAAAGAATTAACGAAAGCGGAATTAGAGTTTATCATGTATCTGGCACAGTCTGGTGTAAAAGTAGCTAGTCCGATACAGTCTTTAACGGGTGATCTTCTTCATACAATTGATGATGCTTTTGTTGTGACAGCCTTTGAGAAAGCCCCTGGTAGAAACGCAAATATCGCTCGGGAGAGCAATACGTTTTATGAGAATATAGGTCAATTGGTGGGGAGAATACATAAAGTCTCACTTCACTATCCCCACAAACCATTACGCTATGAATGGCATGACAATGCTTTATTAGCTTCATTTAAAAACGATTGTCCGTCAGAATTATACAACAGTTTTGACCGATTAATTGGAGAAGTTAGCGCTCTTTCTAAGGATAAAAATACATACGGGCTTATTCATGGGGATGTAAGCTGTGGTAATTATTTAAATGATGGAGATAAGGCAAATATTATCGATTTTGACGAGGCGGAATATAGCTGGTTTGTGTCTGATATTGCTACACCATTATTTTATGAAATCCCTATTCCGTGGGTTGTGGATGGAGAGGTAAGAAAGGAGATTACAAAACGTTTTTTTTCTAACTTTTTAAACGGTTATTGTAAAGAAAATACGGTAAGTCAAGTATGGTTAAAGAAAATACCTTTATTTATCGATTTAAGACAAGCTAGAGTTTTATCCGCTTTATATAGAAGCAGAGATTTTAATGCTCCTGATTGGAGTGAATGGGATGAACAAGCTCGGCGCTTCTACTATTTCAACTTACTGAATAATACACCATATATTGATTTGGACTTTTCGCGAATGTAAAAACGAGCAGGAATGCTACAAATGATGCAGTACTTCTTAGCTTTATACAGATTGTGGATTCGTTCATTGTTCTGGAGGATTATGGAGAAATACGATTAATCTAAGGGGAACTATAAGTTGAGGCTGCTATGCTGGCTGTCTCGTTAAGCAATTGGGCAGAAAATTTGAAGAGGGACAATATATTACTACTGTGAAAAGGGGCTGAGACTATGACCGCGTATGAAAAACCAAATTTGGCCGTGAGTGAAATTGAGGCAGTGTTGCGAAAGCATTTTGGACCTGGTGCGGCCGAAATAACGACATTGACCGGGGGAAACTTGAGCAGCGTGTTTTCCTTTGTTCATGAATCCAATAGTTACGTCGTAAAATTCAGTGATTTGGAAGGCGCATATCAGACAGAAAGCTTTGTCTCTGACTTGCTGACGGGTCAAGGCATTACTTTTCCGAGATGCATAGCGCTAGGGAAAACCGGGTCGTTGACATATATCATCACTGAACGGATTAGCGGACGCAATCTAGCTGATTACACAGATGAGCAACAGGCCGCTCACTTACCTGAGCTTATCAGCATCTTGACCAAACTGGCTGCCGTGGACGTCGGATCTACGAACGGATATGGGTGGATCGGACCTGATGGCAATGGAACTTACGCATCCTGGAAAGACTTCGTCATTGCCTGCAACGCGGAGGATCAGTCGGGGACATTCTGGGAGAACTGGCACGACCTTTATCGAACTTCTTTCTTAGAGCGAGACGTTTATGAAGAAATCTATAACCGCTTGCTGAGCTACATCTCGTATAACGAACCGCACAGAGGTTTTATCCACGGGGACTTTCATCAGTGGAATATCTTGTCGGATGGTGAGTGTATTACCGGCATCATTGACGGCAACTGTATATACGGCGACTCCCTCGTGGACCTTGCGATTCTCGATCGGCATATGCCGAGGAGCGGTGTCATTCAGGCATACCAAGATTTCCAAGCCAAATGTGGTATCACGATACCAAACTTCAAAGCTCGGCTAATTGGCGCTTATTATTTCAAGGGACTCGACGCACTACGTTTCTATGCGAAGATGGGATGGAAAGATGCCTATCAAGGCACACGGCATTTTCTTCTTAACCTCGAGAGCTAATCGAAAAAATGAAAGTGGAGTTGCTTCTTAGGCATTTAACTAACTGATGAAAATTTGTTCAAAGAAAATATGGGAGTGTGAAGTATTTTTGGATAGTTCAAATATCGTAATTGATCATCTCTTGAGGAAATACAAAGCAGACCAGAAATGGACTCGCATAGTGATCGAGCAGTTATCTGAAGAGGATATTTCCTGGTCACCGACACCAGAGAGTAACAGTATAAGTAATTTGATTGCACACATATCTGGGGCGGCGCGATATTGGTTTGATGCCGCATACTTCGGTGCTCCATTGAACGCATACAGGAGCATTGAATTCGAACGTGGGTTACAAATGTCGAAAGATCAGGCACTAGAAATTTCAAAGAAATCATATGACTGCATCATTGCTGTTCTTGAAATTATGAAAGCGAATCCTGAGCGACTGTTGGAACAGCCATATTTAAATTACCCACCGTTCGACTCCGCAGCCTTGAACAATCAATCTACCGTTCTAGAAATGCTTTTACATCAATTCAGACATTTACCTAGTCATACGGGACAAATCATATACATAGCAAAAATGAGAAAAGGGAATTTAGTGTGGGAGTGAAACTTCGAAAATGAGTGATGTTTTAGATGTAAAATTTGACGATGTTATGTTCCAGTTACAAGAAGAACATGATTTTAATTGGCTTGCAAAGTTAGGACGTGTATTTGAAGTTTTTGATCAGCAGGATTCTGGTAATATAAGCTTTGGTATAGAAAATAATAATAAAAGATTCTTCGTCAAATATGCTGGTGCAAAAAGTACAGCATATTCGGGTGAACCTAAAGAAGCTATAAATAATTTGAAAAGTGCCATATCACTTTATAGTGAGTTAAGTCATCCTTCTCTCATTAAATTAATTGATCATTTTGAAGTTGGCTCTGGCTACGCAGCAGTATTCGAATGGTTTGAAGGGGAATCCCTTCACCCGCACTGGTCTTTTCCGCCCCCAGCAAAGTACAATGATCCTAATTCCCCATTTTATAGATATAAACAGTTATCTCTAGAACAAAGATTAATCTCATTAGGTCACATTTATTCCTTTCATGAATTAGTTGAGGAAAAGGGATTTGTAGCCATCGATTTTTATGATGGGAGTTTGTTATACGATTTTTCCAAAAACGAGACTAAAATATGTGACATTGATCTATATCAAAAAAGGCCATATTACAATTCAATGGGGAGATTATGGGGTTCCTCCCGATTTATGTCCCCTGAAGAGTTTTCTTTCGGTGCTGAGATTGATGGATGCACTAATGTATTTACCATGGGAGAAACAGCGTTTGCTTTGCTTGGAGGAGAGTGTGATCGGTCTTTTGAACATTGGGAAGCTGGAAAGGAACTCTATGACATAGCGTTAAGGGCTGTAGATCCAAGCCGAAATAACAGGTATTCGAGAGTATCAGAATTCAAATCTGCATGGGATTTGGCAGTTAGTAGGCGCTAATAGGATCAGTTAAGGGAACTGCTTTTCTGCTCAAAGTAACATCTAGACCTTTATACGAACCAAGATATCATTTGAGGGGCTTGCATCGCAGCAACGCCTCTTTTTGTTTATAATAGAAATGGGCAGGTTTGTTTAATAAAGAAAGGGTGGTAGATATGAAAAAGTACAATTTTATTCGTCCGATCATGCTGATTGTGGTTGCACTCCTAACGAAAAGCTTGGTTACTAATCTTTGTATGTTGCTGGGAGTAGAATCCGAGTTAGCCAAAACCATTGGTTTCGGTGCGATGGTCATCGCAGCGCTCGTGGTATTTTCCAGAAACCGAAAAAGTCCGAAATAGGATTTGCTCCGCGCGCTCAGGAAGTGATAATGTGACTTATCCTATTTTTTATGCTGATGAAAATGACTAAACCAGTTACTTAAATTTAGTTTAGTATTCTGAAAATTAGGTGCACCCAAATAACCTTCACTGAGCATGGTGGAAGGTTATTTGGCTTTCCTTTAGGCAGCTGCATGTATTAGAAGTCTATTTTTTTATCCCAAAACAATTACAAAAGGATATAAATGATCGTAGATTTTGTATTACTATTTGTTGTTTTGCTGAATTATTTAATAATAGATATTCTTTTATACTATCAATAAAACGAGAGAGGATTAATGGTATCACATAGAATATTGCGAAAGAACTGAATGTGATTGTATTTTTATTGATCAACAGTTATTTGATAAAACGAGCGTCTTCTACTTTTAAACACATGGCGACTGTTTTAAATTACAATTCAAAAGGTGGTTTGAGCTTTATGACAGGAACGATCCATGAAAGGTTTGCAAGAAAACCTTCCGCATCGGAAGGTTGGTCAGGACAAACCGAATTAGTCTGGCATCCGGATGAGGTGGAAACTCATTATGAGCAGCCGCGTAACTCGTTTTGCTATTTTCGCAAAACGTTTGAACTCGCCGCGATGCCAGTTAGCGCAACGATCAAAATTTTCGCGGACTCCAGATACAAATTGCATGTGAATGGCGTTTATATCGGCCGTGGTCCTTGCCGCAGTGATCCACGCATGCAATATTACGATGTGCTGGATATTTCCGCCCATCTGAGACCCGGTCCGAATGTGATTGCCGTATTGGCCGCCCATTACGGATATGGAACGGGGCAATCCGTGAACCGGATTCCCGCGCTTGCAGCGGAAACGACTATCGATTTTGATGACCACCCTCAGGTCAACGTGCATAGCGACTCAAGTTGGAAATGCCTCCTCGCGACGGCATACAACCGCGAAGCGCCAAGAATTAACGGCTGCCAGGGTCCGATTGAAATTTATGACGTCGGGTTGGCGCCAGTTGGTTGGTTGGAATCAGGTTATGATGACGGAAGCTGGATTGCTGCGAAGGGCCGGGGAATCCAGCTGTCTCCGTTCTGGAATTGGGCTGCGCGCGACATTCCGTTGCTCGAAGAATCGGAATTAGAAGCGGACATCATTGTGGTCATCGGTACCATGACAGAGATCCCTTATCCGGTATCCCAGTTGCATAAACAGATTCACGCCGAAGAACAGTCCATTCGAATGCAAGTCTGGGAAAAAGAGCAGTTTGGCGAATACACGTTTGCAGCCCTTCCCGAAGGAGAAGCATCGATCGTTACATTCGAGTTTGCGGAGATGGAGGCTGGCTATTTGCAAATTGAGGTAACCGGCTGTCAAGGAGATGTCATTGATGCGGTGCATGCCGAAGAATTATGGGAAGGCAAGGCATTAATCAATTTAAACAGTAGCAGGTCCATCGACCGATTCATTTTAGCAGAAGGGCGCAACGTGTTGGAAACTTCGTTTGCCTGGCGTGCTTGTAAATATGTGCAATTCCGTTTGCGTAATCACCGGGGGCCTGTTACGTTTCATCGGGTAGGGCTTCGGACAAGAAAATATCCGCTCAAACGGATAGCAGAGATGGTGTGCAGCGACGATCGTTTGTCTGGTATCTGGGATATTTCGGCACGTACCCTTCGGCTTTGCATGCAGGACGGTTTTTTGGATTCATCCAGTCGGGAACAGCAGCAGTGGATGGGAGACGGAAGATGGCAGGCAGTCATCAACTATCATTATTCCGGAGATCCGCGCCTGCATCGCAAGCTGCTGAAGCAAATCGGACAGTCCCAGGATTGGATGGGCATGACGAAGTCGAGATATCCGGATGGACATCACAATTTCCCTCCGATTCCTTCCTTTTGCCTCGCTTGGATTTGTTCTTTCCGGGATTATCAAACGTATAGCGGGGATCTGGAGCTCATTCAGGAATGGTGGCCTAATCTGGTATTGGCGCTTCGTTGGTTTTCTGCTTACGAAAATGAACATGGCCTTCTAGAAGATGTTCCGTACTGGTCTTTCACGGACTGGGGGGAGAGACCGGATGGCCCTGTGCCAGACGACCAGCGGGGCGGTATGATTACTCCGCTTAACTTGCAATACCTAGAAGCGCTGCATATCGCTTGCAAATTTGCCGGGCAGTTGAACGACGCGGATGCGAAAGAGGTATATGTAGAGAAGATTCGCAAGTTGGAGTCTTCGATTCCTGCCTTGTTATGGGATGAGCGCAAAGGCGCTTACGCCGATTGCCTCGTGGACGGCGCGCTCAGCGACAGCATCAGTGAACCGACTAACGCACTAGCCATTCTTCATCTACATGAGGAAAAGGACGAGAGAGTGATTGCAATTTACAAGAACGTTTTCGAGCCGGAAGCAAGAAAGAATGTAACAGCGGGCAGCCCCTTTTTTATGCTTGTTGTCTGTAGAGCGCTAATCAAGCTTGGCAAGGTGAAACGTGCGCTTGAACTGATTCGAGAGCGTTATGGACCGATGCTAGATGCCGGTTCGGGAACGACTTGGGAAATTTGGAAGATCTTCCATCAGCAAAAAAATGGGCAAGTCAATTTCTCAAGCGCTAGTCATGCGTGGGGAGCGAGTCCGATTGTATTTATTTTCGAAGGCATTTTTGGGCTTCAGCCTATTGAGCCTGGCCTTCGGCGGTTTTCCTTGAGCCCGGACCCGTGTGGGATTGAAGAGATTCGCGCTGACCTACCGGTGGAAACTGGAGAAATCAAGATGAAGCTGCACCAAACCGCTGCTCAGCAATGGAAGCTAGAACTGGATATACCGCCGGGTTATGTGGGAACAGTTTACGGGGAAGAATTTGGGGCAGGCTCGTACATTATAGACGTACCAACAAAGAAGTAACCTACAATGGAAACCTGGCTACTTATATTACGATGATGAAAGCAGGCAGAGGAAGAAGATAACACAATCAAAAAAAATGTCCGAATGAAGTCCGCGTAAATCGCGGACTTTTTTAGTTGTCGGATCAAGTGCTTGTCTATTGTTAATGACAAGCACTTGATCACAAATAACGGGCAGGATTGTTCAATTACTTCGCCGAATCCCTTAGGCACTGCGTATTTACGAAGTAGATGAGAGGATCATTATGTATTCTGAAATAGTGAATATTTTAATAAATAAATGATAAGGTGGTGCAGGATTGAACTTCATTATCATAGCCATCTCTTTCATCATTTCAACGATATTATCTATCTTAATTATGAGGAACAGAAAGAGAAAATGGTTAGGAATGTTATCGGCTTTTGTTATCAACACAATTATATTGGGTTTAGCATATTGTTTCTTGTTCAACTTAAGCGAGGAATCAAAATTGTTTGGAATAGATTTTTATAAACGTTATGTATTAGTAATTTCTATCCCGATAATAACCTGGATTAACTTTATTTTTCTCTCTTTTGATAGAAAAAGGGGATCAGTAAAAATCTAAATGGGAGGGTAGATTGTATGGTTGAATTGGACAAATTTGCCCCGAGAAAAATACATATTATAGGTTCCGTTGGGAGTGGTAAAACAACATTAGCCAGAAATCTATCTAATAAACTGAGTATTCCACATTACGAATTGGATAATGTTGTTTGGAAGAGACATGAACCTAGGGACATTAAAAGAACTGAGGAAGAAAGAGATAAACTGTTAAGCACAATTGTTGATTCAAATACTTGGATTATTGAGGGGGCTCATTATAACGAATGGGTGTTCCAAAGTTTTCACAATGCTGATGTAATCATATTTTTGGATACTGATAATTCAAAACGAAAGTATCGAATTATTAGAAGATTTATTTTGCAGTTACTCAGAATAGAAAAATCAAACTATAAACCGAATTTTGAAATATTTAGGAACATGTTTATCTGGAATGATAATTTTGAAAGTCGAGTTAAGCCAAAAGTTATAAATAAATTGGGACAATATTCTTCTAAGTCGATAACACTAAAAGATACAAACGAAATAATAAGCAGATTAAACGAGGAGCGTTTGTTCAAATTACAGTAATGGGAGGCTGCCGAACGAGCAGAATATCGTAGCGAAACATTTACTAGTTGGCAACGTATAGAGTTATATCTACATCTTTTGGAAAGTCGTTGTATGAGGCGAAAGTGTCACAGCAGCAGTATAACCTTTGGAATGAAATTAAGAAGCGGAGTGATTATTTGAAAATGAAAGCTGGCGGAAATGGTGCTTTCATAGGCGTTGGAATTGCTTTAGGTGTCGCATTTGGAGCAGTATTCGGTAATGTAGGTCTTGGAATTGTATTTGGAATTGTAGTCGGATCAGCAATCGCTATGTTAAGAAATAACAAAAATAAAGATTAATAATTAAGGTAAACGATTCATCTAATTACTAGAAAAAATCATTATTTCATAAACGGGAAACGATAACTCAAAAATTTAAACCATGACAAAGCTGCCGCGTTAAACGGCAGTTTTGTTACGCTAGCGGACAGATTAGCTTGGAGAGAAGAGAATCATCTAATTATCGTGTTAGGAAGTGACAAATTGATTGTAGTGTTGGAGAGAATTATGGAAGAAGGATTAGATGCTTTGGAAAATCTCTTTGAATTTGCTGCATATGATCTTTCAGAGCTTAATAGATCCATTATTAATGAAAGGGGATCGTATATCTCGAATCTCAATTACAGAGAATGGTATGAAGATCCATACTATAATTTATTTTTTATTCGAGTTGATGGGGAATTAGCAGGGTTTGTTATCATTAAGTATTTATCAGAAGAAGAAATATACTACCTCAATCACTTTTTTATCTTGAGGAAATATCGCAGGAGTAATATTGGAAAGCAAGCAGCAATAAAGGCTTTTAAATTATATATGGGAAAATGGAGAGTGAGTGAATTCGATTGGAATACTCCAGCACAAATCTTCTGGAGAAAAGTTATTAAGGAATATACAAACAATCAGTATCATGAGTTCAGGAGAAAAGATAACAAAGGTCCAGCACAAGAGTTTACATTGTAAGGCATGTTCGGAGCTTTTTCTATTTCCTGTTATAATGAAAGATAATATCAATGAAAGCTTGCAGTATTTCCATGAATAACGAATAGATTTAGATAGGATGGGGACATGATTGACAAAAAATGGTTAAGTTATGCAGGGTTAGTAGTAATCGCCGCTATATGGGGTGCGAACTTCGGGGTATCCCGGTATGCGATGGAGACGTTCGATCCAATCTTGTTCACATTTCTGCGCTTCGGCCTGTCGGTGCCCATCTTTTTCCTTCTGCTTAGGGTGAAGGAGGGAAACGTAGGTATTCCTTGGAAGACAGGAGTGCAACTGGCGCTGATCGGTCTAGTTGGGATAACGGTTTTGGAAATCGGCGTTATGTATTCAATTAAATACACAACGCTAGCAAATTCTTCGCTTCTTAATGTTGCGCCGTGGCCGATTTTTGCGGCTTTGTTCGCCCCATTGTTCACGCGTGAATCGATATCATTACGGCTTGTCGTAGGCGGCGTCGCCGCAATTATCGGTGTCTGCCTCATCATTCTCGGAGGTAATGAAGGGTTTAACCTCGGCTCGGACAATATGATCGGTAATTTGCTGGCGTTCGGAGTCAGCATAGTGGGGGCGCTGTTTAACGTTCTCTGCATGCCGTTGATGAAGCGGTATTCTGCCCTGCGCGTAAGCACTTGGTTTATCCTGTTCGGCAGTTTGTTCATGTTCCCATTTACACTTGGCTCTTGGGGCGAGGTTTCCTGGGGAGATCTTGGAACAGTTAGCTATATTGCCATCCTTTATAATGTACTGATCAGCACCGTAATAGCTTTCATCGTATGGAATGCCTGCATGTTTAAAATTGGGGTGACACGAGCGAATTTCTTTCGATACGTCGTACCAGCATCTGCCGTGATTACGGGTTATTTCTGGTTCGGCGAGGGAATTTCAGGCTCGCAATTGTTTGGCGCCTTGTTCATGGCCGCAGGTTTGGTGTGGATTAGCTTTGAGAAACGGAAACCTGCAATGCAAACCAATACGACTGGGCCGAAAATAACTTAATGAGACCGAACCGTTATCAATTGGCTGAGCATGGAGTGATGTTTTTACACGCTTAATGCGCTGATTGGACATGTTTAGCAAAAGAGGTAGCAGAACGAAGTTTAAATTGAAGTGAGACGGGATCAGCAGTTGCAGATTCCGTTTTCTTTGTGATTTAGTCAATCTGGATTACTTAAAGGCATGACTTTGGGCATAGGGGATGAAATTATTCATGTTCTCGGCCAAATGTCATGCCTTTTTATTATGCAGTTCATGACTTTTCACAGATTTGCCGACGGTTTAATCTTGTTATAATTTTTCGTGCTAGGAAGAAAGGAATGATCTGAATGGGAAACCACTGAATGACAACAAAAAAATATAATGCGATGGGAAAATATTTTGCAACAAGTTCAACCAATTATACGTTTGAGGTACTGTAAGTGAAAAATACACCCAACGAGGGGATAAAAACTAGCGTAAGCATTAAAGAAATGATAGAACAACAAAATGAGGAGGAATTTACTTGAAGAAGAAATTATTAATTGCGCTTGGACTTTCTGGTGTTATCGCTGCATCTATTGCTGTTGGAGCTTATGCGGCAACGGATATTAAATTATTTATTAACGGGAAAATAATCAATGCGGATTTGCAGATCGTAGATGGATCAAGCTATGTTCCTTTGAGGGTTGTTTCTGAGTCACTTGGAGCTGAAGTAAAGTGGGATGGGGACAAACGGGAGATTAGAATTGTAGGACAAACAGGTCAAGTAAGTCAAACCGTTTATGAGAATACGCAATATGGCTTCCGTTTCACGCTGCCGGACAGTTGGAAAGGGTACACAATCGTAACGGACAAATGGGAGGGTCTTTCAGTAGGGGATGCGCAAGGCGATAAGGTCAGCGGCGCGAGCCTCAGCATCCGCCATCCCGAATGGACAGCTCAACAGCCTAGACAGGATATACCTATTCTCGTCTTTACTGTTGACCAATGGAACGAGCTTCAGCAGGATAAATTCCACATCGGCGCCGCGCCTATCGGCCCGAGCGAACTGACGCGCAATGACAAATACGTGTTCGCACTTCCAGCGCGCTATAACTTTGCCTACCCTAATGGCTATCAAGAAGTGGAAGACATCTTGAAGAGCAATCCGATACAACCGATGAAGTAATCAAAATGTTGTTGTGCTAACTAGGAACGTTAGTTAAATATAAGAAACAAAGTCGAGGCTGCCGGTATTAATCGGCAGCCTCGTTGAAGTAACTGGCAACATAGTTCAACAACCATAGGTCTTGCTAAAAAGGTAATATAGGATTTTGAAAAGAGGGAGATATTAATCGAATTAATCTAGGTAAGGGGTAAAATATTAAATGAACAGAGTTAAATTACAAAGTAAGTTTTTAAACGGAGTGATAAATGACGTAGAAGTAATAAAGATTGAGAACGAGTTCGTTGAGGCGATTAAAGAAATTGGATTTGAATTTGATCAGGACATTGTACGACTACAGAAGTCTGCTTCCATTTATGAATATGAATATACGCCTCCTTTAACTAACTGGGGCGAATGGCAAATAATTGACGATATTTCTAATTTGCCGGTATCGACTATTGCTTATTATATTTCTCCAGCCGATAAGACGAATGTCAAATTCATTAAGCTATTATAGGAGAACAATAATAACCTAACAAACAATGACAGCTGCCTAGCTGTCGTTTTTATTTTACTGAATGTAGAGTGATCTATCAGATGAGCAGATATTTAGAAAAATAAATAAAGCAAAAAGCCGATCTATTGTCGGCTTTCCTGATAGCAAGAGAGAGATGAATAATTCTCTCCTAATTATTAAGAATCATTCGAAGCAGGTCTTCAATCATTTCTCGTAGCTCCGAAGAGTTTCTGGCAACAATTTTAAATCCACGAGATGCACTTGTTAAAATATGTGCCAATTTCTCTGGAGGTAGGCTATTTAGGCTGTTGGCGGCTGTCGACTCGGATTCCAAGATAGAGATCAGAACGACCTCAAGCTTTTTGTAGCTCGCATGGAGTGACTCTTGAGCAAATGTATATGAGCTTTCAGTCATTTCTTTTACTTCCGGTGAGTTCAACGATTGATCGAAATTGTTTATAGACCATATCTCGAACGCATATAAAATTTTGTCTTCAGTCATTTTCTTGGAAGAGAGTCCTTCCTCTATTTCTTCAATAAGCAGGTCGCCATAATGAAGAATCGTCGCGTTAAAAACTTCCTCCTTATTCTTAAAGTACAAATACAGACCTGCACGCGATATGCCGGCGGCTTCTGCTATTTCATTCATTGACACTCGCTTATAGCCATACTTGAAAAACACGTCCAAAGCAACGGTTTGTATATGAAGCTTTTTTTTATCGTCCATGATGTTATTATTATACACTTTACAAACTTTGTCTAGTCGTATAACATGGTCACATAGACATTTAACGTTATTTGTCTAAATATTAAAATAAGGAGACATGTTAGTATGATCACATCATAAAACAAAAAATAGTTTCGATAGAGGATTGCCAATTTTATTATCTGGACATTGCGGGCTATCGTTTCTTAACAGAAAGCATGCGCATGATAAGCCATTTTATTATACTAACCTTTAAAGGAGAACTTTATTATGACAACAAATCAAACACCAATCGGCTCCGGGTTTGGAGCTTCTGTGACAGCCGAAGACGTAATTAACGGTATTGATCTTTCCGGTAAAACTGCTATCGTCACTGGGGGCTATTCCGGACTAGGTCTTGAAACCGTTCGTGTACTGAGTTCTGCTGGCGCCAAGGTTATCGTTCCAACGCGTGACTACAATAAAGCGAAGAACGCCCTTGCAAACATCGACGGCGTTGATATTGAAATGATGAACTTGATGGACCCTGCCTCGATTAATACCTTTGCAGACAAGTTTCTTGCCACTGGGCAGCCATTGCATATCCTAATAAACAGCGCAGGCATTATGGCGTCTCCTCTGTCCCGCGACTCTAGGGGATATGAATCGCAATTCGCGACTAACCATTTGGGTCATTTCCAGCTTGTTGCACGGCTATGGCCAGCGCTACGCAAGGCAAACGGTGCGCGGGTTGTATCGGTTTCGTCTTGGGGGCATCACTTTTCGCCTATCGTGTTTGATGATCCCAACTTCGATCGACGCGACTATGATCGTTGGGCAGCCTATGGCCAGTCCAAGACGGCGAATATTCTATTTGCGGTCGCGCTGGATAAACGCGGCCAGTCCGACGGCGTGCGGGCTTTTTCGCTTCATCCCGGCAGCATCGTCGGCACAGGTCTCGAAAAACATCTTTCGGAAGAGGAACTGCGAGCGGCTGGTGTCATTGACGAGCAAGGACAGCCGGTTCTCGATCCCGCGAAAAATCTCAAGACGGTTGGACAAGGGGCTGCTACCAGCGTATGGTGCGTGACGAGCCCGCAGCTTAATAATATGGGCGGCGTCTATTGCGAGAACTGTGATATTGCTTCACTGGGGCGTGCCGCTGAGTCGGACTTTTATTTGGACAACGAATCGACATTAACGGATTCCGGCGTGATGCCATATGCGGTTGATTCCGAAACAGCTGATCGGCTCTGGAGCCTTAGTGAACAACTGATAGGTCAAAAGTTTACAATATAAGCGAGAAATGAAAATCGAAGCCCAGTTCAAATTAATGATTTGACATATTGATCAAATTGACAATTCGCAAAGTATAAATTTTTTGCGGAAGCATAAAAAAATTGGGCTTTACGAGAATGTTATCAATGAACTGAAGGAAATCGGCGCATTTGTTATCGAGCTAGGAGGAGTTGAACTGAATCCACGACTGACAACCTTCCAAAAATGGATTGAGCTAATCAGGGAAAATCAGCTTGATTTCATTCTTGCAGTTGGTGGCGGCAGCGTCATTGATGCTGCTAAAGCGATTGCCGCTGGCGCGCCATAAGATGGCGACGTATGGGATATCGTGACTAGTAAGGTGAGTGCTCCGTCAATTCTGTACCGCTTGGCACAGTTATAACGATAGCGGGAACAGGATCAGAGATGAACGGAAATTCAGTCATTACGAATTGGGAAACGAATACGAAAGCATTCTTTAACTCCAGTCAAGTACTTCCAAGATTCAGTGTTCTAGATCCAGAGCTTACAATCTCTGTACCTCGGGATCAAACGGTATACGGCAGCGTTGATATTATGTCTTCGAACAGTACTTTCATGGTTCGAGCAATGCACCTCTTCAAGAAAGAATTGGTGAGGCGATTCTTCGCACCGTCATCGAGACGGCGCCTAAGCTCGTGAACAAATTCAACAATTACGAATACCGCGAAGTCATGTTATTGAATGGAACACTGGCCTTAAACGGACTAACTGCAATGGGTGTAAGTTCGGATTGGTCGACACATCTTATCGAACATGCTGTATCAGCTGTCCATGACATCCCACATGGCGGGGGTATCGCGATAATTGCCCCTCATTGGATGGAACATGTCGCGGCCGTACGGCCGGAGAAAGTCGCACAGTTTGGTGTTCGTGTATTCAATTTGGACCCGACAGGAAAAACGGATGCTCAATTGGCAGGGGAAGCGATCCAGTCTCTCAAGGAGTTTTGGAAATCCATTGGTGCGCCTACAAAACTGTCTGATTATGGAATTGATGACAAGGAAATTGAACTGATGACGGAACGGTCTATGCTCGCCAATCAAATTGGTAGTTATGTTCCTCTTACAAAAGAAGACGTAAGAAAGATTTTGAGAAATTCTTTATAATGGCTGCCTCGTTGAAGTAACGAACAAGTTGATTCCAATGTTATCCATTATTTTGAATGTGTAGTGATAAAGGAACGCTATTAATGTAATAAAAATATTAAAGCAATGTTTATCGAAGATTCATGATAATATACCACTATCTGGAAAAGGTGGTGGTCATGTTGGATATCAAATTACTTTCGGATCGTTTTAAGATTTTTGCAGAAAAGGAATGTAAAGACTCAAGCGGACTTTATGAACATCTTGCTGGGAACATCGCAAATGACCTGGATTTGCTTAAACTAGCCGCGCACTCGAAACCAGGTCAACCAGTACCTAACCTATTACTTGGGGCAGTTCATTATTTGCTATTAAGTGGTGTAGAACATGAGCTGGCCTCATACTACGCTAGCGTAGTAGACAATCCAAAGGAATCTACAGGAGCAATAAATAGTTTCAAGGATTTTTGTAAGCAGAACGAAAAAAAGATCATTCAACTTTTAGAAAATAAACTTGTTCAAACTAACGAAGTTAGACGCTGTGCATATTTGTACCCTAGCTTTTGTCATATTTATGAAATAACAAAGAAGCCATTAACCCTTTTAGAAATAGGAACGAGTGCTGGATTACAACTCATGTGGGATAAGTATTCCTACTCCTATAAATCTAACCATAAGTACGGATCTTTGCAGTCGACTTTAGAAATTAGTGCAGAGATTAAAGGAGATAAACTTCCATTTTTGTTAGAGCATAGTCCACCTGTCATACGAAGAATCGGTTTAGATTTACACGTAAATAACCTAAACGATTCAGATGATTACCTTTGGCTAAAAGCATTAATTTGGCCTGAGCATAAGGAGCGTAATTTGTATTTTGAAACAGCTGCACATTGCCTGAAAAACGAGCCTATCGAACTAATTGAAGGGGATGGGTTGGTTCTACTCCAGGAGATTATTCCAACCGTGTCTCTAGATTCATCTATATGTATTTTTCATACCCATGTAGCTAACCAGATTCCTGTTGATGATAAGCAAAAATTGATTGAGCAAATTCAAGCCTTGGGTAAAGAGAGGGACGTGTTTCATCTCTATAACAATATGTGGGACCTAGACCTTCATCTTGATTACTACATTAATGGAATTGAGTACAAAGAGAAGCTTGCAGAAACAGACGGACACGGTCGATGGTTTACGTGGAAGTTGTGATTCTTCATTGAACTATCGGGGAACATTAGTTTAAAGCAATTTTAGACTAAGTAAGTAGCGCGGGGTCTTTATTCAAATGGTTGCAAGTTCTTGTCATAATCGCCGAACAAGAACTTGCATCACTTTCGATTACGGACCAGAACCTAATTGAAATGAATCACGCGTACCTCAAGCTATACCTTACGGGCCTTCATCATCATGTAGCTTCCTTCGAAGCCGAGCAACTTACCATTCTCGCTGTGGACCTTGAGCTGCTGTCGATCTGCTTCTGGCCAGTTCAGAATATCATTCTCCAACTCTTGCTGGATCTGTTCGGAGACATTCATTCGGGCACACCAGTCAGCGAATTCGAAAGGCTTACCTGTCTGCAACAGCTGTTCAACCCGAAAACCGTTCAACTCGATGCGACGAATCCATTCTGTTTTCCTCCATGCGCGGAAGTGGCTGGGGTCTCGTCGTTGTTCAATATTATTATAAAGAGTGTCAATCCGATCTGATTCCGGAGCGACGTTGTCCATTAAAATGAAGCTACCGCCGTGCTTTAATACACGCCATGCTTCCTCTACGAACCGGTCGGGGTTTGGGAAGTGATGAGCAGCGATTCGGCAGGCGACCATATCGAATTGTTCTTGAACAAAGGGAAGATTTTCTGCATCCCCAACAACGTACTTAATATTTGTGCAGCCCTTGCCGGCAAGAAAAGTTTCCGCTTGTTGAAGCATCTCGGTCGTAATATCTAGCGTGGTCACTTCACTGACGTTGGAGGCCAGCGCCAAGGCACAATGTCCGCCTCCGGTTGCAATATCGAGCGCCTGAACAGCATTCTCCGATTGAGCCCATTCGATCAATGTTTTTAAATCCTGGCCGGATGAATGACGTGTGCTAGCAACATAATTAACAGCGTTGGCTCCGAATTGCGCTTTCACTTGTTCCTTAATATCCATTTCATCACTCCCTTAATAATTTCACTCTATGAAACACGGTTTCAATTAATGCAATATAAATGTAACATGCTTAATTATTCTTGTAAAGCTGGAGGGACCAGTTTAAGTAATGACCAGTTATCTTTGGTATAATGGTTCAAACTATATAAGGGTGAAACAGGCATAACATTATCAAAATGAGTATTAAGAGCGTTCTACTAACTAACGTGGGACTATAGTTGAATAACAAAAAGGCTGCCGCGGCAGCCTTTTTTTACTTTATGGTAGCCTACAATAATGAGGGATTCACCAACATATAAAGCGCTCTAAACGTTGTAAATCTTCGTTTTTGAAGGCGGTACCCCTATTAATCCTTATCATTGTTTGTAAAATCGTTAATTGCGTTAGCTGTTGCATCAACAGCATTCATTGCAGCATTTTCAGTTGCTTCTAACCCTTTATGAACAGAATGAAATACAGCCCCTGCGGTATCCTTTATGTTCTCTGAGACTTCTTGGGAATTTCGTTTGTTTTGATTAGACATTGTTTCACCTCCTAAATGTCTTTAAGTTGTGTAAAAAAAAATATGTTATTCAGATTTATATATGCAGAGCAGCCTTTTCTCAATTTGCCACTCCAGCCATCCAGACTCCGATTCCCCCTCGCTCGTTAGCCAAAATCCACAGGGTTTGACTCTACACGACGTATGATTCTTTCATTATTCTTTCATTAGCCTTCTTTATTATGAATTATAGTGAACGTCTAGTTGCAGAAACAACAGATACGTTACCGTATCCAGTTCTCCAATAAACTTCTACTCTCAACGTCATCTCGCTTCAAACTTTATATTAAAGGAGAAACCCATGAAAAAAGTAGTCTTATCCCTAATTATTGTATTATTTGTGTTTTGGACTTCATTGTCGCAGATTCGACCTGTATATGCAGTTGAGACCGATTTTACTTTTACAGTTGGTTCCAATGGCGCGACAGTTACGGACTACAAGGGCACGGATTTGAACGTGGTTATTCCCGCAGTATATGCCGGTACGACGGTAACCGAGATCGGAAGATCAGCATTTGATACGAGCGGTACGGGCAAACCTAAAATTACGAGCGTCGTGATTCCGAGCAGCGTGAAGGTAATTCAAACATATGGATTTCGTTATACTAGCCTTACTTCCATAGACCTACCTGACAGCTTGTTGACGATCGGCTCCAGCGCATTCGAAAACAATCCGCTAACAAGCGTTGTTTTTCCAGACAGTGTGACGATGATCGGCAATTATTCTTTTTATATGAACAATTTGACATCGATTAAATTGTCGGAAAATCTGAAGACGATTAACGGTGGAGCTTTCGACACTAATCACATTACGAAACTAGTCATTCCAGCGGGTGTAACGAAAGTCGACAGTAGCTCATTTTATAATAACAACTTAACAAGCATAACTGTGTTAGGCGATGCAACAACTTTTGGGTCAGGCGTATTTGCAGGAAATCCGGGCAATCTGAAAATATTCGGAATTGCGAATTCCCCGGTATATGCTTATGCGTCGAGTAATGGACATTCGTTTGTGGACGGAACCGCTTTGTTTCAAGCGGTTGCTAGCGCCAAATCGTTGTTGAAAAGTCATCTGGCGGGCACCGGCGTAGGACAAGTACCGGCCAATACGTATAACGACTTGTCTGCAGCTTATGATGCAGCTATGGTTTTTATCGACGGAATCGGGAATGCCACCATCGCTTCCGACCTGGCTAATGCCGCAACTCCTCTGACCACTTCTATCGCTGTATTCAATTCGCAAATTATCCAGGCCGGCAATCCCACGGCGTTGGGGGTGGCGATCACGGCGGCGCAGCAGTCTTTGTTAGATCATCCGCAAGGGACGAACGTGGGGCAGGCATCGGCGGCAAACCGTAGCAATTTGCAAAACGCGATCACTGCAGCACAGCAAATTTTTAATCAGGCTACTCAGTATCTTCAAGCCGAATTAGATGTGGCTGTTACACATTTGGAATCAGCGGTAGATACATTCGAAGATGCAATTATTTCAGCTGGCAGTCCGACGGCTCTGGGAGCGGCGATCACAGCAGCGCAACAAGCGTTGACAGATCATCCGCAAGGGGCAAACGTGGGGCAGGTATCAGCGGGAACGCGCACTGCACTGCAGACAGCATCCAATACGGCGCAGCAAATTTTCGTTCACGCGGGCAATTACACGCAGGATCAATTGGATACGGCCGTAAACCAATTAAACGCAGCGGTACAAGTGTTTAATGCCGCAGTATTACAAGCGGGTAATTCGACGGCGCTGGGTGCGGCGATCACGACGGCGCAGCAGGCATTGACGGATCATCCACAAGGGACGAACGTAGGACAGGCGTCAGCGGGAACGCGCACAGCACTGCAAACCGCGTCCAATACGGCGCAACAAATTTTCGTTAACGCTGGCAATTACACGCAGGATCAATTGAATACGGCCGTAAACCAGTTAAACGCAGCAGTTCAAGTGTTTAATGCTGCAGTAATACAAGCGGGCAATTCGTCGGCGCTGGGAGCGGCGATCACAGCAGCGCAACAAGCTTTGACGAATCATCCGCAAGGGACGAACGTGGGACAGGCGTCAGCGGGAACGCGCACAGCACTGCAGACCGCGTCCAATACGGCGCAGCAGATTTTCGATAACGCTGGCAATTACACGCAGAATCAATTGGATACAGCCGTTAATCAGTTAAACGCAGCGGTACAAGTGTTTAATGCCGCAGTAATACAAGCGGGCAATTCGACGGCGTTGGGTGCGGCGATCACAGCAGCGCAACAAGCTTTGACAGAGCATCCCCAAGGGACGAACGTGGGACAGGCTTCAGCGGGAACGCGCACCACACTGCAGACAGCATCCAATACGGCGCAGCAAATTTTCGATAACGCGGGCAATTACACGCAGGATCAATTGAATGCTGCTGTTAATCAGTTAAACGCGGCGATTCAAGTGTTTAATGCCGCAGTAATACAAGCGGGTAATTCGACAGCGCTGGGAGCGGCGATCACAGCAGCGCAACAAGCTTTGACGGATCATCCACAAGGGACGAACGTGGGACAGGCGTCAGCGGGAACGCGCACAGCACTGCAGACCGCGTCCAATACGGCGCAGCAAATTTTCGATAACGCGGGTAATTACACGCAAGATCAATTGGATACAGCCGTAAACCAGTTAAACGCAGCGGTACAAGTGTTTAATGCCGCAGTAATACAAGCAGGAATTCCGACGCCACTTGGCGCGGCAATAACGGCTGCGCAGCAGGCGTTGACGGATCATCCAGAAGGTACGGATGTAGGGCAGACTTCGGTAGGAACACGCACAACGCTGGAAACTGCCATGGATACGGCGCAGCAAATTCTCGATAATGCAGGTAATTACACGCAAGATCAATTGGATACGGCTGTTAATCAGTTAAACGCAGCGGTACAAGTGTTTAATGCAGCCGTTATTCAAGCGGGAATTCCGACGGCACTTGGCACGGCAATAACGGCGGCGCAGCAAGCATTGATAGATCATCCAGAAGGTACGGATGTAGGGCAGACTTCGGCAGTAGACCGCGCAGCCCTGCAGACCGCGATTGATACAGCGCAGGCTATTGCCGATGATGCGGTGAATCAATCTCAGACTAGATTAAATGAAGCCATTGTCAGTTTGAACGACGCTATAGCGGTATTTGAAGCCTCTTGGATAGGGGTGGTGCTAACCGCATCGGCCAATGATTTGTATGGATCAAGCGACACGATTCGCTTTACCGTATTTTACGGATACGAAGTAACCGTGATGGGAACACCTGCGGTTCCGATCTTGATTGGAGATGATTCCGTCACTCAAACGGTATATGCCCCATATACAGGAGAGCGCGGTACAGCATTGAGAAAACTTTCTTTCGAATACCAAATTCCAGCAGGGCTCGCGGATATTGACGGAATTAAAGTTGCTGCTTCATTAGACTTCGCGAACGGTGCAAACATCATTCGCACCTCTAGTGGACTTGCAGCTTCGCTGACTTACGCAGCGCCGGATGTGCGTGGAATACGTATCGTGACAATACCGCCTGATGTTACCCTGACGACTGCATCGGACGGATCGGCACGTAAAATGATTAGCGTGACCACAAGTGTGTACGGCGTAGCTGCGGGAAATGCGCTGACTGAGCTCCGATGGCTGTCTGGAAGCCTAACCGAGGCTGATTTTGCTGGCGGAACGAAAGGAACCGATATTCTGGCGTCATCTCAATTCACGATAAGTGCTAACGGCGACATTACCGTATATGCCGTAGACGCAGCAGGCAATGAAACAGTGAAAACCATCACAGTTACTGGGATCTCAATCCCGTCTTCATCGGATAATGGCGATAGATCCATCACATTGAGGACGACTGTGAAGATAAATATGGACGGAGGCATTACTGCTCTTGTCGATCCTTCCGACATCAAAAAGATCACGCGTTCGGACGGCATGGTGGTCGAGCAGGTCATCCTCCCCGAACGGACGAGGGAGAGGGTACTGGAACTCCTTAAAGATGCGAAGGAACCTTTTGTCAGCATTAATATTGGCAATCGGGGGCAAGCGGTACAAACACAGTTTCCGGCTGACTGGATCGCAGAAATGGCCCGAGCTTATCCGAATGCAATCATCGAGGTGAGGCTGAACAATTCCAGCTATCAGTTGCGGTTAAGCGCGATCGACCTGATCGGCATGGCGGAGCTTCTCGGCACGGAAGTATCCCATTTGACCTTGGAAATCATACAGGTACAGGTCGGCGAGAATGTTCGACAAGAGATTAATCGGCTTGGCGTCTCCCAAGGTTTTACTGTTATCTCCGATGTCTTTGATTACAAGGTGACGGCGGAAGCAAACGGGCAAACGTTGGAGGTGCATGACTATGGTGGAACGTACTCGATTCGGACGATTAAGTTAGGCCGAGACAACATGAACCGTAACCTGGTTGCTGTTCAGTATATCCCGGCAAATGGCACCGTCGTTTTTGTTCCGGCGCTGCTGGGAACCCGTCCAGATGGCACAAACGAAGCGATTTTGAACGTGCCACATAACAGCTTGTACACGGTTGTAGATGTGAAAGCACGAACGTTCGCCGACTTAAACAATCACTGGGCGAAAGCGGATGTGGAACATTTGGCGTCCAAGCTGCTGGTGAACGGTGTGGCGGCCGATCGTTTCGCGCCAGAGGGAACCATTTCACGAGCGGAATTCTCAGCTTTGCTTGTTCGCGGACTAGGTCTATCCTTAAAAGAGAGCGGGGGCGGTGCCCGTTTTGCGGATGTCCCTGCATCTGCTTGGTATGCCTCTGCAGTAAATACGGCAGTGGCTAGCAACCTGGTTAGCGGCATTGGTACCAGCCTTTTTGCTCCCAATGACCGGATTACCCGCGAACAAATGGCCGTTGTGATCGCCTGCGCCTTAACCTTGACCAGTGATGGAACTAGTATCGAAGAGCAAGGGCAAGAGGGCAGACGCCTAGACGCTTTCACGGATCGAGAAGCCATTTCTTCATGGGCGCAAGAGGCCGTAGTCCTAGCATCGAAAGATGGCATTTTGAATGGTATGGATGACGGACGTTTTGCACCGAAGGAGTATGCGACGAGGGCGCAAGCAGCAGTTATACTGAAAAGGTTCCTGCAATACGTGCATTTTATTGATTAAAAACAAACAAGAAATTAGTTCAAATCTTATCGATATAATCATTCAGTAATAAGGAAAAAGTCGCATGTGATGCGGCTTTTTTATTTTATATCCTTAAATTCTTGAGCCTGCTAATTAACGATATGGTACTGCTTATTTACTTGGATAACAAGGAGGAAGGGTAGATACTCGATGAATAAGCATGTATATTGAAAAGGGGGTTACTAAGGACTGACCCGCATGGCATTTCCATTATGAGGAGAGACGCTTCAGTGAACATTATTCAATGGTTGTCCTTACTGCTTTTTCTGGCAGCGGGAGTCATGATATACGTTGCGTTTTTGTCCTATCAGCAACGGCATTTACCAGTCGCTAGAACGATGATTCTGATTATGATAGGAGCGGCCTGGTACGCAAGTGGTTATGCTTTCGAGTTGTTAAGCCGCAACTTATACGAAGTTAAGCTTTCGCTTCAAATCGAATATGTGGGCATTCCATTCGTCACAACGTTGTGGCTCATCCAAGTCATCCAATTCTCTGGAACGGCTTCGCGTTACAGAAAACGCCTTGTGCTGGCACTATTCGTTATCCCTGTAGCGGTCTTTTTTTCCCATTTGACCAATGAGTGGCATCACCTTTTTTATGAGCAATATATCTTCAATGAGTCTACTTCATTTCCGTTGTATAAAACAGTTAAAGGACCTTGGTATCAAGCACACACGCTATATAATTACTTTGTAATATTGTGTGGATTTTTTCTGTTTATCCCGATGTATTGGCGGTCTTCAAAAGTCGTTCGCAAGCAAATTATTGTGCTGACCATGGGAGCCGCAGTGCCCTTTTTGTTCAATATAACCTTGTGGTTTGGCATGGATGTCGATTTGACGCCTTTCGGGTTCGCAGTGTCTGGGATCGTCTATGTCTGGGGAATTCTGCGATTCAATCTGCTCCGATTTACACCACTTGCGTTGACTCAAGTGTTCGACACCATCCGGGATGGTGTTATCCTACTCGATTACGAGGATCAAATTGTCAGTTACAACAAAGCAGCCGAAGGCGTCTTACCGGAACTCACATTGACGAAACATTACCCTGCCTATGTCGGGGAGGTTCTCTCCGCGAATCCTGAATTGATTCAACCCATTCTTGACGCTCATCACGGTAACGAACGGTTCTCGTTCTACAGATCCCAAGCTGATAGCAATATCAATAAATATTATCAATGCAGTGTATCGTTCATCTATGATTCAGGCACACACATTGGAAAAATGATCCTGTTTAATGATATCACGGAGTTGAAAGAAAACGAGGCAAGGCTACGTGAGAGTGCGAAGCAGCTTTTGGAATTAAATTCGTTTAAGGACAAGATGTTTACTGTTGTGGCACACGACGTTCGTGATCCGATCGCGCACCTAGTCAGTATAACCGAACTGCTTGGTGAAGAACTTGCTGCGGAAAACAATGAGCATGCCGAATTATTCGGAGTACTCCAAGGACAAGTACAGAACACGTTTTATCTTGTCGAGAATTTGCTAGACTGGTATCGCAACCAGAAAGGGAATGTCGTGTTTCGACCGCTAGGCTGGAATTTGCAGCAAGTCGTTCGTCAAGCTCTGTTACTAGCAGAGTCGAAGGCAGGAATGAAGCATATTGTGCTGAGAGAACAAATTGATGAGAAGCTCACAGTTAGCGCAGATAAAGAAATGCTAGATCTCATTCTGCGGAACTTGCTATCGAATGCGATAAAGTTTACTGGAATTGGTGGATGGATTGAAATAGGGGCTAATCAGGATAAAGATAGAATTGTTGTGACTATACGCGATAATGGAGAAGGAATGGACGAAGAGACTGTGAACATGCTGCGCCGTGACGATACATTTATTAAAGTGCCGGACACTGAACAAGGTGCAGGGCATGCCAGATTTGGTCTTATGTTGACTCGTGAATTTATTGCGATTCATGGAGGAATTCTGTCGTTTGACAGCGTGCCGGGAGTAGGAACGACGTTTTACTTCACTTTACACAGTTCAAAAGACCGGATGGATGTAATTGACCCCGATTGGAAGGAAGGCGAAAGTGCTTGAAAGTTATTTTGGTAGACGATGACGCGACAATGCATTTAATTTTAAGCAAAATGTTGCATAAGCTGCCAGAGGTTCATGTTGTTGGTGCTTTCAAGGATGCGAAATCTGCTGCTATCTTTTTACAAGAGAATACAGATATTGGCCTCGCATTCGTTGATATCTCCATGAAAGGTGAGAATGGGCTGGAATTCGCTGCAAGGTTAGGAAACGCTGGATCTCTGGTTCAAATTGTGTTCGTCACCTCTCACAAGGATTTCGCATTAGAAGCTTATGAACTTTCGGTGATCGACTATCTGGTCAAGCCGGTTTCCCAAGAGAGGCTACAGCGAACCGTACATCGTGCGCTTCAGAACTGGCGGGCTTTCCATCCATCAACAATCCAGACACCACCTGCGGAGTATAGAGGAAGGCTTGTTATTACTGTGCTCGGAGACGTTCTTGTAAGCAATGAAATGGGCCGAGTGAAGTGGATCTCACGAAAATGTGCGGAGCTCTTTGCCTATCTCCTGCTTTACCGAGGTAGACGTATTACACGTTCCAAATTGATTACAGATATTTTTGGCGGGATAGAGCAGTCAGGAGCGGTGAGCTATTTAAATACAACCGTGTACCAACTGCGCAAGTCACTAGAACCGCTTGGAATGCGCGAAGTCATACGTTCAGAGAACGATGGCTATGTACTTGAGTGGAAGGACGCTAATATTGATTATGCCGAGTTCGAATCGCAAGTGAAAGAACTGCAAACGATCAATGCCAGTCAAGTGGAACATGCCTTAAGGGTTGAACGGCTTTATACGGGTGATTTGTTCGGAGATAAAGCGTATGTATGGGCTATTCACGAAACGGAACGTTATAGTCAAATGTACACGTCATTCGTCAAACGCCTTGTCGCCGTACTTATTTCGTCGGGAGATACAGCCCCCGCTTCTAAGTTATTGCTTAAGCTGAATGAGAACAATCCGCTAGATGAGTCAGTCATCCACCATTTGATGTTGGTACGCGAAATGACTGGGGACAAAAAGGGATTGACCGTACTGTATACGGATTATGTTCGGCTGCTTCATCAGGAGCTAGGTATTCGCCCTTCTGAAGAGTTGACCGTTCTATACAGTTCGTTAGTTCGTGCATTCACGGATAAAAAGATAAAAACCGCGAAGCCTTGATGCAGCGCATGTCAGTTGTCAAGAACTTTGTCCGATTGCACGATTGATATTGTACTAAATGCTATTGAATTCCAAACAACTTTAAAAGCCGAAATTTCTCCCATTTCGTGGAGCCGTCTAGCGGTTGTTTTCACGCTAATATTTAGAATCTTGTCCAGATCTCTAGCATATAATGACAGCAAACTGATCTTGGGAGGGGTAGAATCTGAAATCATTTCATAAGTATGTGGCTGAATTCATAGGCACGTTCGTACTTGTTCTGTTCGGCTGCGGAAGCGCAGCTACTGCTGGAGGCGAGCTGGGGTATTTGGGCATCGCAATGGCTTTTGGTCTGTCGATCGTAGCACTCGTCTACACGATTGGCCCTATTTCTGGCTGCCACGTTAATCCTGCCGTATCGCTCGTCATGCTCGTCACCCGGAAGCTTTCTGCCAAAGATTTCTTCGGCTACGTCGTCGCCCAGGTCGCTGGTGCTGTCGCTGGTTCGGCGCTGCTGTATGCGATCATCGACTCGACGGGCAAGGCGGTGACAAGCCTAGGGCAGAACGGTTTCGGCGATGGGTACGGTATCGGCATTACGGCGCTGATGGCTTTTGTGGTGGAGATTGTCTTGACGTTCGTTTTCGTCTACGCTATTCTCGGCGTGACCTCGGAGCCCGGCAACGGCAGAGTCGCTGGGCTAGTCATCGGCTTGACGCTCGCGTTCGTACATATTCTCGGCATCGGCTTGACAGGAACTTCGGTCAATCCTGCGAGAAGCTTGGGACCCGCGATTCTGCTAGGGGGAGAAGCGTGGAACGAGTTGTGGGTTTTCGTCACGGCTCCATTCCTTGGGGCACTGCTTGCGGCTGCCGTTTATCGACTGCTGAACGTTCGCAAAGCCTAGGATTCGCCTGGTAGTAAACAAACGGGACACTTTACTTGAATAAACTACAAAAAGAGGCTGCCACCGTGAAAACGTGTGACAGCCTCTTTAAATTATCAGTCGCGTATGACGCGGCTTTTATATTTATGGATACAATCTTTGAAGGTTGTTTTTCCCATTACTGTTTATACTAAGCCTAAAGGTACGTAACTAGCCCATAAAAAACTCTTATACATCACGATATTTCCTTAAAGGGGGACATCTCTTTTGGATGAACAGTTTCTAGATTTATTGGCCGAGATCTATGATACAGAAGAAAAAGTTGTAACAGAAATCATCAACCTTGAAGCGATCTCCAATCTTCCCAAAGGGACTGAGCATTTTGTCAGTGATTTGCATGGGGAGTTCCAGGCTTTTCAGCACGTACTAAGAAACGGTTCGGGTACCGTAAAAGAGAAAATCAAAGCCTTGTTCCGTGAAGTTTGGACGGATCATGAAATCAATGATTTTACGGTGTTAGTTTACTATCCGGAAGAAAAAATACAGATAATTAAAGGAGACTTGTGCAATAAACAAGCCCTGACCACATGGTATCGACAAACGATTGAACAAATGCTTAAGCTCATTTCATACGCCTCTTCGAAATACACGCGCTCGAAACTACGCAAAGCTTTGCCGGAGCAGTTCGTATATATTATTGAAGAGCTTCTATATAAGACGGATTCGACCAACAATAAGGACCCTTACTATGAGGAAATATACCGGCAAATTATTTCCTTGGGTCAGGCGGACAATCTCATTATCGGCCTTGCTTATACGACCCAGCGCTTGGTGGTTGATCATCTTCATGTGGTGGGAGATATCTATGACAGAGGGCCAGACCCCGATAAAATTATGGACACACTGATCAACTACCATTCAGTAGATATTCAATGGGGGAACCATGATGTCCTGTGGATAGGCGCCTATGCCGGTTCCTTGGTCTGCCTTGCGAATATTATTCGGATCTGTGCCAGATACGACAATCTGGACATTATCGAAGACGTATATGGCATCAATCTTCGCCCATTGCTGAATTTGGCAGAGAAATACTATGATGACAATCAGGCCTTTAGACCGAAGCTACAGACCGACCATAGCGGTTCGGAGCAGGAAATCCTGCAGATTACCAAAATTCATCAAGCCATTGCCATGATCCAGTTTAAGCTTGAAATCCCGATTATCAAGAGACGCCCATTCTTTCATATGTCTGAAAGGTGTTTACTTGAGCAAATCGATTATGACAAAACTGAAATCAAGATCGGCGGAAAAACTTACCTGCTGGAAAACACCTGTTTCGCAACCGTAAATCCGCTGAAGCCTGAAGAATTGCTGGAGGAAGAACAGCAGGTGATGGAAAAGCTCTTGTTCTCCGTTCAGCATTCCGAAAAGCTGGCCAGACATATGAATTTTTTTATGAAAAAGGGTAGCCTTTATCTAAAATACAACGGGAATTTGTTATATCATGGCTGTATTCCTTTGGATGAAGAAGGAAACATGAAAGAAATGAAAATTGAAGACAAAACGTATGCGGGCCGTATGCTGCTCGATGTTTTTGAATATTATTTGCGTTATGCCTTTGCGCATCCGGAAGAGACAGATGATCTGGCTACGGATATGGTATGGTACATCTGGACAGGGGAATGCTCCTCACTCTTTGGAAAGAGAGAAATGACCACCTTTGAACGGTACTTTATCCAAGATAAAGAAAGCTATAAAGAGAGAAAGAACCCTTATTACCATTTGCGTGAAAATGAGGAGATCTGCCGGAAAATCCTGCTGGAGTTTGACATGAATCCGGATCATGGACATATCATTAACGGGCACACGCCGGTTAAAGAAATTCGCGGAGAGAACCCCGTTAAAGCAAACGGGAAACTGGTTGTCATTGACGGCGGATTTTCCAAAGCCTATCAATCCACAACGGGCATCGCTGGATATACCTTGTTGTATAATTCGTTTGGTATGCAGCTCGTCGCCCATCAGAAATTTATTTCAAAAAATGATGTGTTATGTAACGGTACAGATGTATTATCTGTAAAGAGGCTGGTAGACAAAGAACTGGAACGAAAGCTGGTGAGGGAAACCAATGTCGGGGAGAAGCTGTTGCAGAAAATCTCGAATTTAAAGAATCTCCTGCAATATCGCTACATGAAATGATTTGGTAAGTAGAGGGGTTTGTTGTTGGTCAGGGACTTAGAGGGTGAACCGAGGTTAGTTGTAGTCAGAATTTTTCTGATTGAGGATGTGGGGTTAGTTTTCATCCTTATCTTTGTCATACGGTTCGCGATCTTCTTCGTAATACATGATATGAACACCTCCTTGAGCCTAGGATGGTTTCATTATAGATGATGTTTATGAACGGGGAATAAACTTGAATGTATTGTATATGTAAAATGGAATGTTTTAACCGTATCAAAAGATTAATAAATAAATACCGCCAATCGTGGTGACATAAACATTATGGGATCTTCCCAACGAATTAGAGAGCAACATTTCAATATTCACCTTGTGTTATAAATATCGTGTACGTATTAAACACAAGAGGTGATTAAAATCATGACTAAATTGAAGGGGAAAGTTGCTTTAGTTACGGGTGCAAGCCGGGGGATTGGTCGTGCCATTGCGACACGATTAGCGCAAGAAGGAGCATTAGTAGCTGTTCATTATGGCGCGAACCGAGAAGCTGCAGAAGAAGTAGTGAATGAAATAGAGCAGAATGGAGGGAGTGCATTCGCAATTGGTACGAAACTTGGATCTTCTGAAAGCATACAGACACTTTATAAGAAATTGGATGAAGTGTTGAAGGAACGTACAGGTGACACTCAATTCGATATACTAGTGAACAATGCAGGGATTGCCCTAGTAGCACCAATCGAGGATACTACGGAAGAGTCGTACGATGAAATCATGGAAATCAATGTGAAGATGCCCTTTTTCCTGACTCAACAAGCTTTGCCACGTTTACGAAACGAAGGTCGAATTATTAACTTGTCATCCTCTATAACGAGAATTTCCCTGCCTGCCATTCCTGCATACAGTATGACCAAGGGGGCAATCAATTCACTAACGCTCGCGCTATCCAACCAACTCGGTCCACGTGGGATTACGATTAATGCCATCCAACCTGGATTCGTTGACACAGATATGAATATCGCAATGCTACAAGATCCTGCCTCTCAAAAGTTTGGTGCAGATTTTTCTATCTTTGGAAGATGGGGGCAACCAGAAGATGTCGCGGATATAGCTGCTTTTCTAGCTTCGCCCGACAGTCGCTGGGTAACAGGGCAATTGATCGATGCCAGTGGGGGCTCTCATTTGTAAAGTCAAGCTTCAGGACTACTTACGGGCTATGTCAGCTTATTTTAAAAAAAGAGGAGCATAGTAACCCAAGATTAAGCTAACAGCAGAACCTTAGTTGAACCCATCATGGAGCAGTTTGCCTAGCGGCACCTGCTCTTTTGTCATTCAAGGGGGAGGATAGTTAGAATCGTCTTTCTAAATAATTAATAGTATTGTATCATCTAATTAGATTATTATCTAATTAGATGAGTGTAAAATTTCATGGACGGAGTGGTGAAAATGAATGCAGATTTTTACCTTGTTAGACATGCTATAAAAGAAAGAAATGTTGGTGATGTCTCCATTACAGCCGATGGTTTAGGGCAAGCCCATGCGACAGCAAGCCATTTTAAACCAATGCCCATATCTAAAATCTTTAGCAGTCCACTTAACAGAGCTAAACAGACCGCTCAGATTATTGGAGATGCTACAAGAATACCGATTCTTGAGGATATTCGCTTACGAGAGCGTGCTAATTGGGGAGACATACCAGGACAAACCTTTCATGAATTTGTTGAAATGTGGAATCGATGCACAAAGGAAAGAGACTATTTGCCTCCCATCGGAGATTCCGCAAGAAGAGCTGGTGAGCGATTATCTTCATTCATATTAGAAAAATCTGTTCTATACCCGCAGGAAAGTACTGTAATAGTAACTCACGGTGGATTAATTACGGACTTTTTGTTAAATGAATTTTCACAAGAAGAGCTTAATTATAAATACCCTAATTTTATTATTGAACAAAGCAATTTGGTTCCTGAATGCTCTATAACTAAAATAAGATGTGGTCCAGATGGATTTACATTTGTTGATTTTGCTAATATTACTCATTTGCATTGTTAGGCTAACGAGGAACTTTAACGTAGTAGCCTTTTAGATATTCAGCAAGAAATTGAGGTGGAATTATTAAAGAAGAAGTATATGGACTATAATAGCTGTATTGTTAGGTAATGGAGGCGAACTTTAATTTGTCATTGCTTGTTGGAGAAGTCAGTGAAATAACACGTTATCCCGTGAAATCGTTTGCGGGAGAAAGTCTGGATGTGTGTAAAGTGGATTCATATGGATTATATGGAGACCGTTTTTGCGCCTTTTATGATGAAAAAAAAGAAGGCTGGGATCGCTTTATCACTGCTAGGGATATCCCTAATATGCTCTCTTATACGGGAAAGCTCGTTGATAACGGAGTAAGCATTACATCGCCAAATGGACAAATCTTTAGCTGGAATGAAGATTTATTAAATGAAATTCAAAGTTACTCCAATAGAAAAATTTCTATGGGGGACTATAAATCGCCGAACCCCGAAGAGCCCAACCTTATGTCTGTCGACCTAGCTAGTGTCCTTATTATTACGGACTCTTCTTTACGAACACTTGAATCTTTATGGGGAAGGAACTTAGATAAACGAAGATTAAGAGCAAATCTAATTGTATCGTTAGAAGAAAACACCTTGAAGGAAAGCGATTGGATAGGAAAGAGACTATTAGTTGGGGATGCAGAACTACAAGTTAATGCTTTTTGCAAGCGCTGTTCGATAATCACGATTGACCCTGATACACTGCGCCGAGATTCTTCACTATTAAAAGTAGTAAATGAGGAAATGAATTTATATTTTGGCGTGTATGCATCAGTAAAAAAGACTGGGCAAATTCAAATCGGTCAGAAAATATATGTATCCGATTGAACAAGTTCTTATTTCGACGGATAACAATTGCTCAATAATTTACACCATGACAAAGCTGCCGCGTTAAAAGGCAGCTTTGTTGCGCTAACAGGTAGTTTAGTTCAATACAGGAGGATGAGTGATGTGGTAAAATTAGTAAGCTAAGGAAGGTGATATATATGAAATCATTTCTGGGGATTGCTTTTTTAAGGGACGTAGATAAGAGTTCAATAATAAACGCTATCGGCAGAAGGGATAGGTATTTAATTGAAAAGGAAAATTATGAATTCACTTGGGGGAGCAGTTGCCTTTGGATTGGTTTGGAGTTTGTTAATTGACGATAAGCAAACTAATTACTCAGGCATCTACGGGGGTATAGTTTATTTTGTGGTTAGCATGTTGATTGCCCTTATTCCTCGAAAAATTGAATGATAGCACAATAAACAGAGAGCAAACTGCCGTGACAGCTGTTCCCTGTTTTCATATGAGGTAGAAAGTGGATAGGGAGGATGAATTATGAAATTCACATTGCGCCATCTCCTATTTATCATTTCTATAATGGGCTTACTAACATTCATCATTGGCTGTAAAGATAGCAACGACACAAAAGAGTTTTCTGAAATCGGAAATGGTTTAGCCAAGAATCTCAATCAACTAAGGGACGAACCAGGTGTCACTCTTACAGGCTTTGCAAGCAATCCTGATGAAAAATTATTCAGTATAGGGATTCGCATTGACCATGACAAAATAACAACTGGACAATTGAAGCTAGCTTTTGATTCTTATTTCAAGAATGCCCTCTCGTATACTCACGAAATAGACCCAATGAAAATGCTACAACCCTACAATTTACGTATTGATGAGATTGTCACCGATAAGGAAATCCATCCCATTTTAGCTGAAAAACAAGCTGGTTCTAACGAAATTAAATGGAATGAAATAAAGTAGTGTAAAAGGGTAGAGATAATCTCGAAGAAACTGGACTAGTGTTTAATTCATTATTTCAAGATGGATGATCTCCTCGAAAGTGTAAAATAAACAACTAATAAATCGGTGCCTATATATGATGATAATGAGGATGATTTCGGTGTTCCATGGATATTTCCATTATATTACTATAAGGAAATTGAGGATTGAACTAGTGTATTATGAAGGGAAGTATAAACGGCACCCTGTCGGATGCCCCAAGTTCTTTCTTACCGTTTCCGATTCAGTACCCCCTTATAAGCAAGACTACCGAGAAGGGGTAGCTAAAGATTTTGAGATGCAAACAGGCAATACAAAATATATTAAACCATTAAATGGGAGGGTCTTATGGAAATTATTAATCAACTATCATCACAGGTTGGCGATCGAACTCAGGAGGCTAATCGGGTTGTCACTTTGCAGTGTCTAGATAATCCAGCGCTACTTTCGGAGGTTGCTGAAGCACTTACAGGCTCAGATGCTTCATTACTTGGCGATTGCTGCGAGGTGATGACAATGGTTGCGAATTCACGGCCTGAGCTGGTTTCGCCCTATTTCGACTTGTTGGTGCCGCTGCTGTCTAGCAAAGTGACACGAGTAAGGTGGGAGGCTATGCATAGCATTGCCTTGACCATTGAACTAGTGTCGGGGAAGGGCAGCGTGTTTCTACCTAAGCTGATTGCGATTATTCAGAAGGATTCCAGCACAATCGTGCGAGATTACGCCGTGGATGCTTTGGGAAATTTGGCGAAAGCCAATGAAGAAGCTGCCCTGTTGGCGTATCCTCATTTGAGGGATGCCATGCATGTTTGGGAAGGCAAACATGTGGGACGGGCACTTGCTGGACTTGGTACAGTTGCGGCAGCCGCGCCATCGTTATCCTTAGAAGTTCTACATATCGCGCACGAGTATGCAGATCATAATAAGCCGACAGTACGCAAGGCGGCCAAGTCGATATTAAAAGCGTTGAAGTAATGATTATTGCAAGGCAAGTGCATCCATGCTAGTTATAACTTCTCCCTGGCACTTTCAATGGCTCCCCGGTGGATGTTTCAAAGAAAAGAAGAATTTCCCCAAGAAAGCAGCTCATCCTGCAATATAAGGATGAGCTGCTTTTCTTTGACCAATGTATCGCGTGTATGTGCGAGGATATTATTTTAGAGTGTTCGGGGTTGCTGCTGTTACTTTTTTCTTGATCCTTATACGGGTATCCCTTCAATAATAAAGTTATTCATTGGTGTAGGGACTATTTTCGATATCTTAAAGCCTGCTTTTTCGAATAGTTCACGAAACTCAACTTCCGTACGCTCTTTGCCAGTTAAGAGAACAGCCATTTCCAAATCCACAAAATTAAGGAATGGATCGGATTTACTATCTGTTTTAATAATATTTTCAATTAAAATAATTTTCCCATGATCAAGTATTCCTTGTCTGCAATGTTGAAGGATCTTGATGGACTCCTCATCACTCCAGTCGTGAATAATACTTCTTAAAATATAAGCATCCCCGCCTACCGGAACAGAATCGAAGAAGCTTCCAGCAATGCATTCGCAACGATTTTCAAGCCCTACGCTCTGAATGAATGTTTTAGTTCCTTCAATTACGGCGGGAAGATCATAAATTGCCCCTTTAACATGAGGGATTTTACACAGTATCGATTCCATCAATCGGCCATGTCCGCCACCGATATCAATAATCTTGTTGAATTGAGAAAAGTCGTAAATTTCCAACATAGGACCAATTACTTTTGATAATCCTGACATCGCATTATTAAAGATTTCTCCAGCTTCTTGATTCTCCGATAAGTAATCGAAGAAGGGAATGCCGTATGTTTTCAGGAATGCTGGCGTCCCGGTTTGAACAGCATGCAGAAGATTACTCCATGAATTCCTATCCCATTCTTCTCCTACCATAATGGCGATGCCTCTGGCAGAGCCTTTAATGTCTGTCTGTAGGAATACACCAAGCGGACCATTTTCAAAATACTTATTGTCCAACTCTTTGAATATCCCTGTAACTGAAAGCGCTCGCAGTAGACGATATAGCGTAGGTGCATGCGTGTTTGTTTCTATAGCAAGTTGCTCATGACTTTTAGGAGAATCTTTTAACAAATCCGGAATGCCCAACTTTGCGGCAACAGATAGGGATTGTTGAATCCATCCACCAAAAATCAGTTGGTATAAATGCTGCGATTCGCCTGCCATGCGATCTCTCCTTCATTTAATAAATTTAAGATAAATTTATTCGCTTCTCATATAATGTAGAACGTAGGATCGGAGAGATCTATATTCAATATTGTCTGAAAGAAAGTAGGTTGATAATAATATGGAAAATGAGTCGGTTATTCATTTATGGGAAGACTACCGTAAAATAAATGCAGACGCACCAAAAGAATATGTCGCATGGGCATTCGGAGATTCAAAAGAAATGGCTGATGAACTTGCTATATTAGTAGTAGAAGGAACTAAAACAGCAACTGCAACTACCTGTACGTTTTTCGAAATACGAAAAGAACCTATACCAGTTGTTGGTCAACATAACATTATTCTTGATGGCAACGATAATGCTGTAGCTATTGTGGTAACCACGCATGTGAAGATTGTTTCTTTTGATGAAGTTACTGCTGAACATGCCTACCTTGAAGGAGAAGGAGACCGTTCATTAACATATTGGCGTCACGTTCACGAACTTTTCTTCAAGAAAGAATTGGAGCACATGAATCTAGAGTTTCATAATAAAATACCGATAGTATGTGAAAGGTTTCAGATAGTTTATAAGAAAAATATGCAGCGATCCGAGCCCAAAGAGCCGGGGAAGCACTGACTTGTAAATTTTCGGGGAGTACATCTGGCAGCTTGGAGACTTATACTTTCTGAGAATGAATGGAAACGACCAGAGAAATTCGTATATTACGATGGCTGTCGGTTGTCAAGAACATTGTCCGAATGAAGTCCGCGTAAACCGCGGGCTTTTTTAATTAATGGCTCAAGTTCTTGTCCGATTGCCGATAAGCAGTACTGTAGACTGACTGAGCGGTAAATTGCTAAACGAACGGGCAGTATATTGAAATAATCTGCGTGAATAAAATATTATATGGAAACTTATTACAATACCGTCCGTCTAATTCATTAGAATTAAACATTGGGAGTGATGAGTTTTTGAAAAAGTTTATTTTAGGATTAATTTGTGGAATCACTTTAACTGCAACATCTGCTGTTTATGCTACTGAATCTATTCAGGCATATTTGTTTCCAGCCAAAATTGAAATTAACGGACAAAGCAAGGAATTACCTAGTGAATACAATGTTTTGAATTACAATGGTCATGCTTATGTTCCTATACGCTTTATAGGTGAAAGTCTTGGTTTAGGCGTAAGATATACAAATAGTTTAGAATCAGGCAAAGTAATTTCGATAATGAATGAACCGACGGACGTGGATGAAACTACAAAAAAAATATGGCAAGTTCAATATCAGTTGAAAATAATGCAAGATCAAGCATCCGTAAAAGGACTTCTTGGAGAACCCACTGTAATCAGCACTGATCAAAAGCAAGAACTAGTATGGAGATACGATATTTCAGCAAAGCCAAATTATCAATTCATGGATTCAGGACAGGGTTATCATATCGATTTCAATGCGTTGGAAAAAGGGGATTTAGGTGCCCAACTTTTTATTCGCTGGTCAGATGAGGGAAGAATTATGCTGATTGATTTAGGGTATAAACAAAAAAGTTGGATATACCACTACTATCTTTCACCTGATAATTCTGGTATAAATCTGATGGAATAACAAAAGGGTAATAAAAAGCCTTGCCATGGCACGGCGAACTATTATTGGAATGTAACAACTGTGTGATTACGCTAACGAGTAACGTTTGTTCAATATACAGCAATAGGAGACTGCCAGCACGATCGGCATACAAGGGGGAATCATATGCAAAAATTTCAGATTAAAATTTGTCTGTTTGTTTTTACGTTTACTATTTTAACTGGATGTACAAATCCCTTTCCGACTTCAACCAATACACCATTAACGTCAACTACACCTGCGCATGAGACAGCTACACCTAAAGCAACAGCTACATCTACAGCAACTCCAACAGAGTCAGAAGGTACATCAATAGCAGCAAATGTCAGGCGGCTTGCCTTTGATACATCATACTTCGACCAAGTTATTGCTGCTTACAATAATGCGCCGGCGTTTGTCGATACACAGCCCTATTTGGTGATGATTGAAGACAACTATCAAAAACTGACATTCCAATACAAACTTAAAAGTCCACTCTTAGATGTTTCACAAATGCTTTCAGATGCGGGCTATGGGCCGGTTACGGATAGCACTTTAATCAACAAGATTTTTGGCAAAACAGAGAATAATGTCTATGGCCGCTCAAGCGATAACACTCTCATAACATGGTCGGTTGAACATGGCATAGATGACGTTCTGACAGTGGTCTACGCGAATTCATCAGATGGAAATTTACCCGACATTAAGTCGGAGCCCAAGGTAAAATATGTTTTTGACCCATCTCTCATCGAAAAGGTTGTAAACGTATATAAGGATATAGCGCCTGATTTCAGCATAGCGATTGGAACTCCTCCGAAAAAGATAGTTATTACCTTTATGGATGAGCTGGTGTATCGCTTCTACGTTAATATTAATAGTAGAGACGCTCATGTAAAATCGCTGCAAACCACATTGGAATCGGCAGGATTCTCACCGACAGGCGAATCATTTTTTAAAGGCTATGTATACAAGAAGGGAAAGATTACCGCAAGATATGATTATGGCGATCCAGTGGATGGTGTTTCGGAAATTGGTGTGATCTTGGATGATGTGCCTCTTGGTTAATGAATGAAGGTAATCAACCTCAATTCTCTTTGTGAAGGAGATAATAGCTTAATGAGCAATCTTATAGGTGACAAAATATATTTACGTGAATTCAATTTTTCCGACTGGTTAGATGTACATAAATATGCATCACAGGATATCGTATGTCGTTTCCAACCTTGGGGACCCAACAATGAAGAACAGACTCAAGCATTTGTTAATCAAATTATAATAGACTCTAAAAAAATACCTAGAACACGTTTTGTTTTTGCGATTATCGAGCAAAGTACGGAAGTTATGATTGGGACGGGAGAATTTAATATAAGAAGTGCAACAAATAAAAGTGGTGAGATAGCCTATATAGTCCATCCTGACTATTGGGGTAAAGGTATAGCTACGGAAGCTGCAAAATTATTAGTAGACTTCGGCTTTAAGGAGTTTCAGCTTCATAGAATCTATGCAACATGTGATCCTAGAAATATTGGATCAGCTAGAGTTATTACTAAATTAGGTATGACACAAGAAGGAAGATTGAGGGATGCACTATTAATCAAAGATGGATGGCGAGATTCCTTAGTATTCAGTATCTTAGAGAATGAATGGGATAGGATTTAACCATATACATGGAGGGGAAATATGCTATACGGACAACGAGTAACATTAAGGCGTGTTGTTGAAGAAGATTGGGAAAAGCGATATGAATGGCTGTCCGATCCTGTAGTTAACCGAACGTTACCATCAGGAAGTGGTATGCCCTTAACACCGGAAGTGGTCAGAGAACGTACACGGAAGTACGCGCAAACAGATCTATCGTCTGTCTATTTTACCATAATAAAAGAAGACGGCATCCCGATTGGCAATACCCAATTGTTTAATATCCATCCTTGGTCCAAGCATGCTGAATTTGGTATTTGGATTGGGGACAAAATGGTATGGGGGCAAGGTTATGCTACAGAAGTGACAGGTGTTGTCCTGGATTTTGCATTCGAGCGTTTAAACCTTCATAAAGTGTATTTGACGGTAGATGCTGATAATCCTGGTGCTATTCGGAGTTATGAAAAGGCTGGTTTCAATAAGGATGGTATACTAAGAGACGAAGTCTATAAAAATGGTCAATATGTCGATCGAATAATGATGAGTATTTTGAAGCATGAATATTTAAAACTATCTAGTTGTTCCAAATAACAAAGCATATTGGAAAATCATTGCTTAGATCTTGAAAATGAACTAAACAAATTCATGGCAGTAAACTATGGAGGAATTATTGACTGGAAGCAGCGTGTATCGGTGGATGATGTACTGAAGATGAGGCGAAGATAAAGCGTGGCGATGGAACAGATCCATCGCCTGTTTTCGTTTCTGGCAATCCGCTTTTGACAACTCAAAATATTTTAGAGAACGTTCCCTAAAATCAGTTGAATTCCTATTGTATATGCATTAGTATGATATTATATTTTGCAAACGTTCCCGAAATGGAGATAGTATATGAGGGTTTCTATTAAAGATATAGCACTTAAGTGCAACTTATCCGTTAGTACGGTATCCAGGGCACTAAATGGTGATTATGGCGTCAAAAGTGCGACAAGAACTAGTGTTATGAAGATAGCCAAAGAACTGGGCTACGTGCCAAATATCGCTGCAAAGGAATTAGTAAGCCAAAAGAGCAAACTAATCGGAATTATACTAAACGAGAGTGACGGTGACGGTGAGGCACGTCCTGCCTTTTTCGAATTACTTCCTCACATCAATAAGACTTTAGCTATTTTTAACTATCGAGCGATCATCTACACAATTAATTCGAACAGTTACTTAAGAGGAGAAATAACCGATATCATAAACCTGCGTAATTTGAGCGGATGTATCGTTGTTAGCGTTTTTAGAGAAAACCACCCGATATATGATGATATCAAAAGCATAAATAATCCGACTGTCGTGCTCGAAAGCTCTATTTTAACTCGATTCTGTTCCAATATTAACACGGATGAAGTCATGGGTGGCTATATGGCAACACGTTACCTGATCGATAACGGTCACAAACAGATCGGTTTCGTTAATGGTCCTAAAAATTTTGAGATTAGCAACGAAAGATTTGAGGGTTTTCAAAAAGCAATGGAAGAATCTCAATTGCAAATATCAGACACTGCAATCATTTGGAGTAATTACACGGGGAGCGGTGGAAAAGATAGCATTCATCAGCTGATTCAAAGCAATCCTGCAATAACAGCTGTTTTTTTTGCGAATGACTTAATGGCTATGGGGGCAATCTCATCAATGGCTGAGTCAGGAATTCTTGTTCCAAAAGACATCTCAATCATTGGATATGACGGTCTATTTGTCTGTAAATATTACAATCCGCCATTGGCATCCGTTGTCATTGATAATGCAGCAATCGGGGTAAGAGCAGCAGAATTGCTTCTTGAATTGATAAATGGTGGCAGCGGTAAAACGGTAAGAGTGATGCCACAATTATTCGAAGGAAAAAGCGTAAGAAAATATTGAAATTGGAGGAATGGTCATGCAACAAAAGAAACGTAAAATGACAGTTTGTATATTTTCGATTAGTTTTCTCGTATTGATTGGATGTTCATCAACAAATTCCGTCAACAATATGTTGATTGAGTCAGCATCGGCTAGTAAATCAATCGTTGTGCCTATAAACGAATATTCTCCTAAGCATGATCTGCAATTAATTCAAAACATTCGTAAAAATAAAAATTCTGGAAAAGAACTATATGAGATTTATCGGGATCTTACGTTAATTGACATCCATAACCACGATGCTGGTAATCCGAATGTCGTAAGTAAGTGGGGGCAATATGGAATAGACAGAATCGTGTTATTTGGGGATATATCAGAACCAAGTGCACAAGCTACGGATCTATTGGCTTGGCAACGCTATCAATTAGAGCCAACTAATATTTATCCCTCCTTCGCAGGTTTTCCAATTTATGAACCAGAAGGCTTATCCATTATTAAGGAAAAATTGGAGCAGGGTTATTTGAACATTGGAGAAGTCGCCGCCGCGTCTACGGCATCGCCAGTTGTGTCCAAAGTAAAGTGGAAAGCCGCTCATCCAAATGACGGATATTTACCGCAAATCTATGAGTTGGCAGCAGATTACCATGTACCGATTCTTTTGCATATCGATCCACCAAACGGTTCAGCAATTGTGCATCTTGAGGAAGCGCTTAATGAGCACCCTAATACCAACATTATTTTTGGGCATGCGAATGCTTATAACTCTCCTGCTAACATTAAAAAGATATTGGAAAAGCACTCAAATTTATATATTGACTTTTTTCCAGGATTTACGTCGTATAACCCCGACAGCAGCAACAAATTAGTGGACTTCATACCACTTATAGAGCAATTTCCAGATCGGTTTATGTTGTCTACCGACTCGGGATATGGTTTAACAACTGAACAAGCAGCAAAGGCACTTTACGAAACTATTGATTTACTTTCACCTGAAACAGCACTTAAAGTAGCTTATCAAAATTACGAAAGATTTATTGAGCTTCAACCACCAACAAATACACAGATCAAAAAGATAACTGAGTTATCCGATAAGCTTGGTAAAGTAGAAAAATATCGTTTAAATAAACGTATGGCGAACGAATTGATTTTTAAGTTGGAAAGTGAAGTAAAGTAATGGTTTATATGAACCGAAACAAATCCAAAATGGATAGCAGCGATGAAATTTATGACTGATGAATGGTTGGAAAAGGGTAGAAAAATTTCAAATCAGAACTAATTTCCCAAATACATGAGTTGGAGGAATTATTATGTATAAATTCGTCTTTTCACTCCCGATCAAATCCCTACTTGTTTTAACAGTAGGATCAGGCATCCTGTTATCTACTGCAGGATGTACGCAAGATGCATCGTCCGTCTCCAGTCACGTTGCCACAGCTAACCTGAATGACGGATTTAAATGGCCAACAGACAAGTGGAATACATCCTCCCCTGAGAAACAGGGCTTGGATTCAAGTATTCTTGCAGCTTCAGAAAAACGAATCAATGAAAACTACCCCAATGTATACAGTTTGCTTGTTGTCCGGCACGGGTACATGGTGTACGAAAAGTACTACCAAGGCATGGATAGTAATAGTTACAATCCTGTTTATTCCGTAACCAAAAGCGTCATGTCGGCTTTGACGGGCATTGCTATTGACCAAAAGCTTCTGAAAGGTCCCGATCAAAAGCTGTCGGACTTACTGCCGCAATATTTTACCGATGGGAACGCTCCTGAAAAAGCATCCATTACTGTCAAGAATGTATTGACTTTGACTGACGGTCTCGAACCTGTTGACAGCAACTATGAAGCCTTTTTTTCCAGCAAGGATTGGATGGACTATACGATTAAGAAGCCGATGAAGGATCAACCCGGCGAGAAATTTTCCTATAATACGGGCATTCCCCAATTCTTATCAGGCGCTATTGCCAAAGCCTCCAAAATGAGCACGAAAGATTTCGCCCAAACAAATCTATTTAAGCCCATGGGGATCCTTCTTCAAAAATGGGACGCCGATGCTACCGGGGTATATGGTGGAGGAAGCGGATTGTACCTAACGCCTCACGAGATGGCAAAATTCGGTTTATTGTATTTGAAGAATGGTTCTTGGGATGGCAAGCAGATCATCCCCAAGGAATGGGTTCAGGAATCCGTGAAGCAACAAGTCATGTCTAAGGACGTTCGCGGTTACGGATATTTGTTCTGGGTGCAGACGCTTAAAAGTAAAACCACTGATAAATCCTACCCTACATTCTTTGCTTCCGGTGCGGGCGGACAGTATATCGTGATAGTCCCTGATCTGGACTTGGTAGCGGTAGTCACGGCCAACCTGCAGTCCTCTTCTTTGGATAAGAAGGATACGAAGGATTTGATCTCCGATTACATCATTGCCTCTGTCAAATAACAGGCTTTTTACGCGAAGGATGAGCGGGCAAATAATTAGTAATTAATGCAGGAAAATGACAAGTCAGGTCATTACTTCATGCAATTTGGAGGATGCCGTCGTGCGCGAAACAAATTTACGAGGAGTCAGTATTGAAAGTTGCGATATTGAAGGGTTGACGATAAACGGTGTCGATATTTCAGCATTGTTGCGGCAGCACAAGTTGGATCTGAGTTGAGCACATTGGAGTGCTCTAACGGATTATGATAGATGAATAAGATACAGCGGCAACTGACATGTTATTAGCTGCCTCTTTTTGTTGAACTAATGGGCAGTTATGCGTGGTCTCGATTTACATGACAGTAAGCAAGTAGTCACATTGGCAATTAATTATTTGTAGTATCACTATTTTAAAAAGTGTACATGCATATCGGGGAAAAGTGTATATCTATTCCATGGAAAATTGTAGATTTACTAATTAAAGTGCTATTAGTAGTATGGTGAATAGAGATTAGATTAGCTTTGCTATTGGATGAAATTAGAAGAAGAATCCATAACAAGTAAGCTCGTATGGTCGTTATCTTAAAAATATGCAATGATTATTAATTGAAGGGATGATTAATTTGAAGCAAGGGATATTAGTTTTTCTAAATGGAACTTCAAGTTCTGGAAAGACCTCCATATCGACAGAATTGATAAATCAGAAAGAGATTCCTTTTTATCATTTATCAATTGATGATTTTTTTAATAATTACAATGATTTTATTAATAATAAATTTCCAGATGAACCGCCAAGAGGAATAGATCATCAAGTTGTCTCACAAATACTTGATGATTCCATTCTCACATTGTACCTTGCGACAATTAAATTGTTATTAGAATTGGGTTTTAATGTAGTAGCAGATACTGTACTCAACAATGACAAAAGGTTTAATGCGTTTCTTGATCAATTTTTCGATCAGCCAACATTATTTATAGGAGTAATATGCTCGAAAGAAGAACTCATAAGAAGAGAGCAAGCAAGAGGAGATAGACAGATTGGACTTGCAGCTTCACAGTTTAGCAAAGTATATCGTTTTAATGAATATGACCTTGAAGTTAATACTGAAGAGTTGAATCCAATAGAGTGTGCCGAAAAGATATTAAGTTTTATTAAGTCTGATCTGGATTACTCTGCATTTAAAAAAATTAGTAAAAAAGAGATTATCAGTTAACAAACAACACAAAACAGAAATACACTTAGTTATAGGAAAATTAGGAGGACAAGTTTTATAAGTTGAAAGTGTAAATAAGGTTAAAACCCCTATAAAAGTAAGAGGTAAGGGGAATGTGTTCTATAAAATTACTTACTCTTTGAATGGTAAACAGAATATTGCTTTTTACAGAGCTATTTTGAATCTACTTGATATTCATACCCCAGCTAAACTAAGGATGTATCCAGAACAGTGGATTTTCCCTGAAAGTTGATTGGGACGTTGGCAAGTCTTCCGTGATTATTTATTGAATGACAATGAGGCATTGTTTGAATACCAAACTCTAAAAGAACTCGAACGCATCAAACCGCTAAAATTGCGTATTCCCACACAAAAACGGATTTTATTAACACGATTATGGAAAAAATAGGATTAAACTAAAGGATAACGATGAAAAATGGGAGTTGGATATAAGACATTTTTAAAATAAATATTGCTTTAAAAAATGTATAGGTATTAAGAGTTTATTTTACCGCTAGCAGGTATAGAGTGGGGTAACCATTGAACTAACGGGATAACGATAGCACAACAATAAACAGGGAGCAGCTTGATGTAGCAGCTTCCTGTTTTCGTTCAAAGAATAGTTCAAACAAAAAGGGTATTGTTAGAGGGAGTTTAATAGTTAAATGATAAAGAAGAAATGGAAATTCAATGATTCGGAGAACACGGCAGTAGTATCAATAAGAGAAGTTATATTTAATAAAAATCCAATATTAGTTGTTCAGTTGTGATTCCAAATTGAAAAACGATTAAGACGGGACCGCATTTTAACAAGGTTTTAAGAAAGTTGTTCGATGGCGCTCCATGTCTTCGGCACCACGGATGCCACATAGACGTTTCCAGCCAAGGCATATTTCTGCGCAACTTGTAGTACCTCATCTGCGGTCACCGCCTCTATTTTGGCTACGAAAGCATCAACATCAAACTCCAGTCCATACAGTGTGCTATAACTCAGAGAATCATTTTGAGTGAGCACATCATCCATACCGATTACCAGCTGTCCGGTCAAACAGGCGATGGCGCGGCGGAGCTCCGCAGCACTGACGAGACTTGTCTCCAGATCCGCCAGGTGCTTAAATAGAATTTCTCTTGCCACGTTTACGTACGTTGCCGGCAGTCCCATATATCCCAAAAGGTAGCCGCGGTCATGAAAAGACTCGTAATCCACATCGACCGCATACGCGAGTCCCTTTTCTTCACGAATCTCATCATACAAACGAGAAGACGCATTTCCATACGCTCCTAAAATCGTGGCAATAACTTCAAGCGCCGGCTCATCGCCGCTCCCGTAACCTGCTACCGGAATTGCCCATGAAATATGCGCCTGTTTGACGCTGCGTTTGACAACCGCCTCTTTTTGCTGCAGATCATATTCACGCCTCTCCTGCTCGGTACGATCCTTTGGTTGATGAACTTTTAGGCGTTCCAAGTAGGAGAGCACCGCAAATTCATCAAAATTGCCCGTCGCTACAAAGATCACAGCGCCTGTGTGATAGTGCGCATTATAAAACTGAAGGAGATGTGAGCGCTGGATCTTCCGCACGCTTTTCTTAGTACCCAGAAGCGAGCTTCGCTTCAACAGACCTTCGAGCACCTCGCCGGAAACCGAAGACGGTTGATCGGCATACATATGAATTTCTTCGATGATGACCTGCTTTTCTTTTTCGATTTCTTCTTCCGGGAGCGCCGGCTGCCAAAAAAAGTCCGATAGAAGGTCAAGCGCTTCCATGCCGTACTTGCTTTGCACCTGGATGTAGTACTTGGTTTCATCCTCCGAGGTATAGGCATTGGGAAGCGTACCGAGGTCCGCTGCGTCCTGGTTAATCTTTTTTGCCGTTTTCGTGGCGCTGCCTTTAAAGAGCATATGTTCGAGAAAATGAGCAGTCCCGGCAGGGACGCTTACTTCCATGTTACATCCTGCTTTAATCGCGTAGGCAAAGACCGCACTGCGCGAAGACGAATCTGGCTTCAGCACGACTTGTAAATGATTTTTTAATGTCATGATCTCCATGCGCAGATCCCCCTTTACTTTTGCATTATGAATTTTCCGGAGGTAACCTTCGTATCTGGCTTCCGTGCTAATTTATATCTATATTACACTATTTTGATTCATACTTGTAGGAGGGTTGGTATCTTCGAGTCGAATAAGGAACTACTCGAAATATTAGAGTCTGTATTAATAAAATATACCTTGAAACAGGACAATTAATTGAGGATATTACTAAGTGTTATAAAGGAAGGATTCATGAATTCCAAACTGATTATGAGCGTTTTTGGGTTATTTAAAGATATGATGAAGTTATCAGGAGAGTGCTTGTCCGTTATAGGGCATTTGTAAATGATGTATTCGAACAATCAACGGATTGCTTTATTATCCTTAAGGATACGAGAACTCCATGGAAACAAGCTGCAGCGCAGCCTATTAAGCTAAAGGGCAGGATTGTTTAAATATGAATAAGGAATAGGAGCATTTCGAATGAGTAAGACATTCATTATAGATGGAAATCAGATTTCCAACTTTGAAGACTTTTGTAAAGAGTCTTCCAAAAATGTATTATCAGGGAATCATAAATGGAATGGAAATTTAGATGCCTTTAACGACATTTTAAAAGGGGGATTCGGTGATATAGAGGACGATGAAACTTTCTCAATCCTTTTGAAGAATTTCAGTAAATTAAAGGAAAGTTTAGGGTACTCGGAGACAGTAAAGCTGCTTGAAGAGCGATTACTAAGATGCCATCCTTCAAATGCTCCCCTCGTTGCGGAAGAACTGCGACAAGCCAAGAGTGGCGTAGGACCTACTATATTTGACTGGCTGCAGGAAATTATTTCAGACCACCAGCATATCACCATTATCTTTGACTAAAGGGTAGATTTCTTCAACAGGTGGGCAGTAGAACGTAGTAGTTGCTCGTTAAACAATTCCCATAATAAGCCAATATATAACCCTAAATATGTCAATATTGTATATCGACTACAAAATATATTGATTTATAATTACAAGCATACTCCTCATTAAAAGGGAAGTAGCTACTATAATGAAGGTATTAATCATTGATGATGAACAACACTCTCGTGATGCAATTATGCTGTTAGTTAATTGGAGTTCCTATGGAATCAAGGAAATTTCGGACTGCAAGCTTTCCTAATGAAGGAAGGAGGTGTAAAGGTGCCTGAAAAAGAAACTGGTCGGCAAAAAAAAGGTTGGTTTTGGGCGTTAAAAGTGTTTTTGATAGAATCTCGGTTGAAGTAACTTAAGAATTTAACGTATTTTGTACAACAATGATTTTCAGTAGAGTTATTAAAACATATGAGCAGACCTAGGGTAACAATGCAGTATTTTACTACATTTAAAGGAACAAGTTGGGAACTTCAAGTTCAATAATGTAAGTTGGATGAACATAATACACTTATCACAAAAGCCGTCGCAACATTGTGCGACGGCTTTTGGTAATGTATCTTTCCATAAGGATCGGAAAAAGCACTGCAATTTGGGCAATGTGACCAGCATGTTATCTATAATAGAAGGTTCAAATAAAAACTTCGAGCGTTCGTAGGATTTGTAGGTATCCGTACTCAGATCTATTTTGACCCTATGCAGTTGTCAGTAGAATGACTTCCTTTTCACGCATCGCAATACAGCAACATTTTAACACAATGCAGGGCAAAGACATTACAAAAGTATGAGGCTACAATGGAATCATAATTACGATTTCAAAAAGGAGCAGACTCAAATGATGACAACAAGGCAATGTATACTCAAAGAGAATTTGTAAACGTTTCCACTTCTGGTTCCGCATTCAAGTGCATTGGAGGAGGTATATAGTGCTCCCATGTAACGGGGGGATGAAAAAAATTGCAATTTCAATAAATAAAGGTGGATTCTTTAATAATTTTAATTAAAGCAGGTTGGAGACCACAAAATGGAACGGCGAACCCAGCGTAATCCCCGAAAATAACAAAAAACTAAGAAAATGAGGGAGTAGGAATGACAAACAGATTTTTTCTAAAAATGAAGTTCTTGGTGGTAGCACTTATCGTGTCGCTGCTGGCCTCGTTCATATCACCTGTTGGCAGCCTAATGGCGCATACAGCGTTCGCGAGTACCATTAGCAACGAAAAGGTTGAGGTGTATGTAAACGGCCTGTTCGTGCGCGTACTTGACAGTAATAAGTACGATGAAAATGGAATCCTTTGGGTAGCGTCGGAGGCAACGGCAAACGACTTTCGCGCGGTATCCTACAATTTGCTTGACGGCAGCGGCTTTGCTATGAAAAATGACTACTATGAAATGATAGCCAAGCATGGCGACAGCTTTGTTACCGTTAATAACGCTAATAGTGGTGTCGGAAGCAATGGGACTAGAATTAATCTACCAACAGGTACGCAGATTTACAGGGAAGGCGATTTAAACTATATACCGCTTGAAACCCTAGTAAAGGTGTATAAAGAGGTATTTGGCGAGGACGCTATAAGCCTGAATATAGAAGCGACTTCCTCGGCGGTAAAAGCTTTTGTTACGCTTGACGTTAATTTGTACGATGTGAATAATATCCCGCAAGCCACAACAAATCAAATAAAAACCGACGGCTTATCCAGAGACGGGAGGTATGAAATCCCGCTTGACGACCCGGACGCTAAAGTAACGGTTTGGCGCCGGTCAAATAATCCTGAGCAGTTATTCAGCCCACAGATGGATACTGTAAACACAGGATTTGCTTGGGTAATCGTGCCCGAACCGCAATTTGTTAATGAGTTGTCAATATTCTTCCCCGGACAGGCGGGTTTTGTAGGTAGCGTGGGGCATCTTAACGAGAATGAAACTCAGCTACTTAGGGTACGGATTGAGCCTAGCGATAGCAGGCCCCCGTATGAATTCCAAACTACCGTTACAACGAAGGCGGGGCGGTTTGGGATCGGTTCAGACGTATATAACGAAAATTTCTTTAGAAAATTTGTTCCTTATACCAATAATGAACTGATGTTGAGAGCCACATTTGAAAATATCAGCGTGTACTTTGACTATAATTATCCGGCCAACGAACGGTTTGATTGGAAACCCACCGCGAGTTGGGTACCATCGGTAACGGCTTCAATCCCCTTTAACACAGATCATACCCTAGAGTACAGAAAACAGGGCGAAAATAATTGGGAAAAAGCTATGAACATGATGTATGACGACCGTTACAATAACTTCAGAGGTTCTATCGTGGGGCTTGAACCGGGCACTACATATGAAGTAAGGCTAACGATTGAAAGTAAAAATATTGTCAAAGAAGCTTCAATCACAACTTTGAGTGAAGAAATCACTTATTCTTCTACTGAATATGACATAAGCGATTTCTACACTCCCGAGATGGCGGAAGCAGGCAAACCTTTATCGCTTCAGGGCTTGAAAGGTACCGCCGACGCATGGATTAAAATAACGAACAAAAACGGAATCGTGATTAACGCCACCGACGAGTTCTTGGATGCGGTCGTCCTGGGCAACTCTGAGTATGTTGAACTTAACGGCTTGATTGTAAGAGGCGGCTTGCGTAACGGTATAACCGTTCACAGCTCGGCAAAACATATTCGCATTGTGAATTGCGATGTCTCTGGCTTCGGCAGGTACGGCACGCATTATCTGGGCAATAATCTTCCTGGTGCGGACGCCGGCGGAAGGACTATAGTGGACAGGCGCACGGGGTGGTTCTATGATGCTAACGTACGGCCTATCAACACCGATGCCGGTATCCGCATCAGCGATGTAGATTATATCCTTGTTGAGAAAAACTATATTCATGACCCGAAAGGCTCAGCCACAGGCTGGGGCAGCAACTCCGGTGTAAATGGATGGAGCGAGCGGCATCCGCTTGGCGTGGACGGTTTCTATTTAAGGGGCGGCGAAGGCGTTGTTATTCGCTATAATGACATTGTAGCGGGCAACGACAAATACTGGAGCTATGGCCTTTCAACCTATAACAACTCCGCTTATGACGGTGGGATAGGCTGGGACTCCGATCTTTACGGGAACTATGTTTTAGGCGCGAACGCCGATGGGCTTGAGGTTGACGGCGGCTCTATGAACGTTAGGGTTTACGGCAATAAAATAGAAGCCGCAAGCCAGCCGATAAGCCTTGACAGCAGTGCGCTAGGCCCTATATACGTGTTCAGAAACCTTATTACCAATCAGGGGGATCAGCTTGAATATACCGTTGGCGGTTTAAAGCATGGCACAGCCGATGCAAGCCCCTCGAAACCTGCGCACTGGTATCACTATCGCGGCCTGGATCATGTATTCAACAATACAATCATACTCCCCGAAGGCGCTGTTGGCGCGCGCGGTGGTATAGCGAATACTAGCGGGCTATTCAACAGGTCATTTTATAGAAATAACATAATTGAACTAGTCAGCCCTCAACTGGTGGGCATGGCCCATGTGTACGCTGTACCCGGCTCCAGCTTCGACTATGATATTTCTAATGGAGCGATACAGCTTAACACATATGTCGGCGAGCCTAAAGAAGAACACGGCTTTACAGCACTTACGGGTTATGACGGCGAAACAGCCAAGGCTGCGTTTGTAAACCCGGAGAGAGGCGACTACCGCCTTATGGCCGATAGCATTGGTGTAGACGACGGTTGGGTGATTCCCAACTTCAGCAAAGGCTATAAAGGCGGGGCCCCCGACATAGGTGCTTTAGAGTATGACGTAAACGGCCATATGGATCTAATGCCATACAGGCCTATCGATTACTTGAACGCAGATGGTTATGAGCTTAAGCTTGATGGTAACCAGACGAAAACCATTGAGATTTTCGTAGGCGACTCAGTGCCCAGTGGTATGGGTTATACCCTGCTCAAGAACAATGAAGCTGAGTTCTTCACCGTTAAAAACGCGTCTGGCCATACATCCGGCACTCTAACGGCCGGTGTGCTTACCCTTACAATAACCAGCGACATGACCAAGATCAAAGAAGATTTTAGGGGCTGGCAATATCCCATTGGTAAAGGAGCTTTCATCATTAAGCTTGACGATGGCAACTCTGTCCCGGTATTGGTTTATGTGAAAAACACCACGGAAGTGGCCGTAAAACAAATCGTGTTGAATCTTGACACTACTACAATTTACGCTGGAGACAAAAGGCAGCTTATCGCCAATGTATTACCCGGCAATGCCACTAATAAGAACGTTGTTTGGACATCGAGCGACTCGGATATAGCTTCAGTAGACCAAAACGGGCTTGTAACCGCATATTTAGAGGGGAAGGCGACCATTACAGCGACGATTGGCAGCATCAGTGCCACTTGTGAGGTTACTGTAAATGCTAAAAAGGGCGAATTGATTGAAATCCGCCAAGCGGATCCGATACCTGGAACAGGTGCGGCCAGTGCTGTTTGGATATCTTGGTTTGTTCTCGGGGATCGCGCTACTCTCTCTTCCGCTAAAGTTTATGATTCCAACGGCAATCTGGTTGTGCCCACTCTAGAAGATTTCAGGGCTCCAGATGCCAACAACCCAAGGGGCTTCTACCGCTGGCAATCGAAGGGCAAAATAAACGATGGGGTATATACAGTTGTAATCACAGCGAAATACGGCAGCAAGTTTGAAACCTATACCGCTACACTCACTGTGAAGAAGGAAGGAAACTCTTATATAAGTTCTGTTCTCTCCAATGAACAGTGGGTAGGTCCGCTTGTCCTTACATTGGATCAACAAAGCAGCTCCATAACTCAAGCGAATTATTCAATTACGGGCACCTTGAATAGGGCGGCGACGGTAAAAGTAAACGGAACTTCTGTTTCAGTTGGTTCAGATTTGAGATTTACCGCTCCCCTGCAGCTTGCGCAAGGCAATAATAAGATTACCGTTGAAGCAATTGATTCGGCGGGAATTTCAGCGGAGCCGGCCTCCATCGAGCTGTTCGTCGATTCCATTGCACCGATCGAAGCCGTGTTGTCAGCTGACGTTACAGTACCAACCAATAAGGACGTTACCGTTACGATCAGTTATCCATCCGATGCGATAGTGAAGGAATTCAAAGTAGGAGATAAGGACGCTTGGAAGGCATATGATTCACCTGTAGTTATCTCCGAGAACAGTACAGTGTACGCAAGAGGAATGGATGCAGTCGGTAATATATCGAATGTTACCAATTATCTCGTAAGCAATATTGATAAATCTTCTCTGACTGCAATGGTAACATACAGCCAAATTACTTCTACATCAGACAAAGTGGTTGCAACCATTACACCGAATAGACCAGTAACCATCACGAATAATGGTGGTGCAAACAGCTATTCCTTCTACTTCAATGGGAGCTTTACTTTCGAGTTTGTCGATATTTACGGGACAAAGGGTACAGCTACGGCGACTGTGAACAATATTGTATCCAAAAGTAAAGCTAAGCCGGGCACAGCTGTCCTTTCCGATGACAATGGGGTTGATACTGGCCTTAAGGATGGTTATTTTAATATTCTGATGAATATGTGGTACGGAGAAAACGGCAAGATTTATAAGCTTTATGAAAATGATGTATTAATCGAAACCAAGATTCTTGCAGAGAACACGCCAAATGCCCAATCAACCGTTACTTCAATTACTTATAAGCCGAATGGCATTTATCGTTACTACGCTGAGCTTACCAATGCGTATGGGACAACGAAGAGCAGTGTGTACACTGTAAACGTAACGCAAGCAGCGCCAGCCAAACCGGTTTTATCCAACGATAACTGGGATGGTAACGGAAGTTTCAATATCAACATGAACATGTGGTGGGGTATGAATGGGACGACGTATAATTTATATGAGAATGGGATTCTCATCTATACACAAGCATTGACGAATAACACTCCGAATGCCCAATCGGCTGTGATGGTTGCAGCCAATAAGGCAAAAGGCACCTTTGTGTATCGCGCTGAGCTTGTCAACTACGCGGGTGCCACATCTAGTGATACGATGATTGTCAATGTAACCAAGTAAGTATTTGCACTATGTTGAGGTAGAGGCATATGTATTAGAAAGCGTATCTTCATTTGATACTGATAAAAAGATCTATCGAACAATCTGGCACCTATAAAGGTGTCAGATTGTTTCTTTTTCAATAGAAAGAGTGGTATTTGCGAAAAACCATGATAACTAGAAAAATGGCATCTGCTCCTTTGGTTTCTATGTTAAAGGGCAGGATAGCGTGACAAGCATAGTAATATGGTAATTCGTGTTGACCATAGCCTATTCTCCTAATATAATATTCTACAAATTTCTAATTCATTGGGTGTCTCCAGACGAGAGAAGGAGTGAGTTATTTGAAACCTACACTTTCAGCAGATCTTGAAAGAATACTGAAAAGACTTGAGAAATCTGATTTGATAACTCTTCTTACAGAACAGATTTCGGGAAGCGATCTGAATACACTTTTTTTGAAGGTATTTAATGAGAAGGTAAAAAAGTCTTCTCCAAATGACCTACTTAAGAGATACATAGAAAATCGGTTTGTCCATCCAGCAAAGCTAGAACCGCTACAGCTAAAACAATTGGAGATGGATATTCTGAAAGTAGCTGTTAGTCAGGGAGTAACCCCACTACAGTTGTCACCTGTTGCCCCATTGGGCTGTACCTCTGTAGTGGGTACAGTCGATCAAAATAAGGTTATTTCCGCACTTCGGGGGACGGAAGTTGTTTCAGATGCGACGAATCTTATCGCGTTACATATCGCTGATCTGATTAAATACCATAAATCCTCTAGAGAGGATTATATGCGATTTTGTACTACTCATAGACATGTAAGAGCACAGTATTTTGGTGATACTCCAGGAATGCTCGCTCATTTTCACTTATTCGGTATGGTGACCTCTGGAGTTGACCAGGGATCATACGATTTTGAGAAAAAGGCATTGTGGGAACATATAGAAGTTTACCGAACTATTTTCAAATCACTCTTCAACTCTAAGATCGAGGTTATTTTTAGTGAGCGAGGTGGATATACAGACAGCTCAGGTTTAATAACAAAAATTATTGAATACGGAGATAATTTTGAATTAAATGATGTGGCCGTTAGTGAAGGTTCTCAAAAAGAAAATCAGTACTATAAAGGTCTGCAATTCACTATAAAGACAGTAATCGGGGATAAGGAGTATTACATTGGTGATGGAGGGTTTGTAGACTGGACACAAAAAATGCTCGGAACTAAGAAGGAGCGATTATTAATCAGTGCAATTGGATTGGATCGATTGTTAGTTTGAGATTCAACGAACTGAAAACTATAGTTGAACGCATTTTAGAGCGGTTTATTAAAACACTGAGTTATAATAAATTGGAACATACAGTCCCTCATGCGTTACACGAGATAAGTTTAATTATGAATACAGGAGATGCGAGATATGAAGATCGCAGGAGAGCTCGTCACAGAGACGCTCGAGTATGATGGTGGTCGTCAGGTTACGGTATACGTCCCTCCGGATCCACCCCAGGCAATCGTGTTCGCCGGTGACGGTCAGCTTATCTCACAGTGGGGTGAGTACCTCGAGGCAGCTGACGTACCGCCCACGATGATCGTCGGTGCCTACCGAGCGTCTGATGAAAATGAGATGGTGCGCATCCATGAGTACTCACCGCTGTTCGACCAGGAACGGTTCGCGGCACATGAGAGGTTCTTCGTAGAAGACGTCCGCCGATGGGTGCGATCGCGCTTCAACGTCGCGCTGCCAGCCAAACGCACCGCGGTGTGCGGCGTGTCTGCGAGTGGAGAGCTGTCACTCGCCATAGGGCTTAGGCATCCGGACATTTACGGTACTGTCTTCTCCGCATCGCCAGGCGGCGGCTACCGACCGCCTGCCGTGATGCCAAGCCCGCTACCGCGCACATATCTCGTAGCTGGCACACTGGAGCCGTTCTTCCTCAAGAACGCGACCCGGTGGGCGGCTGCACTGCGCGATGCAGGTGCGGACATTGAAATGAGAGAGCGGATCGCGTCGCACGACGATGTGATGTGGAGAGAAGAGTTCCCGCTGATGGTGGCATGGGCGTTTGGACGATAAACATCCGCCGAGACCGGGTCAAGTAGTCAACATTCCACTAACGGCGAACGTTTGTTCAATACACAGCAATGGGAGGCAGCCGGCACTATAGGCAGCCTTTTTTTTCACCTAACCGGCAGCATAGTTCAACAACCCGAGGTCTTGGTAAAAAGGGTAATATGGGTAAATAGAAGAGGGTTGTAATAAGACAAATATTCTATTAGCTAAGGGGTAAAATGTTAAATGAACAGAGGCAAATTACAAAGCAAGTTTTTAAACGGGGAGATAAATGAAGTAGAATTAAATAAGATTGAAAACGAGTTTGTTTCGGCGATTAAAGAAATTGGATTTGAATTTCATCAGGACATTGTACTTTATGAAGAACATGAAAGTGTATTTAGATATATTAAAGATGGGAGTTTTTATCTACGACTACAGACGTCCGATTCCATTTATGAAGATGAAGATACTCCACCTTTAACTAGCTGGGGTGAATGGCAAATAATTGACGATATTTCTAATTTGCCGATATCGTCTATTGCTTATTATATTTCTCCAACCGAAAAGTCGAATGTCACATCGCCTGAAGGTGAAGCAACAGCTTGTTATGGTTTTTGGATGGAGGGTGTAGACCAAATACCTGAATTCATTAATAAATATAAGCAATTTAAATAAGGAAAAATACAGATTTCGGAGTTACAAGGGATTCAACTTTACCCAGAAATTAACCAAGACATTGTTGATTATTATTGCTATTGTAATTGTCTCAATGATGTTGAAGAACAAGAGATACAGTCTGATGGTCGGCTTGTTTGTATCTAAATATTTAAATGGTTTCGATTCTTTACGGGACCTTTCATCAAAATGATTCGAAATTGGATGGTATAAAATGAACCAAAGTGGTTGATGAGTTGAAGAAGTATTTCATTTATAATTCGATTGAGATTGGAATTTGCAATAAGAAAAAGAAAGGTGGTTGCTTATGAGTTCATCATTGTATTATATAATATTTTCAATTATTTTATTATTTGGTTTAGTTACTACTTTCATTGTCGGTTTTTCTCGTAAAAACCGTGAAGGGGATCAAACATACTTTCAAAAAACTGGTGTGAAATGGGTCAGACTTACTGCTTTTTATGTGATTGCAATTGCTGCTGGATTACTAGCCCTAATCGCATTTATTTGGTACACGGTTGATTAATAAAAAGACAATGTCTTCGCAAAAGTCGAAGTCGTTGTCTTTTTTATTTGTTTTAAATGAATCGCGGATTAGCAAAACTTAAGCAAATACAGCTCATTACTTTAATAATGAACTTGGATGGGGATATTCCAACTTAATTGGATGGTCACATACCAGTCATACAACAGTATGATGAGTACAATTAGTAATGCTAGTTGATCAAGTAAAGAAATTAAGAGTAGGGGTTACGAGTCACGATGAAGCAAAAAAATATGACAATTTGGTTTTGGGCGCGAATATTACTTGCCATCGCTCTTATGATAGCCTTTTTTTCAAGACATCAAGAGCCAAAAGTAGATAATAAATTTGAACGGTTACAATGGGTGGGAGGAGCAGAGTATTGGTTGAACACGCAAGTAGGTACAAGTTCTAATCAACTGGAGGGAGTAATTCCAGCGCTTATTATAAATCATCTAAACCCAAGTGCTAGATTACAATTAAGTCTACGATTAAAGCCTGTCCTAAACAAGGATAGCCCTGAAGTATATCCTGTTGGAAGTGGTGTATTGATGAATGGGAATGAGAAAATATCTATTTTAGTTAATTCTACCTCTATATTAACTAAAACCAAATTACAAGATGGGTCCATATATTTGTATGGATCAATGAATGCAATATTAAATTCAAAATCCAAACAAACAAATGTATCTCTTCAGATCGCTGGACTCATGGGTTCGGATGAATTTGAAGTTAGGTATCCTTACGCAGACAAAGAAGGATACATTGTGTTTGGCAAAGGAATTCATACTCATCTTAATGAGATTTCTATGATAAACAAAATACTAGGGGATAATTAAATAAAACACCTATGTTAAAAGTATGGCTTCCATCTAAAAAAGTTTTCATTCAATCAACTGACGTAATACAAGAGCAAATTTTGATATCCCAAGTGCAATCTCTTCCGGCTTCGTTCTGGCGAATGTAAACCGCACATAACCCAAATCGGAACCATAAACACTTCCGGGTACAAAGACAATCCCTTTCTTAATGGACTCTTCTAACAATTTACTGTCTGAAACATTCGGTATCAATTTGCACCACAGATGCAATCCTCCTTTTGGAATCACGTATTCTATTAGACCTGAAAGCTCTTTCTCTATGGACTGAATGAGTAAATCCCGTTTAAATTGAAGCCCTATACGTAATCGCTCCAAATGTGGACCTAAATATGATGACTGTAAAAATTGTCCGACTACCTGCTGTGGAATAATGCTCAATCCAAAATCCATCTGTTGTCTAGCATCGGCTAGCCGTTCCACAATGGCGTGAGGTGCTACCATCCATCCTATTCGTAAGCCAGAAGCTGCAATCTTGGAGAAGGAGCCAATATATAGCACCGAACCCGTAGAATCCATTGATTTGAGAGGCAGAGGAGGGACGCCTTCATACGAAGTTAAGCTAAATGGATCATCTTCTACAACGGGGATTCCTAATTCAGAAACTATATCAAGAAGTTGTTTGCGCCTTTCATTACTTAGTAATGTTCCAGTTGGATTCTGGTAATTCGGATTCAAGAACACCATCTTTATACGGTGTTTTTTATATAAAGCGCGAATATCTTCTGGCTGTGCGCCATGATTGTCGACCGGTAAGCGGAACAAACGCAGCCCAGCGGATTGAAACATAGGAAGCGAATAGCAATAGGATGGATCTTCAATTGCAACTGCATCACCTGGAGACAGAATACATTGTGCGATTAAAAATAACGATTGCTGAGATCCCGAAGTGATGAGAATTGAGGATGCCGTTGTTCGAATACCTCTATATTTGTTCAGATATTCTACTAAAGCCTCTCTTAATGGCAACGAACCTTGGGGGTTATCGTAACCCAAATAAGATGTATAGGCATTTTCACCCATTAATGCAGTGATTTCATCTGTTGGAGCTAAGTCAGCCGATAGTTCACCACTTGCAAAATCGATCAGTAATGGATTTTGAGCTAGTGCTTCACGGATCCTTCGTAAAAAAGCTGGGTTAGGAAGAAAGTTGCTTCCTTCGGCAAACCGACTCCAGTTTGGAGTATTCTTCGGAGTGGTTCCCCATTTGGATGTACTTACTCGAGTCCCGCTACCTGTGCGGCTTTCGATAATACCCATGGATCGTAGTTCCGCGAATGCCGAAATGACGGTGCTACGATTCACATCAAATTGTTCAGCAAGTTTCCGTTCGGATGGTAGCAAACTGCCCGGAGGAAACTCTCCATATGAGATTCTTTGCTCGAGATGGTCGGCAATTTGCTCGTAAATAGCTATATTACTTTTTCGATCAGGTTTCCACATCTTCTTTTCCCCTTGAATATTCTATCAAACCAGTCAAATTTTATTTTTATAATACCACTTATCTATGAAAAATAACCGATATTTCGACTTTATCATTTAACATTCAGTGACTTTGAATGGTTTTTCTTCTATTAATGGTAAGCGGGAGGATATTATTATGGGTTCAAAAACAATAATGACTGGTGTTATGTCTGCATTTCTAGCTTGTACCAGTGGAGCAATCATGGTCATTCAAGCAGCGGATTCTGCCGGCTTAACACATGCCGAACTGGTCTCATGGTTCTAATCGGCCTTAGTTTCGAATACCAGTATACTGACTTACCGCAGTCCGTGTTTATTCCTCCGTTACTAGTGGTTCCTCAGTTCACATTTGAAGGTTTATTAACAATTGCAGTTCCGATGTCTTTGTTAATTTTGAGTAACGATCTTGCAGTAGCGATTGCATCGTTGAGAGCTAATCAATTTCGTCCTCCTGTGAATAAAGTTCTTACGGCATCCGGATTTTCAAGTGTAGCCGCGGGTCTATTTGGTGGGAGCGCAGCGAATGTCGGAGGATTGATGAGCGCTCTCTGCAGTAGTGAGGATGCGGGACCCAAGGGGAAAAGATATGTGGCAGCAATCATTTCAAGCTTGATTGTCATAGGTTTTGGTGCCTTGTCATGGCGTGTGATTAATCAGATACATGCTTTGCCATCATCATTTGTAACTATGATGACAGGATTCTCTTTATTGGGGTTGTTTTTTAAAGGACTGAAGAGCTCATTTGCCAATAAGGTCCTGATTCTACCTGTTCTCATCACCTTTATTATAGCTGCGCTTCATGTGAATATATTAGGGGTATCTACACCAGTCTGGGCGTTGTTAGCTGGTATGGCAATAATGAAGTTACGGAGGAGGAGTATAACACCGTAATTTGTGTAAACCAAAAACAACCTCAGACCGGTATTATCAGATTAAGTAGTGGATGGCAGTAATAACTGATTAATTGGTTGGTTACTTACGTACTCATTACTATTATGATATTTATGAGTACTAGGTTAATGTCATTAACTATAGAGAGGTGATGGACGAATGGCAGCATTGATTTCTTTTATTATGCTTTGTATTGCACTTGTATCAAGTCCTTTGCTTATCGCTATTGGAGGGGCTATTCTAATCCGAGAAGATGAACTAAATACACCCTAATTTTCAGGGGTCTTTTATTTTGTGAAAAAATCCGTTCAACTAACAGCGGACTATAGCAATTACCAAACCTCAGGCTGCCGCGAGAATGAACGGCAGCCTTGCTTCTATGAATAAACGACAATTTAATTTGTTTGTTGTTTAGGCGATAAAATAGCAATACTGATGATTGAGCATAAATGAAATTTACTTTAGAATCAATCGAGTAAGCAACATTCATTGTTTAAACAAAAGAGTTTGGATTGATCCAAAATGATGACTTTTGGAGAGTTGCTAGTAATTGATTCTTGTTCAATAGAAGGATGCACAATTATAGATATTAAGAATCTATATTAACTATGAAAGAAGGGCTTGTTTATGAAATTAAGCGTTTTGGATCAAACTCCAGTTTCAAATGGACAGGCTCCTCATGAAACTATACAAAATACGATTGAATTAGCTCAACTAGTAGATGATTTAGGATATCAAAGAATATGGTATTCCGAACATCATGGATCAGCAAACTTCGCAAGTGCTTCACCTGAAATATTGATTGCCCATATAGCATCAGTGACCAACCAAATTCGTGTTGGTTCAGGTGGAGTCATGATGATGCATTACTCACCATTAAAAATGGCAGAAATATTTAAAACATTAACGACATTATACCCGAGTAGAATTGATTTCGGTGTAGGCCGTGCACCCGGTGGTGACCAATTTTCTACTCTTGCATTACATGAAGGAAAACAACCGAACCTGTTCAACCAATACGATAAATTAGCAGAAACGATGATGTTTATGTCAGAAACGATGCCTGATGACCATCTATATAATCGTACAGTAGCAGCTCCATTGGGTGCTCCATTACCTGAAGTCTGGCTACTAGGATCTAGTGGCAGCAGCGCTGCACAAGCAGGTCGATTCGGTATTGGTTATTCATTTGCTCAATTCATTAGTGGACAATTATCTGCCGAAATGTTGGAGTCCTATCGTACAAATTTCATTCCTTCGGAGTTTTTACAAAACCCTCAAATTAATGTTGGTTATTTCGTAATGGTAGCAGAAACAGATGAAGAAGCTGAATATCATGCAGCTAGTTTAGATTTAAACTTATTATTTTTAGATAAAGGGATGCCTTTTCAAGTATTATCTCCTGAGGAAGCATTGAATTATTCTTATAGCGAAATGGATAAGATGCATATACAGAATAACCGTAAACGACTCCTGGTAGGGAGTGCAAAAAATGTTGCAAATACCTTGCGTGCACATGAAGAAACCTTTGGCATTAATGAAGCTGTGATTGGGACGATAAGTCATAGTCATGAGGCAAGACTAAAGTCTTATAGATTACTTGCACAAGAACTTTTATAAAAAGAAAGGTGGAGAAAGAAATGATTGAAATTTTAAATCGAATTAACCTATTAGCTAAAAAACAAAAAGAAAATGGTTTAACAGAAACAGAATTAAAGGAGCGACAAGAATTACGTCAAGAATATCTTCAAATTATTCGTGGACAAGTCATCAATACAGTTTCAGGGTTAACAATACTAGACCCTTTAGGTAATGATGTTACACCTGAAAAATTGAAAAAAGAACAGAAAAAGCAATCATAAAAAAAGATGACGCATGAAGATGACAGCTAGAATATATTTGTTCTCATCATCTCTATCATTGTCAAAAGAGATGGACTACGTCATTTTGAGTGTAATGTGGGCGCAAGTTCCTGCAACTTTGTCTGCGGTTCCTGATTGGACAGGCCGGCAAGACATGAAAGCCGCCATCGAGGTGGGAAGCAGTTCGAAGTCCATGCTCGACAACTATAAGGAATTCGATCTATCCGAAATCAAGCATGCCGTGGAAGCTGTTACTGCGCCTGAAAAAAAAGGCAACGTCGTTTTGAAATTCGAATAGCTGCACTTGCGGCGCTGCTGCACCCCAGGGTGTATCAGCGCCGTTTTTTAACATACATGAAGCACAGGCTGGTTTCGTGGAAAGGGGTAGTGCGCGTTCATGGAAATTATCGTAATTGATCAAAAACATTTAAACATAGTTACTTGACAAAAGTAAGTAAACTACGTATTATGCTTATATAAAGTTTATAACTTTAAAAAAATAAGCGAAGGGGTTAAAGGGATGAAAAATTATCCTCAGCTAGGCGTACTAATATTAAGATTTATTTTGGGGATCACCTTCTTTGTGCATGGGGTTTCTAAGTTTCAAGGAGGGATTGACAATATTGCGGGTTGGTTCACTAGTATAGGCATTCCGAGTTACATGGCTTATATCGTCGCACTTATAGAATTAATAGGCGGAATTGCACTGATTCTAGGGTTAGGAACACGATTGGTATCAGCAATCTTGGCAATTTTGTTAGTGATTGCTACGTTCAAAGTGAAAATTGCCGTAGGTTTCTTAGGGAATGGGCAAATGGCTGGTTACGAACTTGATCTGTCCATGATTGGTATTGCTATTTATCTGTTCTTAAATGGCAGTAATATACTTTCTATTGATTCATTATTCAAAAAAGAAAAATCATTTAATTGATTTTAGTTTTATTAATTAGTAATTCAATTTAATAAATAAAATTAGGCGGTGTTTTATAATGGGTTTTTTAGATAAGATTTTTGGAGATGGAACTAAAAAGGAGCGTACTCAAATGGCAAATGTAAACCTAGCAATCATATATTATAGTTCAACTGGAACCAATCATCAGCTTGCTAACTGGGCAGCAGATGGGGCTAAAGAAGCAGGAGCGGATGTTAGAGTTCTGAAGATTCCCGAGCTTGCGCCGCAATCTGCCATTGATTCCAATCCAGTGTGGAAAGCTCATAGTGAAGCTACAAAGGATATTCCAACTGTGGGTTTAAGTGATTTGGAGTGGGCTGATGCTATTATTTTTAGTATTCCAACACGATTTGGTAATATGCCAGGACAGGTGAAACAATTCATTGATTCCACAGGTGGACTATGGTTCCAAGGTAAATTAGCGAATAAAGTAGTTAGTGCCATGACTTCGGCTCAAAACTCTCATGGGGGTCAAGAGCAAACTATTCTTTCTCTATACACGTCAATGTATCACTGGGGAGCAATAGTTGCAGCTCCTGGTTACACAGATCCAGTTATTTTTGCTTCAGGTGGTAATCCTTATGGGACTAGTGTGACCGTGGATCAGTCCGGTAAAATCGTTGAAGATGCTGAAAAGTCAGTTAGACATCAAGCCGTGCGTACAATTCAGGTAGCCCGTGCAATCAAAAATAGTTTTACAAGCTAAGGGATAATATTATTAGGCTGCTCTAAGCAGCCTTTTTTCCTATAGGGGTATCAACAGAAGCTGCGCTTAAACTGGCAAAAGTTGGCGGGTGACAAGAACATTGTCCCATTAATTGCCGCGTAAAACGCGGTCTTTTTTTATGGGATCAAGTTCTTGTCACGAGCCAATGACAAGAACTTGATCCCATTCCCGACGGCTCAGGTCGAAGAATTTCAATTGGCCATATGTTTTCTTGCAGCTATCCCAATCTTACTTCTTTGGGGATATCTTAAATATTTTAAGTAAGAAAAGGATTGAGCTAACGGGAACGATTGTGCAACAAGAAATCAGAAGGAGGCTGCCGGTATGAATAGGCAGCCTCTTTAAAGTCCCGGACAGATTTCATTTATTGAAAGGAACTTAAAATGTTATGGCGAAGCATTATGAATTGAATAGAAGGAGTGATAAAATGTCTTTGCCTATCTATGTGCTCGATGCCTTCACTAATAAAGCATTCAAGGGGAATCCAGCGGCAGTCTGTAACTTCTGAACCTCTTGATGATGTATTAATGCAGAATATCGCAACTGCTGGAGTTTGATATGAATGCGGATTAGACACACGCCAGTTAAAGAGATTCGTGAAGAGAGCCCTGTTAAAGCAAACGGGAAAATGATTGTTATTGACGGCGGCTTTTCCAAAGCCTATCAATCTACAACGGGCATCGCCGGATATACCTTGTTGTATAATTCATTTGGCATGCAACTCGTAGTCCATCAGAAATTTATTTCAAAAGAAGATGTGTTATGTAACGGAACGGATGTATTGTCGGCAAAAAGATTGGTAGACAAAGAACTGGAGCGTAAACTGGTTAGGGAAACGAATGTAGGAAAGAAACTGATGCAGAAAATCTCAAATTTGAAGAAACTCCTGCAATATCGCTATATGAATTGAACTCAAAGAACTTTTGGAACGAAAGAATAATAATGGTCGGGAACTTCTTGCGCGAAGGGTTCCCGGAAATTCATTAACTTGATACTAGTATAGCCGAAAAAGGCTCTTGACATTCTATCTACTGAAAGGTAGAATGCATACATGAACAAAAACAAAACAATATTTCGCGTACTGCTGTGAAAGTCGACATAGGCACCACGTCGAGTATTCATTAGTATTTTGCGAATAAAGAGAATGAGCTGGATTTTTTTGAGCTGTATCTACCTTTTAATAGGTAGATAATGGTGGGAACATTTTCCAAAAAAATCTATAAATTGAATGGAGCGAATCATATGAAAACACTCGTAATCGTCGCACACCCTAATCTAGAATCATCTAACTGGAACAAAGCATGGGTTGACGAACTTAAAAAGAATGGTGATATCACGATCCACGAGCTGTACAAGGAATATCCAAGCGCCAACATCGATGTTCAGCGCGAACAGCAACTGGTCGAAACGCATGACCGTATCATTTTCCAATACCCGCTTTACTGGTACAACATGCCGCCGCTACTTAAAACATGGTTCGATGCAGTTCTGCAATATAACTGGGCTTATGGTCCGGAAGCGACAGCAACAACTGGCAAAGAAATTGGCGTAGCTATCTCGACTTATGGCACAACAGAATCGTATCAGCCTACTGGGTCTAACCGTTTAACATTGGAACAAATTTTGGCACCAATTCAAGCAAGCGCGCGTTTCATCAGCGCCGTGTACTTGCCGCACTTCTCGGTTAACGACACTTCCGATGTAACGCCTGAGCGTTTGGCACAAAGCAGCAAAGCGTATGTTGAGCACATTAAGACAGTTAAACCTGTGGAGGTGGCGTAAATGAAAAACGTAACGATCGACGTATATATGGATACCGTGTGCCCATGGTGCCGAATGGGTGATGCTAGTTTGAGAACTGCTTTAAAAGACCTGCCTGAAGGCATGAATGCTACAGTTCGCTATCATGCGTTTCAGCTGAATCCTGGTATTCGCAAGGAAGGCGAGGATTACCGTAAAGTTATGATCGGCCGCTTAGGTGGAGAAGCCCAATTCGAAGCAAGAATGAAACAATATAATCAAACTGGCGCTCATTTTGACCTGAATTATAATATGGATTTGGTCAGATATACGCCGAATTCCGTATTGTCTCATCAACTGATTGCCATTACGCCGGGGCATCTGCAGTCACAATTACTCGAGCGATTGTATACAGCATATTTTGAGGAAGGCGTTAATATTGGCGATGTGGACAAGCTTGTGGAAATCGCGCAAACGAGTGGGATCACGAATGATCCTGCGGTACTAAAGGCAAGACTCCTCGACGGAGAAGGACTTGACCATGTGGAAGAAGGACAGCGCGATGCGCAGAAGCTTGGTATCAGAGGCGTTCCTTATTACATCATCAACGATAATCACACATTAACTGGCCTTCAGTCGCCTGCAGATCTGATCAATGCATTCAAACAGCAGTAAGAAACCGTCTTATAAAGGCAGCTGAGCATCAACCCAAACGTTTTGAGCAACAATATTAATAGAGACCGGGAGGAAAATAAAATGAGCAATCAAGATAAAGTATATGTGATTACTGGTGGCAGCAGTGGACTTGGTAAAGCAATGGCAGTCGAATTGGTGAAACGCGGCGCAAATGTCGTAATTAACGGACGACGTGAACAAGCGTTGGCCGATGCCGCGAAAGAAATTGATCCTACAGGCAAGCAAGTGCATATCGTAGCTGGTGATGTTATGGAGTCCAATGTCGCGCAGCGTCTAGTCGACGAAGCATTGAGTAAGTTTGGCCGGATCGACACACTGATCAATAATGCGGGCATTTTCATCGCGAAGCCATTCACGGAATACACGGAAGAGGAATTTACGAGATATATGGGTACGAATGTAGTCGGGTTTTTCCATCTGACGCAGCGCGCACTTGTGCAAATGCTGAAACAAGGTGCAGGTCATGTCATCAATATCACGACTAGCCTGACGGATTCGCCATCGGAGCAAGTGCCTTCCGCGCTTGCGAACTTGACGAAGGGCGGCGTGAACTCGACGACGAAAGCTTTGGCGATCGAATATGCGAAACGTGGCATTCGCGTAAACGCGATCTCCCCAGGTGTAATTAAAACACCAATGCATGCTCCTGAAACGTTCGAATTCTTGTCTAAGCTGCATCCAATGGGACGCATGGGTGAGCAGCAAGAGATTGTTGATGCCGTGCTGTACCTAGATTCAGCGAAGTTCGTAACTGGTGAAATTCTTCACGTCGATGGCGGTCAAAGTGCTGGGAACTAATTTTAGATGAAGAAGTGAAGCAAAAATACGATTGTAAACGAATGGAGGAGACTATTTATGCCGATCGTAAACATTCAAATCACACGAGAGGGCACGACGCCGGACCGAGATTCAGTGACTGCCGAAGAAAAAGCAGCGCTCATCAAGGGCGTAAGCGAATTGCTGCTTAAGGTGCTTAATAAGCCGTTGGAATCGACTTTCGTTGTGATTGAGGAAGTAGACACGGACAACTGGGGTTGGGGCGGACTACCGGCATTGGAATATCGCCGTAAGGTTGCTGCTCAGAAGGCAGCCGCTGAAGGCTGACTGTAGAAGGAAAGAAATAAGAAAAGAAGCGCACTTTTTGTGTGCTTCTTTTTTTATTCATGCACCAACTTCAGGGGAATTATTTTATTATAGATTCCATCATTCATTTTTTATTGATCAAACGTTCTTGAAATGGTATTGTTTCTTTTGGAAGGAGGGGATCATACGATGGGAAGGAATAAAGTATTCGATGAAGATGCCGTGTTGCTTAAGGCCATGCATCTATTTTGGAAACAAGGCTACGAAAAGACATCCATGCAAGATCTTGTCTCACACATGGGCATTCATAAAGGGAGCTTATATGATACCTTCGGAGATAAACGATCTCTATATATCAGAGCACTGAAGCGTTATAATGAAAGGTCTGAACAGTCGTTTAAGCTTCGATTAGCGGATACACGTTCTGTCAAAGAGGCAATTCGAATGTTGTTTGATTTAGCCATACACCAGCGGGAAGATATTCCTCAGGGCTGCTTTATCGTGAATACCGCAGTAGAGCTCTCCTTACATGATGAGGAGGCCAGAGACTGCGTACGTTTGAACTGGGAGCGAGTAGAAGAGATAATCGCAGATTTGATTGTGCAAGGAAAACTTGAGGGAGAGCTTGTTGAAATCAGTGACGCTGAACAGCTTGCAAGTTTTTTAAATAATGCGTTAATTGGCCTTCGAATCATGGCTAAAACGATTACTGACAGAGAAAAATTAAATCACATTATTGAAATGAATATGTCCTTATTAAAACAAGAGATTCTAACAGTTTTGTTCTACTAGCACCATAGTTCATAAACCCTATTTTCATCCTCGTTGGTGTTCCATAAAAAAGCAGCACTTTAGGACTTTATTACTCTTCCTAATATGCTGCTTTTTCGTTTTTTGGGTCAAGACTAGTTATTTAGACCAATCGTTCAACTATTTTGTTGACCAAACGTTCTTTTAAATGATAATGTTGCCTTGGGAATAAAAAAGAAATAGTTTCCAATTCCCAGCTCGAGCAATTTGGTCCATTACCAGAGGAGGAAAACGAAGAATGAAAGCACATCTAAGAATTGTAAGAAAAAAAGCACTAATCGTCACTTCAACGTCTATCGCTTTATCTGTGCTTTTGAGTTCCGTTCCCTTGGCATCCGTCACGTACGCTGCCTCAGCCCCCCACCCGACAGCCGTTAAGGTTCCCTTACTCGGAAACCGTGCTCTAAGTGCACAAGAGCTATTGAATCCGCCGAAGCTAGTTGCGGATAGCACAAGGAATATCATTGGGCGGTTTATCGAAATCGAGTTTCCGGATAATGCTGAATGGAGAAACGCGATCTCTGCTGTAAGGATAAATGGATATGCGCTACAAGATCCTTCAAGTTACGGTATTACACCCGGCAAAATTCTGTTGGACGGTGCATTTTTTGGAGGGGAGGGCGATTACGACATCAGCATTGAAGCCAATGGCTATGCGAGTGCAGATCTGAAGCAGCCTATTATTTCGTATTATTCACAAAATCTTGCATTGAATAAACCGGTACTTGCATCGGCAAATGCGCTTCAAGACGCAAAGAATGCGGTTGACGGAAACCCTGAAACAAGATGGGAATCCAAATTCGCCGACAACCAATTCATTACAGTTGATCTAGGTGCCGTGTACGATGACATTACATACATCGTTCTGAACTGGGAAAATGCAGCTGGAAAAAATTATGACATTCAATTTTCAGAGGATGGTTCCACTTGGACGACTGTTTTTACAACCGATCAAGGTGAACCCAACCATAAAGATAAAATTCATCTCGCGCCTAAGAAAGCAAGATATGTGAAAATGAATGGCAACACGCGTGCAACAGACTACGGCTTCTCGATTCGCGAATTGGAAGTGTACGGTGACGCTTTTTCAGGAATTGAGTCAGCTCCAGTATTACACGCGGATCGGACGGAGAATGTGCTCGGTCAACCGATGGATATCGCGTTTGCTGACGACGTAGAGTGGAGAAACGCGATTAGCGAAGTAAAAGTGAACGACGCTGTCATTAGCCCTTCTCAATACCAACTTACTGCAGGTCAATTGACGTTAAGCAGCACTTTGTTTAACGAAGCGAAGCCATATTGGATTTCCGTTCAGTCTCAAGGTTTTAAGAATACGGTAGTCTATCAAACGGTTCTAACGAAAGACGGGGGACCTACGGATCCTACAGATCCGACAGACCCCACAGATCCAACGAATCCGCCAGTGAACCCAGGCAGCAATCTTGCGTTGAATAAGCAAACATCATCATCGCCGGATTACCATCGTGCTAGCTCTGATGCCGTAGACGGCAGGTTGGATCGCCGCTGGGAATCTGCATTCGCGGATAACCAATGGATGAGCGTAGACCTTGGCACGAAGCAAACCATTAACCGCGTACTTCTGAACTGGGAAAATGCTTACGGCAAAGCCTACACCATTGATGTATCTGCTGACGGTGAAACTTGGCATACTGTATATGCGACTGACAAAGAAAATGGCGGCATTGATAACATCTCTTTCTCGCCTGTAGAAGCGAGATACGTGAAGATGAACGGTATTAAGCGTGGTACGCCTTACGGCTTCTCCTTATGGGAGTTCGAAGTATATGCGGGTACTGCTGACTTGATCGATAGTCCAGCTCTTACAGCTAGTACTAAGGCAATAATTGGAGAGCCAGTTGAACTTACTTTCGATGATAACTCGGCATGGAGAGCTGCAATTCATGCTGTAGAATTAGATGGAGTAGCATTGAACTCCTCCCAATATCACTTGGAAGCAGGCAAAATAACATTGGATGCCTCGTTGTTTATTGAAGCTAAAGCTTATGAAATTTCAGTTGCGGCAACTGGCTATAAGAATGACGCAGTTAATCAATCAGTCACGCTAGGATCTTATCATAATCTGGCGTTGAACCAATCAACCACTACTTCTGACGGTGTTTTGCAAAGCGGCAGCTACGCAGTAGATGGCAACAAAGCTACACGTTGGGAGTCCCAACATGGCATAGATCCACAATGGATTAGCGTTGATCTTGGAGAAGCAACTACAATCAAACGTGTTGTACTTAACTGGGAAAACGCGGCTGCGAAATCTTACCGCGTAGAAGTTTCCATTGATGGCGTGACTTGGACGACTGCGTACGCCACAACGAATGGTCACGAAGGCATTGCTAATCTGCTTATCAACCCAACCAATGCTCGCTACGTTAAAGTAACGGGTACAGCGCGCACTACGCAATACGGCTACTCATTGTTTGAACTCGAAGTATATTAATTTGTAAACAAAACCATACCGTACAAACAGAGGCTGGAACACCTATTATAGGTGCACCTGGCCTTTTACTATTTAAGAACTACTATGATGTGGTGGCGATTCATATTGCTATGGAACAGGATTTAACCTATTATATAAACTTGAAATACTCTTTAGTTACTGCTAAAGGAGGGGTCACATGAGTACAGACAGTATTATTACACATGATTTACTCCGTATAAGTCGTTAATATCCATTTAACTTATACGGAGAAATTGAGATTAGATGGATATGAACCGACTTTTTATAAAGAAGTAGTGTGTTATAAAAAGGAGGAACTTACCATGTCAATGATTCATGTACAAAACCTGACATTTTCATATCCCAGCAGCTTTGATCCTATTTTTGAAGATGTTAGCTTTCAAATAGATACGGATTGGAAACTTGGATTTATTGGCCGTAACGGCCGAGGCAAAACAACGTTTTTCAATTTATTATTAGGTAACTATGAATACAACGGAAACATTACTTCTTCAGTCGAATTCAACTATTTTCCATACCCACTCTCAGATAAAAGCAGATTCACATATGAAATACTAGAAGAGATATGTCCAGAGGCAGAAGATTGGGAGTTTCTTCGAGAAATTTCTTATTTAGATGTCGATGCTGAAGTGATGTATCGGCCATTCGAAACATTATCCATTGGGGAACAAACGAAGATATTGTTGGCTGCACTTTTTTTGAATGAAGGGCAATTTTTATTAGTCGATGAGCCCACCAATCACCTAGATATCAATGGACGAAAAATGGTTTCTAATTATTTGAAAAAGAAAAAAGGGTTCATTCTAATATCTCATGATAGGAACTTTTTGGATGGCTGTGTTGACCACATCTTATCCATAAACAAAGCGAATATAGAAGTGCAAAATGGCAATTATTCCTCATGGAAACTGAATTTTGATAGACAGCAAGAACATGAGGAAAAAACAAATGAGCGTTTACAAAAAGACATTGGAAGGCTGCAGCAATCTTCAAAACGTACGGCTAATTGGTCTAACCAAGTAGAAGCTTCCAAGAATGGAACAACGAATTCTGGTTCCAAATTGGACAAGGGATTTGTAGGACATAAAGCTGCAAAAATGATGAAACGTGCAAAAAATCTTGAATCAAGGCAACATAAAGCCATTGAAGAAAAGTCAGCTCTGCTAAAAAATGTGGAAAAAACGGAGTCCTTACAATTGGAGCCCTTAGCATTTAAATCTAAGGAACTCGTTCAGTTAACGGACGTGTCTGTCATGTATAAGGATGAAGTAGTGAATACCCCTATAAGTTTCAAGGTTAAAGAAGGAGAACGGGTCGTTCTAGATGGGAAAAATGGTAGTGGAAAAAGTAGTATTTTAAATTTAATTCTGGGGGAGCCACTTCAACATACAGGTACATTGAACGTTAGTTCTGGTCTTGTCATTTCTTATGTACAACAAGATACCTCTCATTTAAAGGGAAAGTTATCTGACTTTATTGAAGAAAATCAAATTGATGAACCGATATTTAAATCTATTCTAAGAAAAATGGATTTTGAGCGCATCCAGTTTGAAAAAGATATATCCCATTATTCTGGTGGACAAAAGAAAAAGTTACTAATAGCTAAAAGTTTATGTGAAAAAGCTCATTTATATATTTGGGATGAGCCCCTTAATTTTATTGATGTTTATTCTCGCATGCAAATTGAAGAGCTGATCAGAAGCTTTAATCCAACAATGATTTTTGTCGAGCATGATCAAGCATTTCGAGAGAAAATTGCAACGAAAACGGTAACCTTATAAGTAACCGAAAAGAGATGTTGGATTTTATGATTTAACCTCTCCGTAAAGATGAATAAAGGCCGAGAACTTCCTACGTGGAAAGTTCTCGGCCTTTATGTTTAACGTAATAGTTTCGCATGGTTATATGCTATTCCGCAGGAGCAGCGGTGAGTGCCAAACATGGCATCATAGGAGGGAGGGAATTCCGAGTACACCCGGATGACCTGTTGTGCTAAGTGAGCTATAGAGACTCTGTTGCCAATAAAGATAGAATACGACTTGTTAGCCACCTGAATCGTTGTATTAGCTAATCCGTGTAAAATCACGCCATCCTGAATATTAGAGCTCGAAACGATAAAGAATGGCGTTCCTTCATCTCCTCTAAGCGTTGCGCTAGGCGCAACAAACACTTTATCGGAGATGTGCACATCGCCTATAACCGTAGTGAACGGACTAAGAAAAGCCGTTGGATGGATGGAAGGATACCGCGGTGCGGGATTCGCCGCTGTTATAGGATGGGTCCAATTAATCTTGCAAATAGATTAACAGGACCTCTGGGAAAAGAATCGGGACCTTGCTGCCAGGTGCTGCCCTGGATATAGGGCACGATTGTCGATACTCAAAACATTACTCAAACGAGATTTCACTCATATCGATGCTAACAATTAGCGGCTCCGGTTGCTTATGTCCATCTGGTTGAGGGATGTAGACACGGCGTTTTGTTGGCACAAGGATGCCATTGAATTCTTGGTAATCAGAAGCATAATTCGCACCAGCTGCGCCAGGACTTACATCAACTGCATAGTCATGTCTACGCAATATGCCATCTTCGCCGAAATAAGAAATTTGTTCGCGGCTGTGACTGGCGATATAATCTGGGAAAATAACTTTCAGCCGGCGCCAAGTCTCACCATTTTCCTGCCACGGCGTCAACTCTTCCGTCTCGAAGCCGGGATACGTATACAAAAAAGGTTGTGTCAGGTAGGTCCACATGGCATAGCTCGCAAAGTATACTACTTGCAGCTCGTCCCAAGGTGTTTCTAACACATGACCTTCATAAGAGGCACGTGGATTTTCACGGCTTTGAAGGGTTTCTCCTGTGTTGATGTTCAAAATGGAAACGTGGTCCGGGGTATAAGTGCTTCGACGATCAACAGTACCAAATCGATTTATTATAACGTCCTGTTTGTGTGTGTCGGCTTTAAGGTTGTAGTCGTCCAAAAGACCAGGATTCCCTTTTAAATGCCAGAGAACACCGCCACCAGATACGCGTGCATTTATTTTTGAGAATTTCTGCCACTGATCCAAACCACCATGTGCTTTAACCGCAAGTGCCAATAATTCGTTCATTTCGTTTTCGTCTCCTTAAGTAATCTAGATTATGTTGGTACTATCGTTTATTTTGATATAAAAAATACCGACCGTTCATTTTTATTATAGTGAATATTAGTCATTTGTCAACCGACTTGTTTGGTTTGCATGATATCTAAATGGGGATAAAAAAACAGACCTCTCAAATTAATGAGGGTCTGTTTGTGGGGACTTAAATGGACTTACTTCGTGACAGTTGGAATTTAAACATAAAGTTTATCGATGTAATCCATTAATTGATCGTTTACTGTCTTGATATGCGATCGATCGTTAAATACGTTACTTAGTAGAATTCCACCTTCAACCGTAGCCATCATATATACCGCGGATTGCTTCGGATTCACATCAGAACGAATTTCTTTCTCCGTGATTCCATCAGCAATCATGTCCGAGAGAAAATCAATAACATTCTGCATGGCAGATTGTGTTCTTTGCATCAAGGGCTCGGATTGCCCGAAATCTGCTTCAACACTTGCATTCATAATGGGACATCCACCAGGAAGCGTAGGATTCTCTCCAAAGGAAAAATAGGATTCGATAAATGTTACTATTCGTTCTTTTAATGTGCTCTTATGGGTAAGTTCCTTAGCAATGTAATCATGAATGATTCGATTGCATTCATCAAATGCTAATAGAGCCAGTTCTTCTTTATCTTTAAAATGGTTATAGAGCCCACCTTTTTGCATGCCAGTAGCTTCAACAATGTCGGAGAGTGGGGTAGATAAAAAACCTTTTTTATTCATCAGAATCGCTGTTTGCTCAATAATATGCATCTTCGTTTTTTCGCCTTTTTTCATTCTCACCACACCCAAAAAATAAGATCGTTCGTTTTTAAAATTATAGCATTCGCTTTCACTTTGTCAATATTGTGGAGATCTAAAGCTTGACAACACATACTGTAATCGATTAAATTACAGTAATAAAATAAGAATAGAGGACACTACTATGAAATGTAAAATTAATCGAAACGCTGCAACCGTCATAAACAATATGCTGTCTAGTCAAGAAGCGGCCGGGGGGAAGATGATTCGTGTTTTTATAACTCAGAATCATGGCGATCATGGTCATTATGATATAAAGCTCGATACACCTACTGAACATGATGAAATCGTGAAAACAGACAAAGACATTGAGATCCTCTTAGATAAACGCGAACCCCTTTTAGATGGTGTTTGGATTCAGTATTTCTATGTACCTGATCCAGGGTTCTTCATAACAAATCCTTCTACAGGTTTTCTTGAGAAATAAAGAAGCAGGTGCAGAGTTGACTGGCTAAGACTTGATCTAATCAAGTCTTAGCCAGCTGCAATTACCCCAAAACCCCGTTTATTGATTTTCCTTATACTCAATCGTTACCCCCTCAACATGACGTTTGCTCATCTGCTTTCGCTTCTTTCTAGTGCTTTTCGATTCGAATACGATGTCCATATCGTAGTCTCCTTCCGGGTATAACATGCTGCGCTCGATATAGAGAGATAATCTCTTACGGTTGATGCGCACTTTTTCCTTCTGAATTTGCACCGTAATGTCCACGATGATCAGGCTCGCTGCAAACAATGCCTGTACGGCGCAGCGAATGCACCCATACGCAATCACCTATAGCAAAATGGGGTATCGCTGCTCGTTCCTCTTTTTCCTTCAACGGGACTGTCACGGACGGTTTTCCTGCAACAGCGGCAGCTATAGCCGGTGCTTCTGGTGAGTGCTGCGCCACCTCATTTGTGATCTGCTTCGATCTCTCAATGAGCGCAAGCGGCATGCCGAGTTTTTGCGCGATATAGAAGGCATAGGAGGAGCCCGCTTGGCCAATCGTCATTTTGTAAAGGGGCTCCAGTGTTTCCGTATCGAATTCAATGCGTGCATTCTCGAAGCCGGGCGCAGTGGCGGCAAATTTCTTTATTTCGTTAAAATGTGTCGTTGCCATGAGCCGGTACAACTCCTCAAGAACTGCAATCGATAGGCCGATTCCTCCCAGTAGAGCACGACGAAACAAACCTGTCCAATTGAAAGGTTCACACGCGTACGCTAAAGCAAAATAAACTTTCCATTTGTTATCCTCCGTCACTTCTGAAACTAGGCAAGCATAGAATGGTGCTTAGGAGGTGGGAAAAATGCCAAACTATCGAATTATCGTCGATCTGTCTGATCGTAATCTGTATTTGCTTGATGGAAATACGGTTAAACGTTCATTCCCGGTTGGAATCGGCAAAATGATAACGAAGACACCTAAAGGCGAATATACGATTATAAATAAACAAGCTAACCCAGGAGGTCCGTTCGGAGCCTATTGGTTGGGCCTATCTAAACCTCATTACGGCATCCACGGAACCAATGATCCTTCTTCCATCGGAAGGGAAGTTAGTCATGGTTGTATCCGTATGTACAATGAGGATGTCCTACAGCTCGCAGATCTTGTCACCATTCATACTCGGGTTACGATTCGGAGGTAATCAACGCTTTTTGGGTACATAATTTCAAAATAGAGCCAAGCTTCAGGACGCGTAGAGATAATAGTTAATAACCCATTTACTGGGTACATTAAGAATGATGAGCATATAAAATTTCACCCAAATATGTAAGGAGCGATTAATAATAATGACAAAAATAGAGCTATTAGAAACAGAGGAACTAAAAAGAGAAGATTTTGAAAAGCAATACAAGGCATATATGGAAGCGCAGTGCACGAAAGAGTTTGGGATAAACAATGAATCAACATTGTACGTTTGCAAGATCGGATTGGCGCAAGGAGCTGATACGAATGGTGCAGAACCCGGCGAAAATTTCAATACAGGTAACGTTGCTTTAGGTGTTGAGCTTCAGCCAGGCAATAGTAGTACTGTTAATATTGTTGATAGAAACATTGCTGTAAATACAGCAACTCTTTCTATCATATATAGAATAATAGCTACTGGGGAAGAGCTGGTAACGGAATTTGATGAAGTTCGTGTGCCAGATGGCGAATATTTAACTACCATTATGTGGTCAATAAAAGATCCGGAGAATTTCGAACAGGAAGGTTATCCAAAACCAGAAATTGAAGTGATTATTAAAACAAATATTCGGGGAATAATGTATTAATTGGAGGGGGAAAGTAGTGACTTCTTTCAATTGTCATCGAGAACAACAGGTAAATGGAGGATGAGGAATGGGCAAGATTGCAATATTTGGATTTGGACGCATTGGCAGAATACTATTGCGTGTAGCACTTCAGGATAAGCTCTTCGTTCCGGTTTCTGTATCGGATATCAAGGACGAGGGCACGCTTGCCGCGCTGTTTGAAGTGGATTCAAACTATAAACGTTGGCACGAGGACGTATCCACCAAAGAGGGTGTGATTGTCATCGGCGGACGAGAAATTCTATATATTAATTCATCGCAGGAAGTGCCAGACTGGAAGGCGCTAGGTGTGGATCTCGTCGTCGATTGTACAGGCCGTGCCGTTGTCCGTTCCGTGGCACAGATACATTTGGACCGTGGCGCGAAACGTGTCCTAATCAGCGGGCCGAGTAAAACCCTCGACGATTGCGACGCCGTATTGTTGAAAGGTATTAATCTTGACAGTTTCGATCCAGAAAAGCACCGAATCATCAGCGTGGCTAGCTGCACGACTAACGCATTGGCCGCTGTCATCAAGCTGGTCAAAGAAAACTATGGGATCAAATTCGGACTGTTCTCAACAGTCCATTCCTATACGAACACGCAATCGTTGACGGATCAGCCGATGCGTGATCGCCGAGACTCTTGGGCGGCGGCCGAGAACATCATTCCGTCTTCGTCTGGCGCGGCCAGGGCACTTAAGTTCATCTGGCCGGATCTGCAGATCACGGGTAAAGCGTACCGTATACCGACCCGCACGGGCAGTATAGCTGAACTTAACCTAATCACGGAGAAGCCGTGCACTGTGCAGGAAGCGAATGATATGTTCCGCCGCGCCTCGAGAGAAGGCGATCTGAAAGGCGTTATGGATGTGCTTGAAGGAGAATGGGCGTCTTCGCGCATCGTCGGTGATCCGCATACATCGATCATTGATCTACCGCTCACTCACGTGGAGGGTGAACTCTTGTCTGTCGCGACATGGTACGACAATGAATGGGGCTTCGCGACGCGTCTCGCGGAGGTTGCCGCTTTCTTGGCGGGAAAATAACGTCCGGTGAGGTCTCCAATTTAAATAACCATTCGTCGATAATAATGGACGAATGGTTATTTAGTTTAGTTTGAATCGGATCGATCTACAGCACCATATGAGGGTTATTCAGACAGTTATATGGTAGATAGCAAGAAGTCCGAGCCAGGAATTCTCAGAACAGGTATATAGTTATGAACGTTCCAATATATTTCTAAGGTGTTTTACGCTCAGTTAGGAGGGAACATCTTGGAATACTTTATCACGGTAGAACCGGGAGTTCGGGTATTTGTGCAGGATTTGAACCCGACGGGAAAAAAGACGATCTTGTTCATTCACGGCTGGCCTTTAAGCCACAAACAGTACGAATATCAATTTAATATTCTTCCGTCTATGGGCATTCGGTGCATTGGGATGGATTGGAGAGGGTTCGGAAATTCGGATAAACCCTTCGAAGGATACAGCTTCGATAGATTGGCAGATGACATCCGCATTATTATCGAGACGTTGAAATTAAAAGACATCACATTAGCAGGTCATTCGGCAGGCGGAGCACTAGCCATTCGATACATGGCGAGACATCAAAGTCACGGGGTTTCCAAGCTTGTTCTAATTGATGCCCAAGCCCCTGGCACTGTACCGCTTCAAGCTGCTAACATGTTTATTGAAGGAACGTTAACCGATCGGCCTAAAATGCTTGCCGGATTACCTGATTCCTTTTTTTTTAAGCATATTACCGGACCTTTCTCGGTTTGGTTCTTCCAAATTGGATTGCAAGGAGCTGGCTGGTCGACTGCAGCCGTTATGGTTACGTTGAGAGACGAAAACGTGCGAAAAGATCTTGGGAAAATCAACATGCCTACATTGATAATTCACGGTGTCCATGACCAAGTCGTTCCGTTTGCCAATGCCCAGGAAACCAATAGACTCATCCACAATTCAGTTCTTATTCCGTTTCAAAATAGCGGTCATGTTCCTTTCCTTGACGAACGCGATAAGTTCAACCAGCTCTTGATGCAATTTGTCGAATGATTACCCCAACTTAATTGCGATAACGGTCATTGGCGCCGTATGTACTGCTTGTGTACCCGTAGTCAGGAGCCATATGTATCTGCACTGAGCGACCTGTAGTCGCGGAAAATCCGATACGCCAAATTGGCGCGGGCGGGGTCGTTCTGCGCTTGCTACTTCAATGTGATCCAGATCGTCACTGTTGCGACCTACAACCGAGAGTTCATCTGAGTGAAATCCGTCTGCTTTCGATTGGTTAATGACGCGAATCGCTTCTTCTTCCGTGTTGAATACACCGATAATATGTTTGCTCATGGTAATCCCTCCTGGTATGTTGAGTATTTAGCAATGCAATACCCTTCATTCTCGAAGCCAAGCGTTCGCCAGCAAAAGCGCCCCGCGGCACGCAGCGGTATCCGCCAAGGCATGCAGCATCACGAAATCATGGATGATGCCCTGGAACCGCACTGCCGTCACGTGCACGCCGGCTTCTCGCAGCTTATTCGCGTAGGCTTCACCTTCATCGCGGAGCACATCCGCCTCGCCCGTGATGATGAGGGCGGGCGGCAACCCGCTCAGCTGCTCAATCGTGGCGCGGAGCGGCGAAGCCGTGACCTCTTCACACTGTCGCGGATCGGCCGTGTACTGCTTCCAGAACCACTCCATCGCATCGCGGCGGAGGAAATAGCCTTCAGCAAACTGCTGATAGGACTCCGTCTCGAACGAGGAATCCGTGACGGGGTAAAACAGCAGTTGCTTGTGAATAGCGGGACCGCTGCGAGCTTTTGCGGTCAGTGTGATTGCGGCGGCCATATTGCCGCCAACGCTGTCGCCAGCGATGGTCAAGCGGTTGGCGTCGAGGCCGTGAGAGTGCCCACTGGAGGAGACCCACTCCAGCACTGCGTAAATCTCCTCAAGCGCGAACGGATACTTCACCTCTGGCGAGCGTGTATAATTCACAAACACGACAGCCGATTGCGAGCCGACGGCCAGTTCTCTAACGAGCCGGTCGTGTGTATGTGAGTTGCCAAACACCCAGCCTGCGCCATGAATGTACAGGATGACGGGCAGTTGCTCCGGCGCGTTCTTCGGCTTCAAGATACGAATCGATACTTCATCCTTCGGGCCACCTGGAATTATCAAATCTTCGAAATCCACGGGCTCTTTGTGTACAGGCTCAGACTGCACTTTATCGACCGTTTCGCGGCCCTTCTCCGGACCCAGCTCGTGCAGAAACGGCGGTGCACTATTTTGTTCAGCAACTTGTTTCGCAGCTTGTTCTAACTGGAATTTTTTGCTCATAGGGGTAATGCCTCCTTTGATAGTGACCTCGCTTTCTTCTCCTCAGGCCGCAAGTGCCCATGAAGCGGGTATACGCCAATCATTACACGCCATGATGGAATTTGAATCACAGACATGCTGACCAATGAAGTCGGTAGAGTTCATGATGATTGTCTTCGTTGTGTTAGGCCTTGTCCTGTTGGTGATCAAACTAGATGTGGTCAAAAGAGTTTCAACTGCAGGGAATTAACTCATCTGGTGTTGAAAAAAACGTAACGGTTTCTTCTTTTCACCATCTAGATGACGGAGGATACATAGTAGGAGGAACTGTCCCTGGATTTCACTTTCGTTATAATGACTATGTCATTGCCAAAACAGATGAGAATGGAGTCATTCAGTGGACACAGGTAGTTGACTCTGGTGCCTACGGTCACTTTAATATGATCCGAGTTACAAAAGATGGTAGTTATATCGATGCTATTTTATCGGAGAGTCTAAATGTAGGGTCGTTTCAAACTGCTGTTCAAAAAAGGGATCGTAGCGGTACTAACGAGTGGACGACAGTTTTAGGTGCAGGTGCAGGTGGGCCAAATAGTCCGCAAGTACAAGCACGCACGATCGAAGAAATAGCAGATGGCGGCTATATAGTCAGCGGCACTAAGGATACGAATGTTTCCATTTGGAAGCTGGATTCTTCGGGTAAAATAGTGCGCTGGAATTGAGAAAAATATGGGCTATTATTCCATCAGGCCGATAAGATTTTTGAACATTTATATTCAGGTTGAAAACCTTACCTCTTAAAACAAGCAGCTCTGAAATAGTAGTATTTAGGAATGGTATTAATAAAGCCAATTGAGATATGTCGGGTGACAAGAACTTGATCTCATTCCCGACGGCTCAGGTCGAAGAATTTCAATTGGCCAGTGTATCGACTGCCTTTTCTCAACTAACGGGCAGGATTCTTGAGTAAATGCTATACTATCTACAAAAAGAATTGGAAGAAAAAAGTAAAAAAGTAAATGTAATTGAGGTGTCCAAGTGGCGTTGGCATTAATTGGAAGTGTTGCATTTTTGGTGGTTGCTATTTTTTACGTTTTGTTAGCTATGGGTTTACCTTACGGAGAGTTTGCAATGGGTGGTAAGTATAAAGTTATGCCAAAACAAATGAGGGCTGCATGTGCAATTTCAGTATTAGTTCAGTTGGTTGCAATCATCTTTATACTTCAAGCAGGGAATGTAATCTCGATAGATGCTTTAACAACCATTGCAAAAGGAGTATGTTATTTTATTTCATTTTATTTAATAGTAAATACCATAATGAATGCTTTGTCCAAAAGTAAAAAGGAAAAGTTTTTTATGACACCATTATCTTTTCTCATTGCAATTTGTTTCCTAATTACAGCGATGAATGGATAGATAACTCGTTGTAAATTCAGTTAACGAAGAACGTTAGTTCAAAATCAACAAAAGAAGGCAGCCGACCTAGTGATCGGTTGCCTTTTCTCAACTAAACCAGCTAATAACTTGTCAAGATTTTTCAATAGAAAAGCGAGAAGAAGGTGCTATACTAATTACTGAGCATGCCAAATAACCCTCCAAAATTGCTTTGGAAAGTTTTTCTTTGATTTCGTTTGATTTCCAATTAAATTAACTCGAGGTACGCTACTTTTCGTTTAAGCATGGCAAATATCCAATGTAGTAACTTGTTCACACATGCGATCATCGCTACTTTGTGAGGTTTTCCTTCAGCCATTTTTTTGTCGTAAAAAGCTTTGAGCTTCTTACTTCCAGTACGCCTCAGCCCGCAGAGTACAGCCATGTACAAAGCGTGCCTAAGTCTGCTGGAGCCACGTTTTGTGATTCGATTAATCGTAGCCGTAAACTTTCCTGAGATGTGAACACTGGGATCTACGCCAACAAAGGCAACGAGCTTTTTAGGATGATTAAACCGATTAATCTCACCAACTTCAGAGATAATCGTTGCCGCGATTTTCTCACCGATGCCGGGGATGGATTGGATAATTTCATATTCTTCAACTTCATTAGCGAGTGCATCTATTTGCTTTTCTAGGGTCGATAGATGCTCTTTATAATGGAGGAGCATGCTAATGTACATATTTATACTAAATAAGTGA